>DAOTUC010000149.1:0-42685 GCA_034437315.1 Anaerolineae bacterium
CCCTAAAGGTTTTGCTCAAGGCCGCGCAAACAACGTTTTTGCCTTAAACAATGACCTTTTTCCATCAAAACCAGCGCAAAAACCTTTAGGGTCTATGATGGGCCATGCGAAATCCTGAAGACCCAACAATTAGGAGTGGGGATTTGGGTTTTACGGATGCGACTTAGCCGCCGCTCCGTTTGCCAGGCGTGATGTAGCGCACATCTTTGTACGGCCTGACCTGCTCGCCAACGCGGTCCTTGAGGATGTTGCCGGATACGTGCATGATGGTGTCGTGGAAATCCGGATCCTTGATCATCCCCGCCAGGCAGGGGTAGTGATGGTGCAACAGGCCCGCCTTTTCCTCCGCCTCGTCGGCCGAGACGCCCACCAACCCCCGGGCCACGCGCCGGGCGCAGCCGCAGACCGCATCCCGGACGACGTCAACCTGGGCGATGGTTCGTGTCCTGGGGTCGACGGTGATGTCGAGTTCGGGCCGCCCGAAATAACGGGCAAACTCGGCGATGAGAGGATCGTCGTATTCCAACCGGTGTTGGCGGACGTTGTAATGGGTCTCGGTCAGGGAGCAGAGCGGCTTGGGCGTGACGCCGGTCACGCCGACGTCGTGCAACCAGCCCCGCAGTTGCCGGGCCAGCCCCCGGGGCAGCCACGCCTCCCGATCCACCGGCGCGATGACGGCCCTGGCGCCGGTCATTTTGGCCGCCTCCACCACCAACTCCGCCACGCCCTTGTGCTCGCCGAAGGACAGGATCAGATCTACTTCCGGCAGCGAATCGGGCAGGTAGTCCTCCGGGTAATCGACGATGGGCGGGAGAACCGAGGGCGCCCGCCACACCTCGATCTCCCATGGCGTCTCCACGTCGTCGGGCAGGTGCTCCCGGATGTTGTCCACGTGCCGTTGGCCGTATTCACCGTTGATGATCGCCAGTATCCGCATGGTACGCTCCCTCCCATCCTCGTCATCAGTCACTTTAGGCATTGAGGAAAAAGTGACACACCTAATCTACCGGTCTACCGAACGATCTCCGCCAGGTCTTCCTCGACGGTGGTCGTCGGTTTGAGGTCGAAATTTTCCACCAGCACGTTGAGCACGTTGGGCGAGACGAAAGCCGGGAGCGTGGGCCCCAGACGGATGTGCTTGACACCCAGAGAGAGCAAGGCCAGCAGCACGATGACCGCTTTCTGCTCATACCAGGCGATGTCGTAGGCCACCGGCAGGTCGTTGATGTCATCCAGTTCGAAGGCCTCGGCCAGTTTCTGGGCGATCACGACCAGGGAGTAGGAATCGTTGCACTGCCCGGCGTCCAGCACGCGCGGGATGCCACCGATGTCGCCCAGGCCCAGCTTGTTGTAGCGATACTTGGCGCAACCGGCCGTCAGGATGACGGAATCCTCCGGCAGCCGCTGGGCCAGCTCGGTGAAGTATTCGCGCGACTTGTGCCGCCCGTCGCAACCGGCCATGACCACGAAGCGCTTGATGTCGCCATTCTGGATAGCCTCAATCACCTTGTCGGCCACGCTCAACACCGTCTCGTGGGCGAATCCGATAGGGATCGCGCCCTCTTCCAACGGCTGGGGGCTATCTGATGCCAGCGCCTTGGCGATGACGGGGCCGAAGTCCTTTGGCTGGCCGTTCTCCCGGTCGGGGATGTGGGCCACGCCAGGCCAACCGACGACGTCGGTGGTGAACAGTCGGTCTATGTAGCTGTCCTTCGGCGGGACCAGGCAGTTAGTCGTCATCAGGATCGCGCCGCCGAACTTTTCGAACTCCTCTTTCTGATGCCACCACGACCCGCCGTAATTGCCCACCAGATGATCATACTTCTTGAAAGCCGGGTAGGCGTTGGCGGGCAACATCTCGCCGTGGGTGTAGACGTTCACGCCGGCGCCCTTGGTCTGTTCCAGCAACTCCTTCAGGTCCAGCAGATCGTGGCCGCTGATCAAGATCGCCGGCCCCTCGCGCACGCCCAGGTTGACCTGGGTCGGTTCGGGGTGGCCGTAGGCGCCGGTATTGGCCTGATCCAGCAGGGCCATCGCCTGGACGCCCATCCCGCCGCATTTGAGCACCATGCCCACCAGGTCGTCCACGGCGTCGTCGTCGTCAAGCGTCATCAACAGCCCCTCTTGGATGAAGTGTAGCAAGGCGTCGTTCTCGTAGCCCAGGACGTGGGCGTGGTGCGTGTAGGCCGCCATGCCCTTGAGCCCGTAGATCAGCAACTCGCGCAGCGAGCGGACGTCCTCGTCCAGGTCGAGATCCGCCATCACGCCGACCGTGGCGCCTTTCTCGATGAGCGCCTCCGCGTCTTTACCCGCCGGCGACCAGAGCGCCGCCTCTGGCGCATCACCCAGCGCCGCCTCGTCAACCTGATCTCGGATCCGGTCCCGCAGCTCGGCCGCCCGGTTGACCAGCGCGACGAAGCGCTCGGGATCAAAACTGACGTTGGTGATGGTGGCGAACAGCGCCTCGGCGACGAATAGCTCCGCCTCTGAATCTGAAACGCCCACCTCCCGCCCCTTGACGCCGTAGAAGGAAAGCCCCTTCAGAAGCCAAATCAACAGATCCTGCAACTGGGCCACCTCCGGCGGCTTGCCACAGACCCCGCGAATCGTGCAACCCTTATTCCTCGCCGTCTCTTGACACTGAAAACAAAACATATCCATCGTGTTACTCCTTTCTTCTGTTGCTATGCCGGTATATGAGTACACCGGGCAAACCGGTATACCGGCAACCAGTCTAGCAATTTACCGCGCTACCAATCTACTGATTACAATCAAATTCGGACTACTTTCTGGGTCGAAGGGCGCGCCTTGTATGTCGCCCCGGCAGTCGAGGCGCTCGAACCCGGCCGCTTGCAACGCGCCGGTCAGTTCGGCCTGGAGCAGCGGGCGCAGACGGGTGCTCGCGACCTGTTGGGCCCACGGCCCGGCGCCCTCGCGCCGGAGCGTGAGCAGGTTGAAGGTCAGCGCGCCGTCGGGCTCGAAATCGTAGAAGCGCAGGAAGAGCCATTCTACATCTTCGCCATCCACCCTTTCCCGGTGCGACTGCGGCCCCATCCAGCGCTCGCGCCGGGCTAACACCGCGTCGAAATTGCGGTTCTGGACGAGGAGCAGGCCCCCAGGGCGCAGGCAGGCGGCGAAATCGGCCAGCGCTGCTGCCAGGTCGGCCGGCGTCAGCAGGTGGGGCAGCGAGTTGCCCAGGCAGAGCACGGCATCGAAGTCGCCTGCGCTCCCCGTTGGCGCCAGGGCACGGGCCAACGCCCCGAAACCGGCGACTTCAAAACGCACGTCCGCGCCCGCCCCGGCGGCGTTTTCCCGCGCGTGCTCAATCATCCCCGCGCTGAAATCCGCCCCGACGACCTCGTATCCTCCCTGGGCCAACGCGATGGCGTGCATCCCGGTGCCGCAGGCGGCGTCCAGCACCCGCCGGGCGCCCGCTTCCTCCAACCAGCCCTCAATGAAATCCATCTCGGCCGCCAGCCGGGCATCCCAGTTCACGAAGCGGTCGTAATCGGCGCTGAAGTCGTCGTACATCGTCGTCATTTCCGTCCTCTAACCGTGAATCAGGCTGGGCAGGCAGCGGGTGCAGACCCACAGGCTCTGGCCCTGATGGCGGACCGGCATCAGCGGGGCTGTGTCCTCTCCCATCTCGCAGCGGAAGCATTTTTGCGCGATGTAGGTCGCGCCGCGCTCCGCCATCAAGTCCTCGGCCCGCGCTTCGTCGAATTCAAGAGCCTCCCGCTCCTCGATGCTCAACGCGCCGGTCGGGCAGACGGGCAGGCAGAATCCCGCCCCGTCGCAGAGCGCCTCGTCCACCACCTTCGCCTTACCGTCGACCAGGACGATGGCCCCCTCGGCGCACGGCGTCACACAGGCCCCGCAGCCGTCGCAAAGTTCCTCATCAATACGAACAATCGGTCTCGTTGCCATAATTTTCTCCATTTAATTCGTTTATTCTTCCCAGACGATCTCGTACGGACAGACGATGGCCCCCCTTGGACATATCGTATCGCAAACCGCGCAGTAGGTGCACGCCTCGGGGTGGGCGATGAACGGTCCTTCCGGCCCCATTTCCGCAGCGCCCGTCGGGCACTGCTCGACACATAAGCCGCATCGGTCGCACAACGATCGGTCGATCTCCGGTAACGCCCATGTTTCCATCATAAAAACCGCCTTTCTCTATTACGCTACCAGTGTAGCAGAAAGAGAGACGTTTGTCTACGACAAAAGTCGCATGCCAATCGCCCATCTGCACGTGTTGAGTATCTACTCAGCCCACCCTCCCGCAGGTTCAAAAATCACGACGAGAAAAACTCAACTGAGTTTTTCCGCCGAGTAGGTGGACGGCCAATACTGTTTTGGTCAATTATGTGTTAAAATAGTGTGAAAGGAATTCAAATTGAAAAACTGGAGAATTGAACAATAGAGGTGTAGAGGGAGCGACACTGATGGATCTATTAGAAATGGGGATCACGGCCGCGCGTAGCGGCAATCGAGACGAGGCGCGGATGCTCCTGGAGGGCGTCACGCTTCAGGAACCGGACAACGAGCAGGCCTTCCTGTGGTTGAGTTTCGTGTTGGACGATCCGGAGTTATCCATGCGCTGCCTGGAACGGGTGCTGGAACTCAACCCGGACAACGAACAGGCCAAACGGGGATTAGCCTGGCTGCGCTCACAACAGGGGGATCAGGCGGAGGCGTTGCCGCAACGTTTGCCCGACACGGAACTGGATATGCTGAAGCAGGCGTTGAAACAGCCTGACGAGCGCACGGTATTGGGAGCGGTGCGCCGCCTGGGAGAGGCTGGCGACTCGCGCGCGGTCGAGCCGCTGCTCGACCTGTTGATCTCGACCGGGAGCAAGCCGATTCGAGCGCACGCACGGGCGGCGCTCACCGCTATCGGCACGCCGGCCGTCGACCCGGCGTTGACGCGCTTGATGCGCGAGCGCGCTCCCCAGGTGGCGACGCAACTGGCGGCGGTGTTGGCCCGCGTGCGCTCTATGGCGGCGCTGGAGGCATGCCGAGACATCGTCGGTAAAGCCGAACACCCGGTCGCCCGTTACGCTATGGCGCTCAATCTGATCGCCTCGGCCCACGGTGAAGCGGCCCTGCGCATCGTCCACGATTATGTGACCCAGGCCAGCCAGGACGAGCGCGCCCGCGCCGCTATCGTCATGGCGATAGGCAAGGCGATCAAGGCCAGCGCGCTGGACACCGGACCGGGAATCCAGACCCTGATGGCGATCTGGCAGGATTCATCATTGTCCCCCACACTGCGCCGCTCCGCGTTGACGGCGCTGGGGGTGTCCAATCGACCATCTACAGTGAAACACATCTTCCAGGCGACAGGCGATCGAGACGAGCGCACGCGCGTCGCGGCGGTGGACGCGCTGGCCCGTTTCGACCCGCCCCAGGTCGATCTGCTTGACCGCCTGGCCCGCAGCACCGACCCAATCGTCCGCGCCCGGGCCAACCAGATCCTGGACAAGCTGCCGGCGAGCTGAGACATGCCTTTTTGCTCAACCCAAGGCTTTGCGGTATAATCACCTCATCATCACATCGGAGAAAAAAGAGGTCGTATGACTATTGGATTTGCACAATCGATCAAAGACAGTCTCACCCGCACCCGCAATACCGTCTTCAGCCGTATCGCGGGGTTGTTGGGCACGAGCGAGGTGAGCGACGAAACGTGGGACGAATTGGAGGCGCTGCTTATTCAGGCCGACGTCGGCGTGAGCACGACGCTTTACCTGGTGGAACGATTGCGCGAACGGGCCGATCACGAGGCCATCCTCAAAACAGACGCCCTGCAAAACGCCCTACGCGAGGAGTTACGCGCCTTGCTGCCCGATCCGCCGCCCCTCAACCTGGGGAACCAGCCTTTCGACGTCATGCTCATCGTCGGCGTGAATGGGTCGGGCAAGACGACCAGTATCGCCAAACTGGCCTATCGCTGCCGGAAAGAGGGCCAGAAGGTCTTGCTGGCCGCCGCCGACACATTCCGCGCGGCGGCGATGGACCAGTTGGGCATCTGGGCCGGGCGCGCCGGGGTCAACGTCATCACCGGCGCGGTGGGCGGCGATCCGGGCGCCATCGTCTACGACGCGCTACAAGCGGCCCACTCCCGAGGCGCCAACATCGTCATCGCCGACACCGCCGGCCGGTTGCACACCCAGTACAACTTGATGAGCGAGTTGCGCAAGGTTCACAAGGTCGCTGCGAAGAACGTCCCCGGCGCACCCCACGAGACGCTGCTGGTGCTCGACGCCACCACCGGGCAGAACGCGCTGGCCCAGGCGGAGCACTTCCAAAAAGCGGTCGACGTGAGCGGCGTGATCCTGGCCAAACTGGACAGCACCGCCCGCGGCGGTATGGTCTTCGCCGTCGCCCGCGACCTGGGCCTCCCGATCCGTTTCGTCGGCGTCGGCGAGAAGATAGAAGACCTGGCGCCCTTCGACGCCGACGCATTCATCGACGGCCTATTCGACTAAGAGACTATTAAAAATTCGCTCAGAGGCCCGTCCTCGGGCCGATTAACGCCCCCGGGACGGTGGCTAGAGCAATTATTGGGCGTGCTGAAAATGAATCCTAACCAAATACCCAATCTAACATAGCAATCTAGCAGGAGGATATGAGTGGAAGAACTCAACGAACGATTGACCGCGTTACAAGAAAAACTAGCCCTGATCCGGAGGCGTCTTTGACCTGCCGGCAAAAGAGGAGGCGATCGAACGACTAGAAAAACAGGCCAGCGCCCCGGACTTCTGGGACGATCCTCAGACAGCCCAGCAGGCCATGCAACGGCTATCCAATCTGAACGAAGAAAAAGCGCTGTGGGATCAGTTTTCACGACGGGTGGCGGATAACCTCGAACTCGTCGCCCTGGGGGACGAGAGTCTAGAGAATGAACTCTCCGCCGAGACGGAAGCGCTGGAACGGGAGATGGAAAAGCTGGAATTCCAACTGCTTTTCTCCGGCCCCCACGACCAAGATGACGCCATTCTCGCCATTCACGCCGGCGCAGGGGGCACCGATTCCCAGGACTGGGCCGAGATGCTGCTCCGTATGTACTTGCGATGGGGCGAGACGCATGGGCGCAAGGCCGAAATCGTAGACCAAATCGCCGGCGAAGAGGCCGGCGTCAAGCGCGCGATGATAGCTATCTCGGGCCGTTACACCTATGGTTACCTACGCGCCGAGCGTGGCGTGCACCGCCTGGTTCGCCTCTCCCCTTTCGACGCCGCCCACCGCCGCCACACCTCGTTCGCCCTGGTCGAGGTCTGGCCTGACCTGGGGGAGGAAGTCTCCGTGTCCATCGATCCGAACGATCTACAAATCGACACGTTCCGCGCGTCATCGGCCGGGGGGCAGCACATGCAAAAGAACGAGACCGCCGTGCGCATCACCCACCTGCCCAGCGGGATCTCAGTCTCTTGCCAGAACGAGCGCTCCCAATCCCAAAACAAAGAGACGGCGATGCGCGTCTTGCGCGCGCGGCTCATCCGGCTAGAAGAGGAAAAGTTACAAGAGGAAATCGACGAACTGAAAGGGGAGCACGTGGACGCCGGATGGGGCAACCAGATCCGCTCCTACGTTCTCCATCCTTACCAGATGGTCAAGGATCATCGCACCAACTACGAGACCGGGAACATCCAGGCTGTGCTGGACGGTCAACTCGACGAATTGATGGAAGCCTATCTCCGGCATACCCTGGGATACAATCGCCAGTAATATGCATGTCTGCTGAATATTAAGGAGAAAAATGAGCAAAAAGAAATCACCCGCACAGCGCTCCAAGAGATTGGCCCCGAAAAGGCCAGGGCCCCTAGAGGGCCCTCTAGAGGGCCCTCTAGAGGGGTCACAAGAGAGGCCCAAGAAGCAAGTCCAGAGCGGCTCCCAGAAGAAGAGCCGGCCTGCCCGTTCCACCCCTAGCAGCCGGCCGACCCCCAGCCACGAGGCCGCCGCAATCACCGGCGCAGCCGCGTCTGGCACGGAGGAAGCGTGGCGCAGTCAATTCGATAGACTGCAATACGATTTCAACAGATTGCACGACGAGATGCTGTTAACCCGTATCCAAGACAGGATATCCGAAATTCAGACAACGCTCTCTATGCTGCCCACCCAGATCGAAACGTTACGCACGCGAGGCTACGTCTTCCGCAACTACCTGGAGCGCAAGGTCGACGTCCTGGCCGAACAATGGGACCAAATCCAGGGCCGGGTGAACCAGGAGATCAATCGCCGCACGAGGGAACTGACGATGGATTCAGACGCCGCCGAACGCGCCCTACAGCAGGCGATGAGCGGCAATCAATCCCAGCTTATGCGGGCCGAGAGCGCCGTCAGGACGCTGGAAAGCAAAGTCCAGGCCGCCCAATCGGCCATTGAGGCGATGTACAGATCACTCCAGGAAAACGTCCATCAAACCCGTTCCCAGGTGGAAGAGATCGAGACGCTCCTCGACCGGATCGACGAGGCCAGTTTCCAACTTCATCCCGCCGAAGACCCGATCGCCTCCTGCAAGGCCCAATACTTCGAGCGAGGGGATGAAGGCCCCGAAGGTCTCCTCCATCTCACGGACGCGCGCTTGATTTTCGAGCGCAAGGAGGAGGTCGCCACGAAGAAAGTGCTCTTCATCACGACCCAGAAAGAGACGGTTCAGGAGTTCATCTTCGACGTGACCGTCGGGCAGATCGACGAGGTCAACGCTACCGACCAGCGTAAGTTCCTGAAACGTAAGGAGATGCTGGAACTGTTATTCTCGCCGGACGCCGACCTCAGCGAGGCCACCCTGCGGCTCATCGACGCCCGGAACGAGGATTGGGCGATGCTGATCGGGCGGGTCAAGTCGGGCGAGATCGACAAAGAGCGGACGCAGCCCAAGGACGAAGCGGTCGTCGAGGCCGCCCAGTCGGCGCCGACCAAGTGTCCCACTTGCGGCGCGACGCTCTCCGCCAAAATCGTGCGGGGAATGCGCGAAATCTCGTGCGAGTATTGCGGTTCCGTGATTCGCCTGTAGCCGCTCAATTGACGTATGACTAATTTGTTGGAGAAGGTGCGGCGGTTTAGCGACAAACACGGCCTGCTGGCGGCGGGCGACGGCGTGATCGTCGGCGTCTCCGGCGGGCCAGATTCACTTTGCCTGCTCCACATCCTGACCCGCCTGACGGAGGTGTATGACCTGTCGCTCCACGTCGCCCACCTCCACCACGGCGCGCGAGGGGCGGACGCCGACGCCGACGCCGAATTCGTGGCCCACCTGGTGGATGCGTTCGACCTGCCGGTCACCATTGAGCGGCAGGACGTGCCGGCGCTGGCCCGGGCGCACAAAATGGCCTTCGAGGAGACGGCCCGCCGTGCGCGCTACGGGTTCCTGGCCCGGTTAGCCCGGGAACAGGGCGCCCGCAAGATCAGTGTGGGCCACAACGCCGATGACCAGGCGGAGACGGTCCTGATGCACTTCCTGCGCGGGGCCGGCCCGACCGGCTTGCGGGGTATGCTGCCGCTCACGCCGCTAAAGGATTACCGCTTGATCGCGCCCTTCCATCCCTCCCCCACACCGCCGGCCGAAACGGTCATCGCGCCGCCCGACCTCAGCATCATCCGCCCCCTGCTCGACGTCCCCCGCGCCAAGATCGAGCAGTACTGCGCCGAGCACGACCTCTCTCCCCGCTTCGACCGATCCAACCTGGACACCACCTATTTCCGCAACCGCTTGCGCCACGAACTCCTGCCGCTGCTGGAGACCTACAATCCCAACATCCGCGCCCGCTTGCGTCACACCGCCGAGGTCATCGCCGCCGACTACGAACTGGTAGCCCAACTGCGCGCCCAGGCGTGGGAGGAGATTGTGCGGGAGGAGAGCGCGCGCATCGTCTTCGATCTGACCCGATGGCGGGCGCTGCCGGTCGCGCTCCAGCGGGCCACGTTGCGCCGGGCGGCCTATCGCCTGCGCCGGAGCCTGCGCGACGTCGATTTCGTCCACGTCGAGAACGGGCGCGAGATCGCGCTACGGGGAGAGACCGGCGATCAAGCCACGCTGCCGATGGACCTGGCGCTGACCGTCGGTTACGAGACGCTGACCATCGGCGACGCTGACGCTCTTCCCACGCCGCTCCCCGACGACGAGCCGCTGTTACGCACTTCCCACCCGGTGGAGGCGTCGATACCCGGCGTCACGCCGCTGCCCCAATCGGATTGGCAATTGCATGCGGAGATCCTGACCGAGTGGGAATCGCCCCATTTAAAACAGGAAATCCTGGCCAACGCCGCGCTCTGGACGGCCTACCTGGACGCCGACGCGCTCGCCTTCCCCGTCGTGCTCCGCACCCGCCGCCCGGGGGATCGGTTCTATCCCCTGGGTATGCGGGGACACAGCGTCAAGTTGAGCGCCTTTATGATCAACCTCAAGATCCCCCACGCCTGGCGAGATTATGTACCGCTATTAGCGACGGACGAGGGGGGGATCGTTTGGGTCTGCGGGCGGCGGATCGGTGAGAGGGCAGCTATCGGGCCAGAGACCAGGCGAATTGTGAAGCTGTGGTTCGAGCAGCACGATTAGGAGACTCCCACGAAACTGCTCCGAACAACCTGGGACAGGACCGCCGCCATCCTGGCGGCGGTCCGAGCGTATCTTCTCAATAACTTGGGGTGAATCTGTTCGTAGTGCGCGCGCTATATATAGCGCGCTTTTAGGGGCGCTGAAGCGCCTACTACGAACAGGCCCTCGGTTTATTGAGTAAGAAAAGTACGCCCGAACTATGGTGTGGGCGTAGGCGTCGGCTGCGGCGTCTCCAGGAAATCGTCGCGCCCGTTTTCCACCAGGTTTTGCACGCTGTACTCGGCCACGTGGACGTAGTAGGGCGATTCGGACGATTTCACGACGTAACCGTCGTCCAGTTGGGCGCCCGCCCGGGCTCCCACGCGAACGGTGACAGTCTTATCCGCCAGTTCCAGCGTCGCCACGGCCGTCGGGTCGTCCAGCCCGTACTCTGCTTTTTCCTCCCGGCCGAGGGGAGCGAGCATGTTGATCACAGCTGCCTGCCGGATCATGGCCGTGATCCGGGTCGGGGCCAGTGTCTCGTCCGCCTCCAACCCCTCCATCGTCCACGGCGCTTCCGCCCCGGTCTCCTCCTCATCATCGTCATCATCCTCGTCATCATCCGTTTCCTCCCGGAAGAAGACGAAGACGCCGTTCTCGTTCTCCAACGTCATCTGCTGCACGTCAGATAACGCCACATTCTGGTATTGCGCGTCGATCCACGTGACGGCCGTCGCGCCGATCTCCCAGGCCGAGAGATCGCTGGTCAGGTAAGTCTCCTTCTGTCCCGCTACACGAAAGTGGGTCGCGCCGTAGCTGGGCGACGATCCCAGGAACAGGGTGTACGCCTCGCCGTCGGTCGTCTCGAAGGTGATGCGGCGGGAGAAATCGCTCTTCGCCACCTGGAGTTGTTTGTGGCTGGCGTCGGTGCGGGTCACCAGCCGGGCGGTGTTCAATCCAGCGATCCCCTCCAGGATCGGCTGGATCCTGTCCAATCTAGCGGGGAAGTCGCCCGCCTCCGGCAGCACCCACTCGCCATCGACCCTCGCCAGGTGCACCTCATTCCCCTCGGCGTCGGTGATCCGGAGATCGACGATGTCGACGCCGTTTTCCGCAGGCTCTTCCCCATCCTCCTCCCCGGCCGTCAATGCCGGGAAGAGCGGTTCCGCCTGCGCCGCCGCCGGCGCCTTCGGCCACAAGACGACGACGCTCAAAATAACCTGGATGACCAGAAGGCCGACCAGGAGCTGATTCAATCGCTCTCTGACGCTCACGAACTGTTTTAGCCTGTCCATCGTTTCCATCATTTCCATCATTGCACCTCGCTATCCGACTCGCTAACAGACTGCGCAATCTCCTCTGGCGCTATCAAGGCCATCGGCTGCTCGTTCTTGCGGCGGGCGTTCCACACCACGCCGACGACAAGCAACGAAAACAGGGCCAGAGCATAGTTGGCGATCTCCCACAAGAATTGCTCGCGCTCGCTCATATCCCTGAGCAAGCGGGCGTAGGTCCCGCGCGCCCGGATGTCGAGCAAATCCTGATCCTCCGTGGCCCAGGCGACCGCGTTCTGCACCAGCTTGAGGCTGTTGAGGTAGCGGTCCATCGACAGATTGGAGGAGATCTCGAAGACCACGTCGTCCACGAACTCGGCGCTGCCGACGACGATCAAGCGGGCGTTGGCGCTCGATTCCCCGATAACGCCCGCCAACGGCGGTTGAGGCGCTTCTTGCGCGCCCGTCTCGGTGTCTTCAGAAAACACGTCGGCGGCGAAGGGCGAGGGCTGGTCCTTGAAGTAGCTCTCGAACACGCCCTGGGCCGCGACGGCCAACGGGTAGGATTGTTGCTCGACCCCCACGGGGAAACCGACGTCTGGATACAGGTCGAAATTGGGCTGGATGTTTATATCAGTCTGGGTCCACGAATCGGGGCTGGATTGGAGCAGTGTAGCGACCTCCAGGCCCGAAATGCGTTCCTCGTTTAGCGTGATGGGGGAAGCCCAGTTGAGGGTCACAGCCGGCAGGTTGGAGACAATAGCGACTTCGTCGCCGCTGCCCGACACCATACCGTCGGGACGCACGTCGACGAAGAAGGGATATTCGATAGCCGTTATCTCCTGCACCTGGAAACCGCCCACATCTCGAACGCGCGGGACGGGGAATTGTTCATTCTGCATATCGAGCACCAGCGAATCCTCGACGGTGAAACCGTAGCTGGCCAACATATCCTGCAACCCTTCCGCCAACGGTTGCAGGGCCAGTCCGCCCGCCATCTGATCGATGGTGATGGCGTAATTGCCGGCCGCCGCGATGACAGCGCCGCCGCGCATCAGGTATTGGTCGATGGCGAAGCGTTCCTTATCGGTCATCCCCTGGGGCGCGACGACCAGCAACACGTCCACGTCGGCGGGCGTTTGCCCGCTGCTCAGGTCGACGTTGCGCACCTCATACTCCTGGCGCAGCGCCTGGGTGAGTTGTTGCCAACTGGAGAGCGGCTCCTGCATCTGGCCGAACATATCCTGTGTCGGTTCCGCCGGCGGGGTCCACAACCCCACCACCTGCAAGAAGCCGGTCGTGCTCCGCTTGAGGGCCGATTCGATGGCTATGCGTATATCCGCCTCGCTCATATCGCCGGAGGGATAGATCGGTTGCGCCTGGTCGCCCACCTGCAACAGCAGGTGCAGATAGTAGCTTTCGGACGAAAACAGCGACAGGGCGAAGGGCTGGATCCCGTACTGCTCGTACAGCTCCTGTGGCGTGAGCGGGCTATCGGACGTGCGCGGATCGACGACCTCGTAGGTGAACTTGCCGCCCGACTCGCTGCTGATCTCCTCCGCCACCTGGACGATGGTATCGACCACGCCGGCCTCGGCCAACTGGGGCGGGAGCATATCCGGCGTGACGTAAAGCGTCAGGCGGGCCGGCTCCTCTAACGCAGCCAGGATCGCATCCAGGGACTGAAATCCATAGACCACTTTCTTGATCGAACTGGTCAGATCGTATTCCAGGTTGCGCAATCGCACCTCAACGTCGCCGCGCCCCGTCTGCACTTCAATCAGATCGCTGAAATTGAGCACGACGTTTTGATCCCCATAACGGATCAGGATGTCGAAATAGGAGTTGATAATCGACGTCTCGTAGCGCCCGGCGACCTGGAAGGGGGAGGGCCGGATGCCGTAGGTCTGGTTGGCCTCCGCCTCCTTTTCCGGGTGCTTGACCGGGTCGATGATGTCCAGTTCCAACATACCGCTGGCCGCCACCTCGTACTCCCGCAGCATATCCCGGATCTGGGGCGCCAACGGCGCGAGCAGTGGATGGGTCTTCTCGCTGAAATAGCCGCGAATGAGCAGCGGTTCTTGCAGATTGTCCAACAGATTCCGCGTCGTAGGCGAAAGGGTGTATTGATTCCCCGCGGTCAAATCCACCCGCAAGGCGCGCAACGGGTAGAGCCACACGTTGAAGGCGAGCAAATTCACCACCACCAGGACGGCGGTCAGCGTCATCCCGACGCGCTGGGGTTGTAAGCGCTCCCCAACGCCCCACCGCTTGTGCTCGAGCGAGAAGACGTTGAGCATCAGGAACACGCCGGTCAGCGAGAGGTAGTAGGCCAGGTCGCGGAGATCGACCACGCCGCGCAGGATGCTCTCGAAGCGGCTGCCGGATCCAAGAGCGCGCAACAGCTCAGCCGCCTGATCGCTGACGAAATCGGTCATCCCGCCGGAACCGATCAGGTAGAACAACCCGCACACCAGCCCCGTCACGATCAGGGCCACGATCTGGTTGTCGGTGCGGGAGGAGACGAAGAGGCCGATAGCGGCGTAGGCAGCCGCCAGCAGGATGGCCGCCAGATAACCGCCGATCACCGGGCCCCAATCCAACGGGCCCAGCAGGGAGACGGTGAGGGGCAGGAAGATCGTCAGGGCCAGGGAGATCACCACCAACCCCATCACGGCCAGGAACTTGCCGATCACCAGCTGCAAGTTGGAAACCGGCAGGGTCAGCAGGACCTCCATCGTGCCCGAACGCTGCTCCTCGCTCCACTGGCGCATGGTCAGCGCCGCCACCAGGAAGATCATCAACAGCGGCATCCACTCGAAGAGCGGGCGCACATCGGCGATCCCCCGGGCGAAGAAGCTATCGCCCTGCCAGAAGAACGAGAAGAGCGTAATCGCCAGGAAGACGCCCACGAAGATGAGCGCCATCAACGAAGAAAAATAGCCTTCTAACTCCTTGCGTGTGATTGCAATGATCTGTTTCATTTTGGTCGAAAACCTCCTAAGCCGCTGCGGCTGCCCGAGCCGACGGCTAACTCGTTGAACACTGTCTCCAACGTGCGGACGTCGCGCCGCAGTTCGCGCACCGGCCAGCCATTGTCCCGCGCCAGATCGTAGATCGCTGGGCAGAGATCGACTACACCGCCTGACCGGTCATCATCCGCCCCCTGGCCCAGGATCCGGTAGCCGGGGTACCCGTCGGGCGAGGTGAGCCGCTCAATGTTGCGGACGCCCTTCACGCCGCGCAGCGTCCGCTCGACGCCCCGGGGCGCCTCGGTCAGCACCAGCACCGCGTCCGACGTGGCCGCCAGTTCCGAGAGGCGGGCGTCGGCCTTGATCTCGCCGTTGATCAGGATGATCACCCGGTCGCACAGCGCCTCCACCTCCGAGAGAATGTGAGTGGAGAAGAGGATGGTGCTGTGTTCCGCAAGACGCCGGATCAGGCTGCGAATTTCCACGATCTGGGTGGGGTCCAGCCCAATGGTCGGCTCGTCCAGGATCAGCAACTGCGGCTTGTGGACGATGGCCTGGGCGACGCCCACCCGCTGCCGGAAGCCCTTGCTCAAGTGCGCGATGGGGCGCACCAGGTGTTCCTCCAACCCGGCGGCGTAAACCGCCTCCGAGATGCGCGCCGTCTGCTCCGCCTCGGGAATCCGGCGCAGTTCGGCCATCATCTTGAGATAGGCCTGGACCGAGAGTTCCGGGTAGAGCGGCGCGCTCTCCGGCAGGTAGCCGATGTCCCTCTGCACCGCCAGGGTGTGCGTCGGCACGTCCAGGCCATTGACGACGACCTCGCCCTCGTCTGGGTGCAGGTAACCGGTCAGGATCTTGATCGTGGTCGTCTTCCCGGCGCCGTTGGGGCCGAGCAGACCGACGATCTCGCCCTGTTCAACGCGAAATGAAATCCCACGTAACGCCTCAATGGGGCCGTAGGATTTGGATAAATTGGTGACTTCGATCATCAATCGCTTCCTCCTTGAAATGAACGTAAAATGTAAGTAACCTACTCCTCCCGCGTCGCCGCCTCCAACAGGGCCTGTAGGCGCGGGACCATCTGGGCCGGATTGGGATGGAGGCCCTCTAGCAGCAGCAGGTTGTCGTAAATCTGCTCGATGCTGGTGTCGATCACGGGGTCTTCCTTCCGAGTCTCGACCAGGTGGGCCAGGTTCTGGATCAGGGGATGGCGGCGATTGACCTCCAGGATCTGGGGCGCGACGTCCTGTTCTTGCCCTAACAGACGCCGGACGCGCCGCAACTCCCGCTCCGGCCCGGCCTCCAAAGAGACGAGGCGGCAGACATTACCGGACAGCACCCGCGACTCGCGCACCACCGACACCCGCTCTCCCAACACGTCCCGGAAGCGCTGGAGCACCTGGTCGAAAGCTTCCTCCTCGACCCCAACCCCCTCGGATTCCTCTCCTTCCGCTTCCGGCAGGGACAAATTGGGGTCGTCCACGTTCTGGAACGATTTCTCCTCGTAGGTCTGCAAGCTCTGCACCATCAACCCGTCCAGCGGGTCCACCAGGTAGAGCACGTCCAGATCATTGGTCTTGAAATAATCGAGGTGCGGGCTGTGGGCCGCCGACGCCCGGTTGTCGCCCAGGATGTAGTAGATGGCCTCCTGGTCCGGGCCCATGCGGTCGACGTAATCGGCCAGCGAGATCAGGTCATCGCCGGACTGGATCGAATGGAAGCGCAACAGCGGCAACAGGTCGTCCCGGTCCATCGGGCTGGACGCCACGCCCTGCTTGATGAAGGGACCAAACGCCTCCCAGAACAGGCCGTAATCCGCCGGTTCACGCTCAGCCAATTCGCCCAACGCCTTGAGCACGCGGCCCTTGAGCGTCGCTTGGAGCTGGCGTATCATCCGGCTGCGCTGCACCGTCTCGCGGGAGATGTTCAGCGGCGCGTCCTCCGAATCGACCACGCCCTCGACGAAGCGCAGGTACTCGGGCAGCAGATCCTTGTTGTACTCCTGGATGAGCACCTTCTTCGAATAGAGCCGCAGGCCGTGATCGGTGCGCACGTTCAGGATGCCGCGATCCAGGTGGCGGGGGACGTAGAGCAGGCTGCGGACGTTCACCGGCGCGTCGGAGACCAGGTGGACGTGCAACAACGGTTCCTGGAAATCCAACGTCAATTGGCGGTAGAAATCGCTGTACGCCTCTTCGTCCACGTCCTGGGGCAGCTCGCGCCACAGCGCCGTCTGCTGGTTGGCTATCTCGTCGCCCACGTAAATGGGGAACGAGACGTAATTGGAATGCTTCTTGACGATCTGCTGCAACCGCCACTGGGAAGCGAACTCCGCCGCATCCTCCTTGAGATTGACCTTGACCGTCGTCCCCCGTTCCGCCTTCTCGGCCGGCGCCAGCGTGAATGAACTGCCGCCCTCCGAGGTCCAACGCCAGGCCTGGGCGTCGGGCCTATAAGAGCGCGTCGTCACGGAGACCTCGTCGGCCACCATGAAGACGGAATAGAAGCCCACGCCAAACTGGCCGATGATGTCGGCCGGGCGCTGTCCCTCCTCCAACTGGCGCATGAAGGCCATGGCGCCCGAATGGGCGATGGTGCCCAGGTTCTCGATCAACTCCGCGCGCGTCATCCCAACGCCGGTGTCGGAGACGGTTAGCGCCAGGTCGTCCTCGTCGAAATCGACGTGAATCGCCAGCTCCGCGTCGGGGTCGAGCACGTCCCGGTTGGTCAGCATCTCGAACTTGACCCGGTGCAGCGCGTCGGAAGCGTTGGAAATGAGCTCGCGCAAAAATATCTCGCGCTCGGTATAGAGCGATTTCGCCAGAATATCGAGCAACTGCTGGACTTCGGCGCGAAATTCCATCTGTTCTTGGGTCGTCTTTTCCTCAACCATTCTGTCCTCCTTAAGCGAATCTGCGAATATGCGAATGAGCGAATCGGCGAATTGGCGATGGCGGGTTATGCCTCGTCCACTCAGTGGATAAGTATATCAAAACTGTGTTAGAAAAGCATTAGCGTCACGTAAGAATTACCTTAACGCGATTCGCTCGTCCGGCGCCCACGGCCAAACCCAGGCAGGTATTATAAATACGTTATCCCATCTCGTCAACCATATTTCGAAACCACTGCGCTTGATCTCTCGATCTCTCGCTGACTTGCTTGACAAACTCACGTCTTACGTGTATAATTAGTGTAGTTTACACACAAAGTCGACCCTCTTCTTTTTTTGCGAAAACTTAGTGTATTTTACACACTAACAGGAGGTGATGATGAACGATCGACGACCGAACGGCAGCGCAGACCGGCTGGAACGGATCGGGATGGTCGCCCGGTGGCAACCGGTGCACCGGGGTCACGCCGCCATCTTGCGCGCCCTTTGCGCCCGCGCCGCGCAAGCCCTGATCGGGATCGGCAGCGCGAACCGGCACGACGCCCGCAATCCCTTTTCGCTCGAAGAGACGACCGACATGATCCGGCTGGTGCTGGACGGACACGAGAACTACACCCTGGTCCCCGTCCCCGACCTCGACGACGGCCCGCGCTGGCGCGCGCTGGTCGTCGATCTGTTGGAGCCGCTCGACCTGTTCGTGACCGATAATGCCTACGTCGCCAACCTGTTGGCCGAGGATTACCGGGTCGTCAAGCCAGTCGAACTCGTCCCGGCGGACGCCCGGGCGCCGATCGATGGCACGATGGTGCGCCGGGCGATGGCCAGGGGGGATAGTTGGCGTGAGCTAGTGCCCCCCAAAATAGCCGATTACATCGCGGACGGGCGGCTCGACGAGCGTTTCCGCCGCGAGTTTGGATTACACGTATTGGCGATGGATCTGATATATCTTCTCAATCAGTAAGAGAAGATGGGGAGTGTGCGGGGGGCTTTGCCCCCCGCACACTCCCCCCCACCGGTTTATTGAGATGACACGATCTGATCATTAAATAAGGAGAGGAAACATGTATTCGTGGGCAGAAGACACAAGCAAGTGGTATGGCGACGGGACGTATCGTTACGGCGCCGGGGGAGCGGCAAAGCGCAAGGCAGCAGCTGCCAGGGCCACGGCCCGGGGGCCGCGCACCTACGAGAAGAAGGACGGTCCCAACGAGAAGATCGTCGATCCGAAAAAGCGCGTGCGCTCCACCTCCCCCACCCCGCTCATCGTGGCCGTCGACGTGACCGGCTCAATGGCCAGCTGGCCCTTCGAGATTTTCGACCGGTTGCCCCTGCTCTACAACACGCTGTCCCAGTACCGGGGGGACCTGGAGATCTGCTTCGCCGCGATTGGGGACGCCGGTTACGACCGCTGGCCGCTCCAGGTGACGACCTTCGCCAGCGGCTACGACCTGGAACAGCTCCTGGGATCGCTGTACGGCGAGGGGGGCGGCGGCGACGCGCCCGAGAGCTACGGGCTATTCGCCCACTGGGTCAACACCCACGTCGAGACGCCCCACGCGCGCGAAACCCCCTTCCTGATGCTGTTCGGCGACGCGCCGATGCACCCCCAGGTGCCGGCGGAGCAGATCGCCCACTACCTCGGCGATAGAAAAAACGGCCACGTCGACGCCCTCGCAGCATGGCGGCAGGTCTGCCAGAACTGGAACGTCTGGTTCCTGCGGCGGCCGACCGGCAAGCCGGGGGATCCGGTGGACCAACAGTGGGGGCAGGCCATCAGCGAACAGAAAATCTTCCACATCCAGGACGAACAACGGGCGGTCGATTACGCGATGGGCCTGATCGCCCGGGCCTGGGGGCGCTTCGGAGATTTCCAGGACAACATGCGCGCCCGGCAGAGCGAGGGCAAGGTGGTCGAGATCAGTAAACCCATCGAGATGAAGTGCCCGCGCTGTGGGGCCCCGATCCCGCCCGGCGCGGCCAGCGCATCGCGCCTCTACAGTTGCGGGTACTGCGGCGCCACCCTGAAACTCTGATTGGAGGCTACGATGGTTCAAGCGATTGTGACGGCTCCTCCCTACGCGCCCTTTCTCGACGAGGTGGCCGCCCATCCCCTGGTATGCGGGTTGCGGTTGAACACGGTCATGCCGCTGCGGGATGGGCCGGCCGAGGCGCTGGAACGACTGGGCGACCTCGGGCAACCGGTGTGGGTCGATCTCAAGGGGCGGCAGCTGCGGGTGGTGGGCGCGGCGATCCCGCCCTACACGGCGGTGCGGTTGAGCCACCCGGTGCGCGTCGATACGCCGGTCGACGCCTTCTTCTCCGATGGCGACGAATGCGTGCGGATCGTGGCTACCGATGGGGATCGCGTCATCCTCGAAGACGGCCCCCGGCGGCTCATCGGCCCGGGCGAGTCGGTGAACATCGTCCACCCCTCGCTGGAGATCTCGGGCACCCTGACCGAGACCGACCGCGCCTACCTGGCGGCGATGGGCGAGTTGGGGCTCGACCGCGTCATGCTCTCGTACGTCGAGCGAACCGCCGACGCCGACGAGGTGCAGCGCCTGTTGCCGGGCGCCGAGGTGATGCTCAAGATCGAGACGGAGCGGGGGCTGGCGTACGCCCGGAAGCACGGCGCCCGGCAGGGTCGGCTGATGGCCGCCCGCGGCGACCTGTACGTTGAGGTGTTGCAGCCCCACCGCGTCGTGGGTGCGCTGCGCGACGTCATCGCCGCCGATCCCCGGGCCGTGGTCGCCAGCCGGCTCTTCGACTCCCTGGCCCACCACCCTGTCCCCGCCAGCGCCGACGTCGGCGACGTGGCCTATCTGCTGGCGTTGGGCTACCGGACGTTCATGCTCGGCGACGTCGTGTGCCTGCGGCGCGACTCGGTACTGGCGGCCCTCAACCTGCTGGAGAAAATAGCCGAGGAAGTACCTTCTCCATAAATCGGGATCCCGTTCGTAGTAGGCGCTTCAGCGCCGTAAAAGCGCACGCACTACGAACAAGTTCAACCCAAGTTATAGAGAAGATAGCCGAGGAAGTACCTTCTCCATAAATCGGGATCCCGTTCGTAGTAGGCGCTTTAGCGCCGTAAAAGCGCACGCACTACGAACAAGTTCAACCCAAGTATAGAGAAGATAGCCGAGGAAGTACCTTCTCCATAAATCGGGATCCCGTTCGTAGTAGGCGCTTCAGCGCCGTAAAAGCGCACACACTACGAACAAGTTCAACCCAAGTTATAGAGAAGATAGCCGAGGAAGTACCTTCTCCATAAATCGGGATCCCGTTCGGTAGGCGCTTTAGCGCCGTAAAAGCGCACGCACTACGAACAAGTTCACCCCAAGTTATAGAGAAGATAGCGGAGGAATGCGTATGAGCGGAAAATCGAGAACAACAATAGGCACACGCATCGCCCTGGCCCAGGTCAACCCCTGCGTCGGCGACCTGGCGGGCAACGTCGCGCGCTGCCTGGCGGCGGTCGAGACCGCGCGCGGCGCGGGGGCCGGCTTGGTCGTCCTGCCAGAGATGGCGATCCCCGGGACGCCGGCCCGCGACATCCTGTTCGATGCCAGCTTCGTCGAGGCGGTCGCTGCCGCCACCCAGGATCTGGCCCGGCGGACCAGCGCCGGGCCGCCGGTCGTCGTCGGCACCCTGGCGGCCGGCGAAGCCCCCCGGACCGGCCACCCCGGGCTCCTCAACGCCGCCGTGCTCCTGGCAGACGGCTGCGCGACGCTGGTCGCGGCCAAGCGGTTGCTGCCCACCGGGGACGTGTCTTTCGAGCCGCGCTGGTTCACGCCCGGGCCGGCGCTGCCCCCGGTGACCATCGCAGGCCGGCGGATCGGGTTCCTAGTGGGCGAGGACCTGTGGGACGAGGGCGGCGACGTTCACGCCCCGGCCGATTTGCGCGTGCTGGTCTGCCTGGCGGCGTCCCCCTACCACCGCTCAGTGATGGAACAGCGACGGCGTCACGCTCGCCGTCACGCCCGCGACCAGGGCTGCCCGGTGCTATACGTCAACCTGTGGGGCGGGAACGACGAGTTGATTTTCGACGGCCGGAGTTTCGCCCTCGACGCGGAGGGTAATACGCTCGCCCAACTGCCTGGATTCGAGGGGGCAGTCCGCGCGCTCGATATTGAGTCCACGCCCCAAAAAGACGAGCCGGCTGAACCGGCGGACGCGCCACCGGAGGCGGACGTCTACCGGGCCCTCGTCCTGGGAGTGCGGGATTTCGCCCGCAAGAACCGGCTGGCACACGCCTTCCTGGGGCTATCCGGCGGCGTCGACTCGGCGCTCGTCGCCGTGATCGCGGCCGAGGCCCTGGGGCCGGAGCGGGTGACCGCCGTCGCCATGCCCTCGCGCTACACCGACCCGCGCTCCACGACCTGCGCGCAGACGTTGGCCCGTGCCCTCGGCATTCACTTCGAGGTGGCGGCCCTGGAGCGATTGCACACCGCCGCCGAAGAGACCCTCGGCGACCTGCTGTCGTCAGAAGCAAGCGGCGCGACGGCCGAGAACGTCCAGGCCCGGCTCCGGGCCACGATCCTGATGGGTTTCGTCAATCGCTACGGGGGCTTGCTCCTCAACACGAGCAACAAGACCGAGTCTGCCCTGGGATATGGCACGCTCTACGGCGACATGGCCGGCGCACTGTGCCCCATCGCCGACCTGACCAAGCCGCAGGTATACGAGCTGGCCCGTTGGATCCAGGCTGCCCGGGGCGTGATCCCCCCGTATATCCTCGAGCGCCCCCCATCGGCCGAGTTGAAGCCGGATCAGGTCGATCCATTCGATTACGACGAGATCGGGCCGGCGATGGAGCGCCTGGTACAGGCGAATCGCAGCAACGCCGCCCTTCGCCGTTCCGAGCACAAGCGCTGGCAGATGGGCGTCGTCCTCAAGGTCAGCGCCAAGGCCTTTGGCACGGGACGAATGATGCCGATCACGCGCAAGTGAATGGCAAGCTTGATGGTCAAAGATGGTCAAAAACGAGTACGCCCACATCACCCTTGACGAATACTATCCCCTATGCTACAATTCAAACGTTGAACAATAAAATATCACATCTCCGAATCTTGTGACCTAAGGGTCCCCGCTGGACTTATGGCCCAAGATCGGCAGGGTATAGTTGGAAACGGCTATGCCTCCCACACTAGGAAAGGGGATGAACCGAGCAAGCACTCGCGTGAGCGTCTCCTCATTTTTTCAAGAGGAGACTTTTTTTTGTCACTTTTCAAAGGAGGCTTCACATCAACGAAATAATACGTGCTTTGATTGAGGCTGTTCGATTGATCGCCGTCCGCGACCCGGCCCTGTATGCCATCATCATCTTATCCCTGCGGGTATCGGGTATCGCGCTGTTGTTCAGCACGCTGATCGGCATTCCCCTGGGCGCGATCCTCGGGTTGAGCCGCTTCGTCGGTCGCCGGGTGATCATCGCCCTGCTCTACACCGGGATGGGATTTCCACCCGTGGTCGTGGGGCTGTTCGTCTACCTGATGCTCTCGCGCAGCGGCCCCCTGGGACAATTAGAGTCGACCCTCGTCCCCAGGCTCTTCACCCCGGCGGCGATGGTCGTGGCCCAATGCGTCATCTCCTTCCCGCTGGTGGCGGGATTCACCATGGCCGCCGTGATGGGCGTGGATCCCCAGTTACGGCAGCAAGTGCGCGCCCTGGGCGCCACCCGTTGGCAGACGAGCCTGGCGGTGCTGATGGAAGCGCGGGTCGGCGTGATCGTATCGGTCATCGCCGGGTTCGGCAGCATCATCTCGGAGGTGGGCGCGGTGATGATGGTCGGCGGCAACATCGAGGGACGGACCCGCGTCCTGACCACCGCCATCGTGCTGGAGACGCGCAAGGGGAATTTCGACCTGGCGATGGCCCTGGGCGTGATCCTGCTGGCCTTATCTTTCCTGACCAACGTGGCCATGCTTTACCTGCAAGGGAGGACGTTCGAAGAATGAGCGAGCACATCTACCGCTTGAGAAATCTGAGCAAGGTCTACGATGGGCGGCGCGTGCTCCACGTCGAGCGCCTGGACATCCGGCGGGGGGAGATATTCGGCGTCGTCGGGCCGAGCGGCGCGGGGAAGAGCACACTGCTGCGCCTGCTCAATTTCCTGGAAGCGCCGAGCGCCGGCGCGGTGCATTTCCTGGATACCGAATTTAGCGCCGCCAAGTCGGTGGACATCCCAACCCGCCGGCGTGTGACCACCGTCTTCCAGCGCCCGATCCTGCTCAACCGCAGCGTGTGGGATAACGTGAGCTATGGCCTGCGCCTGCGCGGACAGCGGAACGCATCCCGGTTGATCGAGGGGACGTTGGGCCAGGTCGGATTGATGGACCAGGCCCACCAGCGAGCACGGACACTCTCCGGCGGGGAGGCGCAGCGGGTGGCCCTGGCCCGGGCGATGGTGCTCCAGCCCGACGCGCTCCTGCTCGATGAGCCGACAGCCAACCTGGATCCCTACAACGTCGGGCTAATCGAGGACATCGTGCGGGCGCTCAACCGGGAGCATAGGACGACGCTGGTGCTGGTGACCCACAACGTCTTCCAGGCCAAGCGCTTGGCCGATCGCGTGGGGCTGATGTTGGAGGGCGAGATGGTCGAGGTCGCCGATAAGGAGACCTTCTTCAAGTCGCCGCGTGATCCGCGCACGGCGGCCTTCGTGCGCGGTGAGATTGTGTATTAAGTGTGCAAGTCGCAAGTTTGCAAAGGAGAAAAAATGAAGATCAAGAAAATGTTCTATTTGTGGATCGCGTTGCTCGTTTTGATCAGCTCGGTGGGTGGATTGACCGGCTGTGGCCCGCAGGCCACGGCGGAACCGACGATTGCCCCTACATCAGCGCCGCCAGAGGAACCAGAAAAACCGGCGGAAGCCCAAAGGCTCATCCTGGCGACGACCACCAGCACCGAAAACTCCGGCTTGTTGGACTATCTCCTGCCGGACTTCGAGCAAGCGTACAACGTCGAAGTGGACGTAATCGCCGTCGGCACCGGTCAGGCCCTCGCGCTGGGTGAGGATGGCAACGCCGACGTGCTGATGGTGCACGCCCGCGCCCTGGAGGATGCTTTCATGGACGCCGGTCACGGTGTGCGACGCGAGGACGTGATGTACAACGACTTCGTCATCGTTGGGCCGGCGGGTGGGTCTGTAGACGATCCGGCGGGGATTCAGGGCATGAGCGAGGCGACCGAAGCCTTCAAGACCATCGCCGAAACCGAGGCGACCTTCATCTCGCGAGGCGATGAATCGGGCACCCACGCCAAGGAGAAGAGCATCTGGGCCACGGCCCAAGTCGAGCCGGCCGGCGATTGGTACGTCGCGGCCGGGCAGGGCATGGGAGACGTGCTAACCATGGCCAACGAGCAATTGGCCTACACCCTCAGCGACCGGGCCACCTACCTGGCCCGCACGTTGGAAGGCATCGACCTGGAAATCCTGGTGGAGGGCGACCCGATTCTCTTTAACCCCTACGGCGTCATCGCCGTCAACCCCGACAAGGGAACGCACATCCAGCACGACCGGGCGAACACCTTCATCGACTGGCTCATCTCGACGCCGGCACAGGAAAAGATCGGCGAGTTTGGTAAGGACGCCTTCGGCTCACCCCTCTTCACCCCCGATTCGGAACCGTGGCGCGAGGCTCACGCTGAATAGCTTGACAATGGCACATTTGTCCCCGGCGAATAAATTCGCGGGCCACAACTGCAAAGTCGGCCTACGCCGACTATAAACTAACCTGCGAAGGTAGGTTTTGCAATGCGTGATTTTTACGCGCTGTAGCCACGCGGTTTTAACCGCTGTGCGCTGTAATGTGCCATTGTCAAAATAGAAAGAACGTGCGAGAAATGAGGAAAAGGAAATGGGTTTGATAAAAGATGAATCCGGCCGTCTACACATCGACGCGCCGCTGATGGCCGAATCGTTGATGGACAAATCGCTTCTGGAAAGTACTGACACAGAAACGGTGTTCCGCGCGCTGCCCAATCTCAACGTGATCAAGTTAGGCGGACAGAGCATTATGGACCGGGGCCGCGAAACTGTGCTCCCTCTGGTCAAGGAGATTGTCGCGGCGCGCAGCGAGCACGAGCTATTGGTCACGACCGGCGGCGGCGCCCGCAGCCGCCACGCCTACGCGATCGGCCTGGACCTGGGGATGCCCACAGGCGTGTTGGCAAAGCTGGGGTCCGGTGTCAGCGAGCAGAACGCGCTGATGCTCTCGATCCTGCTCGCGCCCCACGGCGGGATCAAGGTGGGCCACGACGATATGGTCAAGATGCCGGCCTACCTGGCGCTGGGCGCGATCCCCGTGATGCACGCGATGCCGCCCTACGGCATGTGGGAGGAACCGCCCGCGGTTGGCCGCATCCCGCCCCACCGCACCGATAGCGGCGTCTTTCTCACCGCCGAGGTCCTGGGCGCCAAGCGCTGCATCCTGGTCAAGGACGAGCGCGGGCTCTTCACCGCCGATCCCAAGAAAGCCCCCGACGCCGACTTCATCGCCGAGATCGCGGTCCAGGAACTGTTGGAGATGGACCTGGCCGACCTGGCGGTGGAGCGTTCGATGCTGCACGCCCTGGCACACGCCCGCAGCGTCCGCGAGGTGTTCATCGTCAACGGGCGAGATAAGGGCAACCTGACGCGGGCGCTGGCGGGAGAAAATCCGGGGACGCGCATTTACCGGGCCGATTGAGTGCATCGGCCCGATGCAGTTCATCGGCCCGATCAGTCCCGCCGCCGGGGGCCGCGCGACCGGGGTTCGACCTCGAACGTGCCGCCCTCAATTTGCAGGGCGTGCCCCTCGACCAGCGCCAGGGCGACCTGGCGGCGCGCGTGGGCCACGATGCGCTGAAAGGTCGAGCGGGAGACGCCCATCCGCTCAGCCGCCTCGGCCTGGGTCAAGCCCTCCAGGTCGGCCAAGCGCAGCGCCTCCATCTCCTCGTGGAGCAGATTGACCTGGCGCAGCCCGTCCAGCGGCGCCCCGGCCGGCTTGTAGACCGCCGGCCGGGGCTTCCGGGATAGGACGCGCCGTTTGCGGGGACGGGGCACCGGGGACTAATCCTCTCCCTCGTCGTGCCGTCGTCGCCCCCTGCCCTTGCCCTCCCCCTCGACGTGCTCGCCCCGGGGCAGGTAGACGATCTCGGCGTCGATCTCGGCCGCGATCTTCTCCAGTTCGGCCCGGCGGACGCGGGTCTTGTAGACGTGCAACCCGGCGCCGTGGGAGGCGACGATGGCGAAGCGAGGCCGACCGGCCCCCTTCCCGACGTGTCGCCGTTGGCGTACGAATAGCTTGCTCATATCAACCTCCTTAAAAAGTGACAGTTATGGGCATATACCCATAACTATTGTACACGATCTGGAAAGGTTTGTCAACGGACTTATCGTCGCGATCCGTTATGACGGTTCTAATGGGAATTTAATAGAAAGTTATTGACTTTATTATACGAGAATAGTATAATTTTATCACGTTAATCTTTTTTATGAGGAGGTTCAGACGTGATCAGCTGGAAAGTGTTGGGCATCGCCTTTGTATTTTTGAGTTTGATCGCGGTTATCGCGATTTCGACGAGAGGAGCGCAGAAGATGGAACGAGTAAAGATTGAGGGATCGACCGACGTGATGGGTATCCCGCCCATCGACGCCGAGGCGCCGGCGGAGACGGCGACGGCGACGTTTGGCCTGGGTTGATTCTGGGGACCGGACTCCCAGTTCGGGAGCCTCCCAGGAGTAGTGCGGACGCGGGTGGGGTACGCCGGCGGGACGACACCCGGCCCCACCTACCGCTCGCTCGGCGATCACACCGAGACGATCCAGATCGACTACGATCCGGCGATAATTTCGTACGAGGAACTGCTGGACATTTTCTGGCGCGCGCACGATCCCACGCGACAATCGTGGTCACGGCAATATATGTCGATCATCTTTTATCACGATGAAGAACAAGAACGCTTGATCATGGAGAGCAAGGCCCGCGAGGAGGCACGGCTAGGGCGGGAGATCGTCACCGAGATCGTCCCCTACACCGCGTTCTACCGGGCCGAGGATTACCACCAGAAATATCGTCTGCGACAGGCGTCTGCGCTGATGCGGGACTTCCGGCAGATGTACCCGGATACGGTCGATTTCGTCGATTCGACGGCGGCAGCGCGGGTCAATGGGTACGTGGCGGGATACGGCGCGGTGGCGCAATTCCAGGAGGAGTTGGGGCGACTTGGCCTGTCAGCGGAAGGTCAGGATAAGCTACTGAGCATCGTCCGCTCGTTCCATCCCGGAGAGGAGATCAAATAATGTCCAATCAATTAAAGCACGAGACCAGCCCGTATCTACTGCAACACGCCGATAACCCGGTAAACTGGTACCCCTGGGGCGAGGAGGCGCTGCAGAAGGCCCAGGCGGAGGACAAGCCCATTTTCCTGAGCATCGGCTATTCCGCCTGCCACTGGTGCCACGTGATGGCCCACGAGTCGTTCGAGGACGAGGCCACGGCGGCGTTGATGAACGAACATTTCGTCAACGTCAAGGTGGACCGGGAGGAGCGCCCGGACCTGGACCGGATCTACATGAACGCGGTCCAGGCGCTTACCGGGCAGGGCGGTTGGCCAATGTCGGTCTTCCTCACGCCGGAGGGGGAGCCATTTTACGGCGGGACCTACTTTCCGCCGAAATCACGCTACGGTATGCCGGCCTTCCGCGAGGTGTTGTCGGCCGTAGCTGATGCCTGGCAAAATCGCCGGGCGGAACTGGTCGAGGGCGGGCGGCGACTGGTTTCAGCGCTCGACCAGCAGGCGCAAGCGCTGGGCAGCGCCCCCGGTTCCCCGGAATTGGAACGGCAGACGCTGAAACAGGCCGTGAAGAAATTGAAGGCCAGTTTCGATCGGGTCCATGGCGGTTGGGGCGACGCGCCGAAATTCCCCCAACCGATGGTCTTGGAATTCCTGCTGCGTTACCATCACACCACCGGCGACGAAGAGGCCCTGTCAATGGCAGTCCAAACCCTGGAGGCGATGGCCCGCGGCGGAATGTACGACCAGTTAGGCGGCGGGTTCCACCGCTACTCGGTCGATGCGCGCTGGCTGACGCCCCACTTTGAGAAAATGCTGTACGACAACGCCCAGTTGGCCCGCGTCTACCTGCACGCCTGGCAGGCGACCGGCGAGCCCTTCTTCCGCGCCATCGCCGAGGAGACGCTGGATTACGTCGCCCGCGAGATGACCGATCCGGCGGGCGGGTTTTACGCCACCCAGGACGCCGACAGCGAGGGCGAGGAGGGCAAGTTCTTCGTCTGGACGCCGGACGAGATCAAGGCGGCGCTGTGCGACGGGAATGCTGGGAATGGCGAGAGTGATCAAGCGGAGCGCTTCATCGCAGCCTACGGCGTGACGGCGCGGGGCAATTTCGAGGGCAAGAACATCCTGGAACTGGTGGGGAGTTTCGAGGAACGAGAAGCGCTGACCGAGGCCCGTCGCAGGCTCTCAGAGGCCCGGGAGCGGCGCGTCCATCCGGGGCGCGACGACAAGGCGCTGGCGTCGTGGAACGGCCTGATGCTGGCGGCCTTCGCCGAGGCGGCGCGGGCGTTGGGACGGGACGATTACCGCGAGATCGCCGAGCGCAACGCCGAGTTCGTGCTGCACGAGATGCGGACGCCCGAGGGCCGATTGTATCACACGTGGAAGGCGGGAGAGGCCAAGGTCAATGGCTACCTGAGTGACTACACGAATTTGACAGAGGGATTGCTAGAACTGTACCAGACGACTTTCGATCCCCTGTGGTACGCGGCAGCCTATGAAATGGCCAAGACGATGATCGAGCACTTCAGCGCCCCCGTCGGCTTCTACGACACCAGCGACGACCACGAGGACCTCGTCGTGCGGCCGCGGGAGTTGCAGGACAACGCCACGCCCTCCGGCAATGGGATGGCGGCTTTAGCGCTCCAACGGCTGGCGGGCCTGGCGGTCGAGCCGCGCTACGTGGACCTGGCGCGAGAGGCGCTGGCGGCAATGCAAGCCACGCTGGGCCAGTATCCTCTCGGCTTTGGGCAATGGCTGGCGGCGCTGGATTACGCGCTCGCCCGCCCCTGCGAGGTCGCCATCGTCGGCGACGCTAACACAGAAGATACCCAGGCGTTGCTCGACGTCTGCCGGGAGGGTTACCGTCCGCACCAGATCGTCGCGCTGGGGGAGCCGGGCGACGGAAGCGACGTTCCCGTTCCCCTGTTGGCAAATCGAGAGCCGGTCAATGGACAAGCGAGCGCTTACGTGTGCGTCGACTTCACCTGTCGCCCGCCGGTCGTCGACCCCGAGGCGTTGGCGGACACACTCGCGCCTTGACAACTCACTCGCTTCACGGCATAATTGGGACGATAAGCGATAAGCGATAGACGATAAGCGATAGACGATAAGCGATTAATGGAGGTTATGATGGAACAGGAAATGATAATTACGGCGGATATGAAGATCGGAGACGTGGTCAACCGGCATCCGGAGACGATTCAGGTCTTTCTCCGGCACGGCCTGGCATGTGTGGGATGCGCGGTCGCGCAGTTTGAGAACATCCAGCAGGGCGCTACGGCGCACGGGATCAACGTCGATGCGCTGATGAAGGATTTGAACGACACGGCAGCAGCGCAGCAAGCAGCGGCGCAGTAAGCGTTGCTTTGCAGGTAACAATCGAAGCTTCCCGGGTGAACTCGGGAAGCTTCGGCGTTTTGGAAAAACGGAGCGCCGTCATCCTGATGCAAGATCTAGCGCTCCGTGCACGTAACCCCCGCGTTGTTGGAGATCGCCTCGAACAAGTGCTTGGTCTGCGGGGTCGGACCCTCGCCGAACAATTCTCCGAACAGCTTCTCGCAGTTGCGATAGACTTTGAGCGCCTGGCCCTTGTCGCCGGCGCAGTAGTGATAACGCATCAGTTGGCGATAGACGCGCTCCAGGAGCGGATCCGCCGCCAGCGCTTCCTCGCCGGCCCGGATGGCGTCAGGGTAACGGCCCAACTCAGCGTACAATTCGGCCAGGTCGGCCAGACTGTCCCGGTATTCACGCTGCAGGGTCTGCCGTTGGGGAATGGCCCACGGGGCGTAACGATCCTCGGCCAGGAAATCGTCCACGTACATCTCGCGGGCGGCCTCGTAAGCGCTGATAGCAACGTCTATCTCAGCGGCGGCTTGATGGACGCGGGCGACGGCGAGGCGTTGCCGGAAATCGCGCACGTCCCAATCGACGTCGCCGCTCAGATCGAAGTAATAGCCGGTCGAACTGCGCAGGATGAAGTTGGAATCGCGCGGCTCAATGTCCGGTTCCAGGGTGTGGCGGGCGTTGCTGAGCAGAGGGAGTAACCGCTTGCGCCCGCTCTCCGGATCAGTCTCGGGCCACAGCCACTCGATCAGCTCGTCGGGGGCGACCGCCCGACCGCCGGACGCCCGCCGGATGAGCAACAGTTTGACAATCGTCTTCGACTGCTCCCGCTCCCACGGGTCGATCAACTGACCATCGCGCCAGACGTTGAACTGACCGAAGGTCTGGATGCGCAACGAGGGGGCTTGCAGCACCTGCTCGACCGCCGCCACAATCTGCGCCGATACGTCCAACTCCCCCTTGTCGATAAAGGCCGCGATGGGATAGTCTCGCACCAGCCGCGCCGCCTCTCCGGCCGTCGCCCGCCCGCTCAGGACGATGACCTTCGTCCGCGGGCATTGTTCCACCAAATAATCGAGCAAACGCCAACCGGCGCCATCCCGCACGGGCAGATCGAATTCCTGCAACATCATATCCAGAAAAACGACGTTGAAGAACGTCTGGTCAAGCAGAGCCAACGCGCTCTCGTAACTGTCGGCGGCGTTGCACGTGTGCCCCCGCTCATCCAGAAGCTCGCCAACGATGTCGCGCCACTCGGGCTCATCCTCCACGATCAAAACGCGGGCAGATAACATGTTTGGGCCTCCTTTGTGCGTTGTGTGCAGATTGCAAGTTACAAGTGTGCAAGTTACGGGTAGGTTGGGCCAACGCGAGCGCGCAGCAGGGACAGGAATTGCTCGTCGTCCCACTCGTCCTTCCACAACACGGGAATGTCGGCCAACATATCGGCCGAAATATCGTCCACCTCGCGGCGGATGTGCTTGGGATCCGAGGAGGTGACCACCATTGCGTACATGCCGGGGTGATGATCGAGGATGTGCTGGAGCGCCCGCAGGCCGTCGCGATTGTGCCGGTTGGCGTCATCGAGCACCGGATCGATCATCGCCAGTTGGTACGGTCGCTGGGCCAGAGCGTCCAGGGCCTCGGCGTAGCTGGCGGCGATCCATACCTGGTAACCGGCCTCGACCAGGATTTCGCGCAGCGTATCCTGCCAAAAATCCAGATCCTCCACGATCAGGGCATGGTGTGACATATGAATACTCACCAGCTTTCCTGCACGGCGGGCAGGCGAACGTGGACGCTCGTCCCTCGCTCAGGCCCCGCCTCGGCGCTGCTGTTCAATTCGACTTGCCCGCCCAGGCGGCTCACGTACATGCGCGTCAACCACAGGCCCAGCCCCAGGCCGCTCCCATCCCCTTTCTTGGTCGTGAAGAAGGGCTCGAAGAGGTGCGCCTGGACCGCCGGTGGAATGCCCGCCCCGTCGTCGGCGACGACAGCCTCGACCAATCGATCCGGTCGATAGTGAACGCGCAAGCACAATCGACCACCGTCCGCAGCTTCCAGCGCGTCAAGGGCGTTGCCGATCACGTGGCCGAAGGTCTCGACCAATTTCTCGCGGGTCGCCATGACCGGCGGCAAATCCGCCTCGTAATCCTCGACGACCTGGATCGCGGGGCCGAGTTGGAACGCGCGCAACGCCTCGGACAGGCAATCGGAGACGCTGACCACTTCGACGTCGGCCGCCTCGAACGGCTCGCGGATGCGGCGGATGATGTTCAGGCTCTCGGTGGTCACGCGGTGGATGCGCTCTATTTTATCGGATAGATAGGAATTCTTCAACTCGTCCGGGCATTTGGCCTGGATGCGGGCCGCATCGACGCGCGCGACGCTGATGCGGTTGTTCAGACGATGGGTCAGGTTGAGCGCCATGTCGCTCATCACGGCGACCGCCTCGACGCTGGCCAATCGCTCCTTCGCCTCGTCCAACTCCTGGTAGAGCCGGGCGTTGTGCAGGGCGATGGCGGCCCATTTGCTGAATCCGAGCAGTAAATCGCAATCCGCCTCCGTGAACGGGCCGTCCTCCTTGTTGAGCAGTTCGATCGCGCCGATGACGCGCTTATCCAGTTTAAGAGGCGCGCCCAGGATGGCGCGGGTGTCGAACTGGGTCGCGGCGTCGATGTCGGGCAGGAAGCGCATATCGCGGCGGACGTCGTTGACGATGATCGGCTCCCCTTTGGTAGCGATCCAACCAACGATGCCGGGCCAGGGCCTGGGCAAACGAATCCGCTCCCCGCCGCCGAGGTTGTATTCCAGCACCAGGTCGCCGCTCGCCTCGTCGATCAAGAAGATAGAGGCCCGCTCGACGCCGATCAGGGAGGTGACCCCCTCCATCACAATCTGCAAGACCCGTTCCAGGTCGAGGCTGGCGGTCAGCGCGCCGCCGACCTCGTTGAGGTAAGCGAGTTGGGTGAGATTCGCGCGCACCTCGTCGTACAACCGGGCGTTGCCCACCGCCGCGCCAAACATGCCACCGATGGTGGAGAGCACGTCAATTTCCTCATCCGTGAAGGTGTGCGGTTCGTAACTCATCCCACTGAGCACGCCGACCACCTGGCCGCCGGCGCACATCGGGACCAACAGCATCGCCTGGACCCCCTCGTCGCGGAAGGCCTCGACGACCACGCGGGGATCGCGCTTCACGTCGCTGGTGACGAGCGCCCTGCCGGTGGCGGCGACGATCCCCGATAACCCTTGATCCGTCGGGATGCGTGAGCCGACCGGCACGCTGTTTTTCCGCCAACCGCGGGTCGCCGCCATCACCAGATCGCCGGACGGCTCGTCCACCAGGCTGACGGCGCCGGCTTCGGCGTGGATCACCTCCAGCGCCTTGGCTAATCCGGTCTCCAGGACCGTGCTCAATTCCAGGGCGCCGCTGAGGACGGCGGCGACCTCGTTCAACGCGCGCAATTCACGCGCCCGGCGGGCCTCGGTGAAGAGGCGCGCATTCTCAATAGCGATGGTGGCCGACGCGGCGAAGGCGCTGAACAACGACAGGTCTCGATCGGTAAACCCGACCGGCCCCTTCTTATTGAGCGCCTGCAACACGCCGATGACGCGCCCATTCGTCTTCAACGGCGCGCAGAGGATGGAGCGGGTGTGGAATCCCCGTTCCACCTCGCCGTACCAGCGCGGTTCCCGGCGCGCATCGGGCGCCAGGAGCGGCTCGCCGTGTTGGGCCACCCAACCGGCGAGCCCCTGACCCGCTGCCAAGCGCTGCTGAATCTCCACCGGCTCCCCATCCCGCACCGACACGCGAAAGACCAGTTCGCCGGTCTCCTCGTCGATGAGTAAGACCGATCCGGTCTCGACGTTGAGCAGACCGGCGGCCTCGTGCAGGATGCGGATGAGCACCTCATCCAAATCCAGCACCCGCACCACCGAACGGCTGACCTGGCTCAACCGTTCCAATTCCTCAATGCGGCGCTGGCTCTGTCGCGCCCGGTCGATGGCCACGGCCGCCTGTCCGGCGAAGGCGCTGAGGAACTCCATATCGGGATTGGGGAAAGCGTTACGTCCCGGATGCTCAATGTACATCAGGCCGATCAAGCGATCCGCAGCTTTGAGGGGCATCGCCAGGATAGAGCGCCACTTGAACGTCGACGTCAACGCGCCGGCGGCCTCTCGATACCGCTCATCCTGCTGGATGTCCTCAATGGCGCGTGGTTCTCCCTTCTGCAGCACATCCCGCGCCACGGTCTCGCTGACGAAGCGCAAGGCGTCGCTTTCCGCCTGGATCTGCTCGACGTCCTGCCCACGGGCCGCTTCGACCGCCAAATGCGGCGCATCCCCGCCGCTGGACGCCGCGCGCTCCAGGAGGAGATAGCCGCGCCGTCCGCCGGTGTATTCCAACACGCGATCGAGGATGAAGGCCAGCAAGTCCGGCAATTCGTAGACTGAGTTCATCCGTTCGATGATCTGGTATAACGCGCCCAACTGATCCTGGGGCAAGCCGCTGCTTTGCACGTCCCGCGCCTTCTCGCGCTCCACCCCGCCGCCCGGGTGATTCGACGTCGAGATCACCATACGACCTCCAGTCCCTCGCGGGCGACCAACGCCTGGCACTGGCTGCCGCGCCTGGACAGGTAAGCCTCCACCTGCCTGAGACCGCTGTAAATCGCATAGTCGTCGGCCAGGGGATCGTGATGGAAGAGCGCCAAGCGCTTGACGCCGGCCCGGTGGGCGAACTCGGCCCCCATCAACGGGGAGCTGTGACCCCAATCCGCCTTATCCAGCGCGTCGTTGAGCGTGTACTGGGCGTCAAAAATGAGCAAGTCGGCGTCCCTGAAAAAGTCGACGTAAGCCTGAGTGCTGTCCGAGCTCATGTGTTTGTATTCCGAATCGGTGGCGTAAACCAGGATCTGGTCGTTGTGCTCAATGCGATAGCCATAATTCTCACCGGGATGGGACATTTTCAGGGGATAGACGCACACATCGCCCAGGCGGGTCCACGCCTCGGCCGGGATGCGATTGAAGTGTAAATCAGCGCTCATGTAATCCAGGGGCGCCGGGAAATAGGTCTCATCCTGTTGACCGGCGAAGACGGCCTCCAGGTCTGAATGCGGGCTGGAGAAAGTCAGCCGATTGCCGAGGATGAAGGCGGGGGTGAAAAAGGGCCAGCCCTGGATGTGATCCCAGTGGGTATGGCTGATGAGGATGTCGGCTGCGCCCTGGCCCTGACCGAACTCTGTCTTCATCAGGTCGTAGGCCAACACGCGCAGGCCGGCGCCGGCGTCTAGGATCAACAATTGAGAGCCGGCGCGCACCGCCACGCACGAGGTATTTCCCCCGACGGTCCGGTGCACCGCCGTCGGCAGCCGCTGGATGTAGCGCTCAATAGCCGCCTCGTCCGCGAGATCAAGGCCCACAGCGCCGCACAGGGCCCGGCGGATCTTATCCTCAATCGCCTCGGGTAGAATAGGGGTGGGAATAGACCCACGCACGCCCCAGAATTTAACATCCATCACTCACCTCCTGGATCTGAAAGGTCGCCGGGCGTCATTGCCTGGCTATCTGGGATCAGTATAACATGCCCACCTTGCAGAAACCTTGCAGCAAGCGTCCGGCGTCCTCCCACCCCTGTTCTCAAGGCAAGTTTACGCGACAACTAACGCCAATTGACGCTACGCCTGATCTTCGCGAAGCGTCTGTAAGTTGGTCTGTTCCTCGGTGCTCAACACCTTGCCCAGGTCGACGAGGATGATTAAGCGTTCCTCCACCTTGGCGATGCCGGTAATGAAGGCCGAATCGACGGTAGCGACCATCGGCGACGGGGGCTCAATATCATCCTCCACCACCCGCAGCACCTCGGTCACGGCGTCAACCAGCATACCGACCCGCACGTCATCCATCTCGACGTGGATGATGCGCGTCTCCTTGTCCGGCTCCGCCGTGGGGAGGCCAAAGCGCTTGCGCAGGTCGATCACCGGCAACACCTCGCCCCGCAGATTAGTGATGCCTTCGACGAACGTGGGCGCTTTGGGCACCTTGGTGATGGCCTGCATCTTGATGATCCCCTCCACAGCGTTAATGTCTACTCCGTAATTTTCCTCCGCCAAGCTGAATACGACCACTTGAGTTTCCATGCCGTTCTCCTTTTGTGTCATGTACGCGCTACTTAAGCCAGGCCTGCGCATCCTCAACGTTGTCGAAATAGGCGGTCTCCAGGCTGGTTCCCTCGACCTTGCTCATAATCGAATCGACCGACATCTGGGCCAGCGTGCTCGCCGGGATAACCAGGGCCATCTTCCTGATCCCGGCCGCTATAGCGCGCGGGAACCATTGCTCGTTGGACCATTTCTGATTCTCAGGCGAGACGACGCCCATCTTACGCATATCGGCTAGCCAGTTCTTGGCCCCCTTCTTCTTGACCAGTTCCAGCCCCTTTTCCAGGCCGGTTCTGAATTGCGAGCCGGTGGCATAACTCTTCCAGGCCATCACGACGCACTTGTGAGCAGCATCCCAACGAACAGTTAAATACTTCTCGTCAAAATAGGACATTTCAGATTACCTCCGTTTGAATTATTTCCTGATCCAATGTGTCTTGCGCACCTACTGATTCGTCACCGGGCAATTTAAACTGCCGTATCAGCGCCTGCAACGCCTGCGCCATATCGGATAGACCTTGCGCCGACGCGGTGACCTCCTCCACCTGGGCGTTGACCTCCTCGACGGTGGCGCTGACCTCCTCGGTGGAAGCGCCGTTCTCCTCCGAAAGGGCCGCGATGGTATCAATGGCGGCCGAAACCTCGCCGGCGCCGGCGGCCATCTCCTCGGTGGCGGCGGTGTTCTCCTCGACCACAGCCGAGACCCCGTCCATCGCGCTGACCAGGCTATCGGACGCGCTATCCATCACCCCGGCGGCGGCGGCGATCTCGTCGACCCGCTCATACAGCCCCTCAATCGCCACCAAGATAGCATCCAACGCCTGTCTCGCTTCGTCCGCCTGTGTGACGCCCGAATCGACTTCGTGCGCGCCCTCGTCCATCGCGCGCACCGCCTCGTCGATGGTCTGTTGGATCGTCCGAATCAGGCCGCTGATCTCCTTGGTCGATTTGGCCGCATCCTCCGCCAGCTTGCGCACCTCATCCGCCACGACGGCGAATCCCTTGCCGTGTTCCCCGGCGCGGGCGGCCTCAATGGCGGCGTTGAGGGCCAGCAAATTAGTCTGACCGGCGATATTGTCGATGGTCTCTACGATAGCGCTGATCTGATCCGAGTGCTTCTCCATCTCTCGCACTTTGTCAGCCGCCATACTGGTGCTGGACTTGATGCGCGCCATGCCCTGGATGGTCTGCTCGATGGTCCGCCCCCCGCTGCGAGCGGTCTGTGCGACCTGGGCGGCGTCCTCCGCGCCCGCCTGGGCGTTCTGGAGCACTTCCTGGACGGCGGCCGATATCCGTTCCGTGATTCTGGCCGATTGATTGATGGCGGACGCCTGCTCCTGCGCGCCGCGAGCCACGCCGTCGATGGCGCGAGCGACCTGATCGACGGTGGCGGTGGCGGCGGTGACCGATTGAACCTGCCTGGCGGCGCCCTGGGCCACTTGCTGGACTGTGGCAGCGACCTGGTTGGTGGCCTGGGCCGATTGCTCGGCGGAGGCGGTGAGTTGACCGGCGGCTGCGCTCACCCCCACGGCATTATCCGCGACCTGCCTGGTCAACGCGCGCAGATCGGAGATCATCTCGTCAAACGCATTGCCCAGCAGATCATCCGTGCCTTTAGGCGTCACGCTGACCGTGAGATCTCCATCGGCGATGCGGCGAGCGGCATTCGTCATATCCCGGAAGTAGCCCACCAGCGATTCGAAAGCCCGTCCAATGTCGCCTATCTCGTCGCCCCGGCGGGTAACGCCCGCGATGCGGCTCTGATTCACGCCCGTCAACGCCGCATCGCCGACCGATAGCAACCGAGCGGAGGCGGCAATGATGTCCACCGGTTGAGTAATGGTTCGCGCGATGAGAACCGCTGCCCCGGCGGCGATCAGGACGCTCACGAAGACGACGCCGATAAAGATATTACGAAGCGCATGCACTTCCGCCAATAAGACTTCGGAAGGGGCGAAGATAGCCAATGACCAACCGGTAGCGGGAAGGGCGGTGTAGACGACGAAGACTTCCGCTTCATCTCCAAAAGGAGAGAGCATGCGCTCAAGCCCCTGTTCGCCAGCCATCATCTTATCGGCCAGCGGCCCCAGTCGCCCCTCCGCGATGTCGTCAACGTTCTTTTCCAGCAGGCCCTTGACGTCCGAGGCGATCAAGCTGGGATCATCTATGCCCATAATATGCCCCTGTTGGTCGATGAGCATGGCGCGCCCCCGTTGATCGAATTCCTCCCTTTGCGCGACGTCGTTCAAGATCTGGCTGAGGCGGTCCAGGGAGACGTCGATGGTGCTGATGCCGCCGAAGTCGCCATCGTCATCGTAGAAGGGGGCCGAATAGGTGGTCATCAGCGTCTCGCCGCCCCCCTCATCATAATAGGGCGGGCTCCAGGCCGGCCGGCCCGTCGATTGCGGGACGGTGTAATAATCGAATTCCCAGTAGACGTAATCATCGCTGCCCAACTGGATATAGTTGGTCTGCCCCTGATCGTACCACCAGTAGGGGCAGAAGTACCGTCGATCGGGGTTGAAGGTGTACGGCTCGAAACAGACGCCGGAACCGTAAACATCGGGGTTGGCGAGCAGGATATCGCGCATGCGCGCCTTGAGCGCCTCCTCATCCCGCTCCTCATCCGCCTCGACCGAACTGGAGAGCACCACAGGAATGCGAGCGACCGAGTTGAGGTAGACGTCCATCTCGTTCGCCCGGGCTTCGACCAGGCTCAACAGACCGTTCTCAATCTCCTCCTCCAATGCCGCAGCGCTGGTGAAGTAGCTGACGCCGATGACGAAGATCGTGAGAACAGCGACTGTACCGACGATCAACAGCAGCATTTTATTACGTATCGACCGACCGATTAGTTTGAACATGTGATTTTTTCTCCTGATTGGACTGTCTGACAGTCTTTGGGGACTTGGAAATAAATAACCTGCCTGCGCCGCTACCCCTGGATCTGGCGATCCAGGGCGAGCAGAGTGGCAAATTATTTCTTTCTGGATCCCAAGACACCCCTTTCATCCGCTTTTTCCCCAACACGCTCTTCCAACTGATCGAGGTAATTCACGACCTCGTGTGAAAGGTATTGCACCTCTTTGACACATTTCTCCGCCGCTCTCAGATCCCCTTGATTATACGCGGAGACCGCGTCACGGCAGGCTTCGTGTAAACGAATATGCGGCGCTTCCATCTCAACAAACTCGGGCATACGACCAAAATCAGATCGACCTCGCTGATAATACCACTGCCCCAAGGTGCACTCGATATGTGTATCCAGGTCGCTTTCTTGGATGCTGCTCCTACCCGCCAGCATATCGTTCAGACGGCTCACCCAGCGCAAATGGGATTGTTTGAAGAGTTCGATTTGAATCACTGCGGATTGCTCTTTGGATAGTTTGAACTGGGCGACAGCGACGCTAAGCGCTTCCGCCAATCCAGCCAAGCTCTGGGCGGAGGCGGTGACCTCCTCCACCTGGGCGGAGACCTCCTCGACGGTGGCGCTGACCTCTTCGGCAGCCGCGCTGTTCTCCTCGGAGATGGAGGAGATGTTCTCGATTGATTCATACGCATCGCCAGCGCTGCTCGCCATCTCCTCGGTGGCGGCGGTGTTTTCCTCGACCACAGCCGAGACCCCATCCATCGCGCCCACCAGTTCGGTCGACGAGGCGTCCATCTCCTGGGCGGCCGAGGCGATCTCGTCCACCTGCCGGTTGACCGCCTCTACGGCATCCAGGATAGCGCCCAACGCCTTCCCAGATTCGTTCGCCTGGGCCAGGCCAGCCTCGACCTCGTGAGCGCCCTCGTCCATCGCGTAGACCGCATCGCTGATGGTCCGTTGGACGTCCTGGATCAGCCGGGCGATCTCCTTCGTGGCCGAGGCGGCGTTTTCCGCCAGCTTGCGCACCTCGTCGGCGACGACGGCGAACCCCTTGCCGTGCTCGCCAGCCCGGGCGGCCTCAATGGCGGCGTTGAGGGCCAGCAGATTAGTCTGGCTGGCGATGTCGTCAATCGTCTCGACGATAGCGCCGATCTGTTCGGAACGACGCCCCATCTCCTGCACCTTCTGGCCCACCGTGTCGACGCTGCCCTTGATGCTCTGAATGCCCCGGACGGTGCGCTGGACCGTTTCCGCGCCTTCGCGGGCAGCCTGGGTGGCCGCCCCAGCCCCCTGAGCGCCGGATTGGGCGTTGGCGGCGACTCGCTGGATGCCAGACGAGATGCGGGCGGTGATCTCAGCCGAGCGGTTGACGGAGGCCGCCTGCTCCTGTGCGCCGCGAGCCACACCGTCAATCGCGCGGCTGACCTGCTCGACGGTGGCGGCTGCGGCGGAGACACTCTCGGTCTGTTGAGCAGTCCCCTGGGCCATCTGTTGAATGCTCACAGCGACCTGGTTAGTCGCCTGGGCCGATTGCTCGGCCGAGGCGGTGAGTTGACCGGCGGAAGCGCTCACGCCAGCGGCGCTCTCGACCACCTGAGCGATCAGGGCGCGCAAATCGACGACCATCTGGGCGAAGGCATTGCCCAGCACGTCCTGCCCCGACTTGGGCTGCACCTCAATACTCAGGTCGCCCTGGGTCAGATGGAGGGCCGCTTCGGCCAACGCTTGCAAGTAAGCCGTCAATTGACGGAAAGCGTCCGCCAGTTGACCGACCTCATCGGCGCTTTCGACGGAGACGCGCTGGCTGAGGTTGCCGCGCGAGATCTTCTGGGCGACGCGCGTGATGTGCTTGATCGGTTGGGCGATCTGCCGGGCGGCGAACCAAAGCGCCGCCAGGGCCAGACCAGTCAACAGAACGCCGATCCCGATCATCTGCCACACTGCAGTGGTCGCTTCGGCGCTGATACGCGCAACAGGCACATTGACGTTCGCTGACCACGGGGTCGTCGTCGCGCCGAAGTGAATCGGGGTAAAAACAGCGATGCGCTCCTCGTCCATTTCGTAGACCGTCCGAGCGTCTTCGATGTAGGTGATATCCTCCTCCCAATCCTCGTGATATACCCGGATATGTTCACCGACGAGGTCGGGCTGACCGGTCACGCCGGCCAATGCCCCTTCGTGGCTGATCAGGAGCAATTCAGCGCTCCCGTCGTAGGCGTCGAAATTCTTGGCGTGGGCCTGGAAGAAATCGAGCGCCAGGTCGACGCCGGCGACCCCGTGAAATTGGCCGTTCGCCATAATGGGCGCCACCAGGGAGGTCATCAACACATCCTCCCCCTGGACCGGATAGAGGTAGGGCTCGGTGATGGTTTCTTGCTGAGTTCTCTTGGGGATCTGGTAATAGTCGCCGGCCCCCTCGACCTCGTAATCCTGGGGCGTCTCCACCTGGATATTGCCTGTCTCATCCCGGTTCCAGTAGGCGATGAAACGCCCGGTCTCGTCGTAGGGGTGCACGTTGACGAACTCGGCGTCCCGTCCATCGAAAGCGTCCGGTTCCCAGATCGTCCAGGTACCGACGAAATTGGGGTTTTCGATGACCAGCTGCTTCAACATCCCGTTGACCTGGTCGCGGGTGAGTGTGATCTCCTGGGTCCTGACCACCGACAGGGCCTGGGCCATCGTGCGGGCCGCGTCCAGCGCCAGTTCGACCTCCGCCTGGAGTTGGGCCGCTTCCGTCTCGGCCATAGAAATGGCGTTTGCCTGTGCGGCATTCATCGCGTGGGTGTGCAATCGCCACCCCCCATACCCGATTAAGATCAACGATAGCAACATCAAACAGCTCCCCGCCCAAAGTGCAATTTTCATCTGAATCGACTTGATTTGGAGCTTGATCATCTGTGTTCCTCCTCGGTCGTCATATCGCTTGGCGTGACCTGTGTGTCATTCGCCGAGCTTGAAGATAATGATTGAAATTTGTCTCTCGCTCCTGAGCGCAGCAGACGCTCAATAGCGGCGAAAAGCCGAGCGGTCGAATAACCCTTGAGCAAGACGGTATCGGCGCCGGCCGCGGCGGCGATCTATTGTTGGCGCACATCGTCGGCCAAAATAACGTAGCGGGCCTGAGGCCAGCGGGCTTTGATGCGCCCTAACGTGTCCGGCAACCGGTCGGGCGTCACGTGGGCGTCGACGACGATCAAGTTAGGTGAATGACCATTAAATAACGTGGTTCTCTGGGATTTCGCATGGCGAGACCCCAAAGGTTTTGCTCAAGGCCGCGCAAACAACGTTTTTGCCTTAAACAATGACCTTTTTCCATCAAAACCAGCGCAAAAACCTTTAGGGTCTATGATGG
>DAOTUC010000150.1:0-4104 GCA_034437315.1 Anaerolineae bacterium
TCGACATCTTTGAGCGCGCGGTAGTTCTCCACGTGCAGATATTCGATGCGCGCGGGGGCGGATGGTCTTTCACTCATCGTCTTCCTCCTGGGATTCCGGCGCGGCGGCGGGGAGCGCCACGTCCCGGACATCTAATTTGCCCGTGACCACGTCGGCGATCAGGCGGGTGCGGTACTCGCGGATCAGGTCGATGCGGCTTTGGGTGCATTTGACTGCATAGTCAATTGTAGCGACTTTTGATTCTACAAATCCAATAACATATTGCTGTTCATCTAACGATGGCACTGCCACAGGGAAATTCTGCAACATCGGCAGCCTCAATGACTCTACTGTCGACTTCGCTGATAGTTTTAAGACCTCATCTCCCAGTAGCTCCTTCACATAATAGAAGAAAAACTTCCCAGAAACTTGTTGAAATTTACTAAATTTGTATACACGTTGGTGAAAATCAAATCTTCCATTAACATAATGAAAAACTTTAGCTACGCCTGCTCCATCTCCTGCTGTTAATACAGCCTCACCATCAAAGGAGTAGGAGTTAATTCTTTCCACGGTTTGAGATCTTACAAAAAACGGATACTTGCCATTTTCTTGCCGGTCAATAGTATCACGATTACCTGTTGTAATGTGTGCGAGATATTTAAGCCTTACCACCTCCCAATGCTCCGGAATCTTCCCCAACCACTCGATGCCCGACTCCTTGAGCGGCACGTCGGGATCGAGGCCGCGGGTCACGGCCTGCTGGATGAGTGCCCGCTTCTGCTCCTTGAGTAACTCGATGAGGCGCTGCTGCGCGCGGATGTAGCGCCGCGTCACGCGGTCGATGTGGGTGAGGAAGGCGGCGATGGTTTGCTGCTCATCAAACGGAGGAACCGGCAGCTCTTGATCAGCAAATGTTTCAAACCTGAAATCTGTTGAGCGCTGTCGAATGCCACGAGATAATGCCACGATGTATTGTGTTCGAGACATCTCACGGACAGTGTACGCATAGAAATGTGTATTCAAAGGTCGTGTAGATTGGCATACAGCATAAACGGGTGTGCATTTACCATCAGAATCAGATACCCCGATAGCTCCTGCAAAAGCATCCATTGCATGAATGACCAAATCTCCACGTCGCACACCTTGGTATCCTATTTCCTTCAGAGATTCAGTGAAACCAGTTGTTCGACGATTCTTTCGTAATGTCACTACACCGTCACGGAAACAAGTAACGGTTTCATCAGGTGGACGTACAGGGCGCTGCATTCGCTCAAATAACCATTTAGCACGCTTCATTTTCCAATGCGCGGGCACGTCGCCGAGCCAGGGCACGCCGGCGTCTTGATAGGCGGGGTAGGGTTTGAGGGAGTGGGTCATTGCGGTGTCTCCTGTACGTCCACCAAAATCTGCTCCAACAACCCCTCGGTCTCCTGCTCCAGCGTCTCGATGTCGGCGCGGATGTCGGCCAGGGAGCGCAGCGGCTCCGGCTCGTAGAAGTAGCGGTTGAAGGAGATCTCGTAGCCGATCTTGGTCTTGCTCTCGTCGATCCATGCGCTTGGGACGTAGGGGAGCACCTCGCGGCGGAAGAAGCCCTCGATGCCGCCCTCTTCCAGCAGGGGGATCTGCTCGGTATCGCGCAGGTCGGTGTCGGATTCGTACTCGACGACGCGCGTCTGGCCGGCGATCTCCACGGCGAAGCGCCCGTGCAGCGGATCGGGTTCGACGCGCTTGAAGATTTTATCGATGACCGGCGCGGCTTCCTCATCCGCCTGAGTGAGCGTGTCCTGGATCGTGTTCTGGTGGCGCTTGTAGAAGCGGAAGTCGGCGGCCTCCTCCACCCGGGCCAGGAAGGCGTTGAAATCCATCAGCGGGCCGGGGTCAAGCTCCTCGGCCAGCGCGTCCACCAGGTCGGCCACCTCCAGGTCGTCATCCTCCCGGCAGGCCGCGCGCAGGCGGACGCGGGCCTCAGCGGAGAGATCGACGCGCAGGCGCAGAGGACGCTCCACCGTCGCTTTCCAGTAGCCAAAGGCGGCGTTGGGGAAGATTTTGGACTGCGCCGTCTCCTCGAAGGCGTCGAACGTCTCCAGAATGCGCTGAATATCGGCCTCGGCCAGCTCGCAGTTCTTCTGGCCCAGGTTCTTGCGCAGCGGCGCGTACCACTCGGTGGCATCGATAAGCTGCACTTGGCCCGCGCGCTGCTCTGACTTACGATTGGTGAGCACCCAGATGTAGGTGGCGATGCCGGTGTTGTAGAACATGTTGAGCGGCAGCGCGATGATGGCCTCCAGCCAATCGTTTTCGATGATCCAGCGACGGATGTTGCTTTCGCCCTGACCCGCGTCGCCGGTGAAGAGGGACGAGCCATTGTGCACCTCAGCGATCCGGCTGCCCAGCGGTGTATTTCGCTTCATCTTGCTGAGCTTATTGACGAGAAACATCAACTGGCCATCGGAGGAACGGGTGACCAAGCTGAACTCCGGGTCCCCCTCGTGCTCGATGACAAAGCGCGGGTCCCGCATATCGTACAATCCGCCCAACCGTCGCCGATCCATCTTCCAACTCTTCCCGTAGGGTGGATTGGAGAGCATAAAATCGAACTCGCGGACGGGGAACGCATCGTCGGAGAGCGTCGAACCGAACTTGATATTTTCGGCCTGATCCCCCTCGCCCTTCAGCAACAGATCGGCTTTGGCGATAGCGTAGGTCTCTGGGTTGATCTCCTGCCCGTAGAGATGGATGGCGACCTCCTTGCCGTGCGCTTCCGCCAGCTCGGCCAGCGTGCGCTCGGCGATGGTCAGCATCCCGCCGGTGCCGCAGGCGCCATCGTAGACCAGGTAGGTGCCGGATGTGATCCAGTCAGCGATGGGAACGAAGATCATCCGGGCCATCAGATCGACCACGTCGCGGGGGGTGAAGTGCTCGCCGGCCTCCTCGTTGTTCTCCTCGTTGAAGCGCCGGATCAATTCCTCGAAGATGGTGCCCATCGCGTGATTGTCGAGGCCGGGCAACCTGACGCTGCCATCCCCATTGAGCACCGGGTCGGGGCTGAGGTTGATACTGGGATCGAGGTACTTCTCGATAAGATAGCCGAGGATATCGGCCTCGATGAGGGTAGGAATTTGATTGCGGAACTTAAACTTTTCCAGGATTTCTTGGACGCTGGGCGAGAAGCCATCGAGATAGGCTTCAAAGTCCGCTTGCAGGCGTTGCTGGGTGGCGCGAGCGCGCAAGTCGCGCAGGGTGAAGGGCGAGATGTTGTAGAAGGCCTGCCCGGCGGCCTGCTTGAGTGAGGCGTCCTGGTTGACGATCCCGGCCTTATCGAGGCGGGCCTTCATCGCCAGCACCTCTTCCTTGGTGGGTTCGAGCACTGCATCCAAGCGGCGGATGACGGTCATCGGGAGGATCACATCGCGGTACTTGCCGCGCACGTAGATATCGCGCAGCACGTCATCAGCGATGCCCCAGATGAAGTTGGCAATCCAGTTGAGTTGAGGTTGTTCCATTGATACTCCTTGTGTGTAAACAAATCGCCCCCGGCGACGTGATGAGATCACATTGACGCGCGGGGGCGGGCGTGGTATTCTTACCTCGCCGGCGAGCGCCTTCGCCTGGCCGTGCCCCGGACGTTTGCGCGTCGCGGGGCAACTTCTTTTTGTAACGTTCCTAAGTATATGGCAATTCCTAGAGGTTACAAAATTATACTTTCGGTTGCCAACGCAAAAGCGCCCTGGATTTCTCCAGGGCGCTGTGTTTGTTCAGCCGTTATAGCCAGGGTAAGGATGATGGCGTGGCCGCCTTGCCGGGTGCGGCGCAGCCACGTCGCCTGCCACCAATGTTAGGTGGTTTTACGGTAACGAATTAATTACTTTTTCAAACTTTGCCGCAGTATCAGGCGTTAACCCGCTATTTAACTGGGCAACTACTGTTCCACTCGGTGACTGATAAAGATATGGGCCTGCAAGTGCCTTTAACGCATCAAAATAGGCGTAAAGCGCATCGCAATTCTTCTTCGTATCACAAACAAATATTTGACCACCTTTTGGGGCTACTTCGGGTATAGAAAACCATAGATTTTCCTGATAACTGTTAGGAACAGGGCTATCTGGGTCACGTTCTCCAACT
>DAOTUC010000151.1:0-7975 GCA_034437315.1 Anaerolineae bacterium
GGGGATAGGCCCGCAGCAGGTAATGGGGGACAGCCCGCTCTCGCAAGACGTGGGTCAGGCTGTAAGCCAACACCGACTTGCCGCTGTGGGGCGGCCCGCCGATGACGACGGCGGGCAATGGATTGAAGACTGTCAAGGCTATTTGACTAATTGACGAAGATTTCATATACTCACCTAACCTGGCAGAGCCAGATCCAATAAAGGATGCCGACGGCAGAAGCGAAGCGGCTCTTGCTCGCTATGCAAGGATTCTATTGGTTAGGCCTTATCCGCAAACCTTATCCGTAACCATACGCTGTAAAGACATCCTGTACGAGGCGCCTACGGCACGTCTACGGTACCCCGTAGGCGCGCCGGGTCATCATCCGGCGACCCGCTTGAAACAACGAGAGACCACGCATCTCCAACCACTCAAAGCACAAGAGGACAGCGATGACGCAGACACCCATCCAACGGGAAAAGTCGAGTGCCCTGATCACGATGGGCGGTCAGGCCCAGGTCGTCACCTTTGCCCTGGACGCGCTCTTGGCGCGCGGTGAATCGGTGAGCGCCGTCCTGGTTCTGCACCTCTCCGCGGACAGACCCCGCGTGCGCCGGGCGCTGGCCCAACTGAGCGCCGAATTCGCCGGTGGGCAGTACCGGGGACAGCCCATCGTCTTCCGTCACCTCGCCGTTCGCGCTGATGGACGGGCGCTCTCCGCCATTCGAAGTGAAAAGGAGGCGGAAGCGGCCTGGCAAATGGCGCGCGACCTGTTGGCCGAGCTGAAGCGCAATGATCAGCGGCTGCACCTCTGCGTCGCTGGGGGGCCGCGCTTGCTGGCCCTGACGCTGACCAGCGCTGCTATGCTCCAGTGCGACCACCGGGATTGTCTGTGGCATCTCTACACCCCTCGCCCGTTCCAGGAACGCGCCCGTGACGGGGCCATTCTCCACGCGCCGCCGGGGGTGGGTGTGTGCTTGATCCCCGTGCCCCTGACGCCGTGGGGGGCGTACTTCCCGATGCTGCGCGCCCTGAGCCAGCCAGCGACCCCAGCCTCGATCCTCCTCGATCCCGCCGACGCCGCCCATTGCGCCGCCGTCTGGGAATGCCTCACCGAGCGACAGCGGGAGACGATCGAAGCGCTCGCCGACGGCCTTTCTCCCCAGGAGGCGGCCGAGCGGTTGTGCGTCTCTCTCTCGACGCTGGATACCCACAAGACAGACATCTTCGCCGCCTGTCGCGCCGCCTGGCGTATGGCGGACGGCGCCCGTCTGACCTACCACTTCTTGCAGGAAAAGTTTGGGCCGTGGCTTGCGCTCCGCACCGGGATGGAATGAATGGCGGCGACGGATGTGATTGAAAATGAGCATGCTCTATTATAGTACAAAAGCGCGGAAAAAAAATCAGAGGTTTCTCTGATTTTTTTCAGAGGTTTCTCTGATGTAATTGGGGTGGAAAGATGCTATACTGGTTAGGAATGTGGTGGTGGAGGTGAGTATCAAGTGAGGAAGTAGGTGGCAGGATATGAACGTCGAAGAAATGGTTCAACAGGGTGTCGCATTGCTTCAGGCAGGGAAAAAGACTGAGGCCCGCCGTCGGTTGGCGCAAGCGGTCGAGCTTGACCCGCATAATGAGACGGGCTGGCTCTGGTTAAGCGGCGCGGTGGATACGAACGAGGAGCGCCGTATCTGTCTGGAGAATGTGTTGGCGATCAATCCCCACAACGGCGTCGCCCGGCGCGGACTAGAGACGTTGTTGTCTGGAGAGGGCGTTAAAGCACTGCCCACAACTGGCGCGCAGCCCGCGTCGACAGTGGACGATGAACCACCTCCCCCTTCTCGCCAGCGCGAAGAAACGAACGTGCATAAAAAGACAAGCGCACGCAAGAACCGGAATCTGCTTTTGGCGCTTGGGTTGGTGAATTTGGTGTTAGTGGGCCTCGTAGCGACTGGCTTATGGTGGGTTTTTAAGGATAGGGGGAATGTCCCGTCGCAATCGGCTGTAGTGATCAGTGTTGCTGCATCTCCTGCTCCCTCTGTGGAGGCGACTGTTATCACCGCTACGCCGATTCCCACCTGGACGCCTACGCCGAAATCCAGCCCGACGCCCACGCGCACGCCGCGCCCGACGCGCACACCGAGACCAACCCGCACACCGAGACCTACTCGCACACCAACCGTCATCCCAACGGCGGCGATGAAAAAACTGGGGCCGATCTACGATTCGTTACGGGACGAGAGCTACACGGCGCAAATCACGCTGCTGAAGACACGGTTTAGCTCAGGGAGTGGATTTTCGTCCGCCAAACAAGGCTACGTCTACGTCACGGTGTGGGCGACGATCAAGAATCTGGGGCCTGGGCCGATGCGTTCCATCAGTTCGCACGATTTCCAGGTACGGGATGCTAACGGCGCGCTGCGAGATTCGGGCTGGCATCCCCATTACGATGAGTGCCAGATGGACAGAGTAGATCTGACACCCAATGGCAGTGTATCGGGTTGTTTCGGATTCGAGGCGCCGATCAGCGGGAAATTGGAACTTATCTACGCGCCGTACAAGTACGAAGGGTTGCAAGCAGGGCGGTATCTGAGTTTCGATTTGCGGTAAAATCGGGGACACGGCCCTCGCGCCACGTGATGCAAAGGCTCGATAGGCGATAAGCGACACGTGATAGGACGACCAACGAGGAGACAAACGTATGACAAAAAGGGGAACGCATATATGTGGGTATTCGAAAGGAGGCGCTTTCTATGAGTAAGTCTCTATTAGCCTTCGATACAAACCGAATCAAGGAATATGTCTTTGCCACCGGCAAACTCCAAGAAATTAGAGGGGGCAGCGGTATATTGGATCGCTTGAATCGAGTAGAAATGCCTCGATTGCTCGGTATCTCCGCCGATGACCAAATCTACGCCAATGGTGGCGGGGGATTGTTCGTCGTGGAGACCAGCAAGGCCGAGGACGCTATCCAACGTGTACAGAAAGCATATCACCAGGCGACGCAAGCAGTCTCCATCACTGGCGTGAGCGCTACGCTGCCTGAATTGTATGATGGGGACGTGTCGCCAACGTTGGATTTGATTCGCTGCCGGCTGCGGGCGGCCAAAGATGGCCACACAGCCCCAACACTGCCGTTGACCCATCCGCTGCTCCGCTTTTGCGACGCCTGCGGCGCGCAATATACCGAAACGACGAACGACGGGGAGCGTATTTGCTTGAGCTGCTTGAAGAAACGTCAAGAATCTGACCAGATCAAGGACGATATCGAGCGTTGGGCCAATGGGGAGATGCGGCCTGACCCAGTCTCACCCTATCTATGGGAACGGCTGATCGCCCGACTCGCTGAAGCAGGTTATCCGGTCACGGGGAGCGGGTGGCCCAAGGATTTCGAAGCGTTGGGCAAACAATCCTCTCCCAAGAACTATATGGGGCTGATTTACGCCGACGGCGACGGTATGGGCCGCGAGATCGAACAGATCAAATCTCTGGCCAAAATGACCCAGTTCGCCAACGCGGTAGACGGCGCGGTGTACGAGGCCGTGACCGAGGCCATCTCGAAATATCTCAATCCGGGCGGTTCTAGTGTGTGGCCTTTCGACATCCTGCTCCTGGGCGGCGATGATCTGGTGATGGTCGCCCGCGCCCAGAGCGCGATAGACGTGGCGCGGCACGTGGTCGAACGGTTTCCGGAAATCACCCAAAAAACTTGGGGCGAGCGGCTGAAACTGTCGGCCTCGGTTGTGCTGACCCACGTCAACTATCCCATCGGCGCTTTGCTGAGGCTGGCCGAAAGCGGCCTCAAGTTCGCCAAGCGAGGGGCAGCCAAGCGGCGTTTGGCAGGGGAAAAATTGGATGGTGGGCTGCTCAATTTTTTGGTGGTGAGCAGCGCCAATCACTTGGACTTTGGCGAATACTACAAACAGGAACTCAAGTTGGAAGAAGAAGGGGGAAACAGTGTGGTCTATCGCACGCAGCGCCCCTACACGGCGGGGGAGATGACCGACCTGGTGGCGCAGGTGCGCAAGGTAAAAAGCAAGGTTCCGCAAACCAAGTTAGAGCAGTTGCGGGCGGCTGTTTTCCAAAGCCGCAAGCAAGGCACGATCGACGCGATGATGGCAGTCTTGCGGCTGCACAATGACAAGCAGCGCAAGGCATTGTTGGAACTGGTCAGTACAGACCCCCATAAGCAAATCTATCTCCCGTGGATCCAACAGGGCAGTGACTGGAGTACGCCGGTGCTCGACATCGTGGAGCTTTTGGACTTTGTCGGAAAGGAGTCCCCGTGAAGACCGAACACATCCAAATTGATTATGAGCTAACGTTTACCTCCGCATTCCACTTTGGCACTGGTATGCGGGGCGGATTGGTCCATCGTCTGGTGGCCCGTGATGCCGACGGCTTCCTTTACGTTCCCGGCTCGACGCTCAAAGGCGCGCTACGCGAGCGGTGCGAGCAGTTGGCCAAACTGTTCGATCTGCAAATCACCTCGCCGCACACCGAGGACTTCCGCGAGGCAAACAGGCGTGACCCGGACATCGTGGCGCGCATCTTTGGCAGCCGCTTTATGCCCGGGCAGGTTTATTTCGACGATGCACAAATGACGCAATCGACACGCGATTTGTTTGAGACAGATACAGAGCACTTGAAATCAAAGCTGCAAGCCTGGCAAGTCGAGCGCCGCACCCAGGTCAGTCTCTCGCGGGCGACGCGTACGGCGCAATCAGGGATGCTTTTCACCAGCGAGTACGGTGTCCCGAATCTCATTTTTGAGGGCAGCATCGTGGGCCTACTCGCCGGTTTTCCACTTGGTTCAGATAAGGGGAATAAGGGTACGTATTCTTTGCTCCTCTTGCTGGCTGGACTGAAAAGCCTGGATCGTCTGGGCGGTTCGAAATCCAGCGGGGCGGGGCAAGTTGTGTGTCAATTGACCGACTGCAAGGTGGATGGGCAGGTTACTGCTCCCGACAATCTGATCAAGCGATTGGAGGAAATCGAATACTATTGGTTGGTGCGAGAGGAGGCGACAGGATGAAATACATCGTTCAGATCACAGACTGCGGGCCGCTCTCTTTCCGCGCTGGGCGCGAGAAGGCGACCGTCGAGACGTTGTCCTACGTGTCTGGGTCGACGCTCTTGGGCGGGTTGGCCTCTGCTCACGTGGCGCTTAGACGGGATCCCGATGAGTTTAACGCATTTTTTATGAACGGCGGGGCCAGTTTTGGCAATCTCTATCCGGCGTCTTTCACGCTTGGCGAATTGCAAGGTGGAAGCGACCCAGTCTACCCGCTGCCTCGGACTGCTGTTTCGTGTAAGCGGTTCAAGGGGTTTACGTTTGATGAGGAAGACCCCAAGGATGAAGCGCACCACGGTGTTTTCGACGCGCTGATTCCCTGGGCGCTCTTTGCGCTGAGTGAACGGGCAGACCCACGCCCACTGGATACACTCAGCGAGTGTTCACACCCCCAGTGCCGGGAATCGCTGGATCACTTCGACGGGTTCTACCGGCGTAATCCGTTCGACGAACGAGAGATGGGAACGGCCAAGGCGAAGCGCGGCTTGCGCACCCGCACCGGCATCAACCGGGCCACGGGCACAGTGCGCCAAGGTATCCTCTACAGTCGGGAGGCGCTGCGGGCAGGGTCGACATTCTGGGGCGCGCTGACGGTGAGCGACGATCAAGCGAAGGCTTTCAAAGCTTTTGTTGACGATGCAAACGAAGCGCAATTGCTGCGGCTGGGCAATAACTGCACACGCGGCTTTGGACGGGTGAATGTGCAGCTCAACGCAATGAATAGCGGGGATACGTCGGATTTGCTGCAAAAGCGTGTTCAGACCTTCAACGACGCGCTGCGTCAACAAGCCCAGAACTTTGACATAGATACAGCCCACGCCGCTTACGTCCCGCTGACGTTGGTCGCGGACGCGATCCTTTACGACCGGCTGCTGCGTTGCCAGACGACGATCACGCCGGATTATCTGGCCGACGTGTGGGGGCTGACAGGTGTCGAACTGATCTACCAGAACAGCGGCGCCCGCCGGGTGATGGGCTGGAACGATCTGTTCCGTCTGCCCAAGCCGGACGATATAGCGATCACGATGGGATCAGTCTTTTTGTTGGGATTTTCGGATCCGCCGGATGGCGGGACGCTTCAAACATTGCTCAAGATGCAAGACGAGGGCATCGGCGCCCGCCGCCGCGAGGGCTTTGGGCGGCTGCTGGTCGCCCATCCATTCCATTGGGAGGTGAACGGACAATGACAGAACAGACGTTACGTATGAAAATGCTGCGGGCGGTCGCACTGCGCGCCGACAGTTTCTACACCAAGGCGGAACATCTCGGCGGCCGCGCGGCCCAGGCCTTGACCGACAAGAAACGGTCCCAGATTAACGGGCTGGAAGGTATCGCGAACAGCGCGCTCAAAACGACCGACGTGTTTGACTTTATCAAGGTGCGCACGGCGCGGCAGGATAAATGGCGCGAAGGAGACTGGGGGCCTGATTTGTTGGATTATCTCAGTCGGGACTTGCGCGAACAGCGCAAAGCCATTTGCACGAACTTGGAGATAGACCCCAACAGCGCCGAGGGCATCCAAGTTCACCTGCTCTTGATCCGCGAGTTCGTGCGCCAACTGGCGGCTCAGTACGAGTATGCCTGTAGGTTTCCGAACGCGGGAGGTGCGGGATGAAGCGGATACAAAACATCCGGTTGACGCCCGAGCAAGAAACCCAGATCCGCTTGTTGAGCGATGGCGACATCTACAGGGCGGCGATGACCTTTGCCAACGAGCAAGAGGACGTAATCGCATACAGCCAATTTAACAGCCAGGTCAATGGCTTGCTCCAGTTCTCACGCTCGTGGGGTGAATTGACCAGTTTTGTGAAGCACCAGAAAAGCCGGGACTGGCAAGGCGTGCGCCAATCCTATGGCGAGTTTTACACTGCGCTCAAATCACAACTGGATGATATGCGCGGTGACGTGAAGGGCAAATACGGCTTTGTCCCAGACGATTTGACCAAGCGTGAAAGCAACGAGTTGGCCGATTTCTTCGTCGGGCTGCTGGCCCGCGCGTTCATCCAGCACCTGGCGGCCGAGATGATGTGGAAAAAGGAGGTCAAACGATGATCAATCCCCGTGGTTTTACACGACGATACCTGTTTACCGGCACATTGGCGCTCAAGACCGGTCTGCACATCGGCAGCGGCTGGACCGTGGGCAGTCCCAGCGACAGCCCCGTCATCCGCACGCCTGATGGCAGGCCCTTCATCCCTGGCTCCAGCTTCAAAGGCGCGTTCCGCAGCACCGTGGAAAAGCTGGCCTCAACGATTGGGCTAAAGAGCTGCGGCTTGATGGAAGGCCAGGGGTGCATCGGGGCGCAGGGCAAGGAACAAGACGCCTTTAACAAACGCAGCCGGGACTGGAAAGACGACAAACTGCTGGCCGAGTTGGACAAATTGTTGTGCGATACCTGCAAGCTCTTTGGCTCGTCCTACGCCGCCTCCCGCATCACCTTTGCCGACCTGCTGCCTACCGCTGAGAGCGAGGAATACGCCGAGGCGATGATCCAGGTGCGCGACGGCGTCGCCATTGACCGCGACAGCGAAAAGGCCGTGGACAAGCTCAAGTACGATTACGAAGTGGTCGCTCCGGCGCAGACCTTCAAGCTCGAGATTTTGTTGGAGGATCCCACCGATACTGATCTGGGCCTGACCTGCGTCGGCTTGAGCGAATTCGTCAGCGGCCTGGGCTACGTGGGCGGCAAACGCTCGCGCGGCCTCGGCAACTGCCGCCTCGACGATCTCCAGATCTACAAACTCGACCTCTCGGTGGACATGCCAGAACGGGCCGAGCGGCTCAAAAAGTATCTACTGGGCAGCACGCCGGAGGAAAAAATGACCTGTGTGGACGACCCGCAAGCGTTTATGGATGATCACATCACAGCCTTGTTGAGCGAAAAAGAAGGAGGCGCGTAAACGATGTTGAAACGATTGGTAAAC
>DAOTUC010000152.1:0-26051 GCA_034437315.1 Anaerolineae bacterium
CAGGTCGTTGATCGTGCTGGGCATAATCGCGGCTACGCGAAAGACGCCATCATCCTCCTCCTCGGCGGCGCCGCCGCAAGCGCTGGATAGCAACGCCAGCGCGATCAAAACACATCCCAGAGTAACTAAATTGCGTTTGTGTGACATTTCTCTTATTCTCCTTTTTCTGGTCGGGGAATTGGCGGATGGAGGTTAATGCCCACGCGCCAGAACCCCACGACTACGTCGTGAATAGAAAACACATAGACCGGTGAAATCGAATCTTCAATCAGCGCTATTTTGTCGGTCATCACCTCCCTATCTCGACTCTCTATCCCTATTTCATCCCTCCCGTTTGAACGGCTTGGTCAGCGCTGAGGGGGAGCGCACACGCTGCACCGTCAGTACCAGGGCGACGATGGTCAGGACGTAGGGCATAATGACCATCAAGTCTGAGGGAATGGGCACGCCTTCCACCTGGAGCCGCAGTTGCAGGGCGTTGACCATGCTAAACAGCAACGCGCCCAGCATGACGCCAAAGGGCCGCCAGCCGCCGAAATAGACCAGGGCAACGGCGATGAAGCCCTGCCCACTGGTCATATTCTGTTGGAAGACGTTGAGCAGCGCAATCGACATCGACGCGCCGGCGACGCCCGATAGAAGTCCCCCCAGCGTCACCGTAATGTAGCGCACCTGGGCGACGTTCACGCCCAGCGAGTCGGCGGCCTCTGGATTCTCACCCACGGCGCGGATTTTCAGCCCCAGTGTGGTCTTCTGCAACACGAAATGGGTGATCGGCGCCAGGGCAAAGGCGACGTAAACCAGGATGTTCTGCCGGAAGAAAATCTCGCCGACGACGGGAATGTCGCTCAAGAAAGGAATTTGAATCGGCGTAAATCCACTCACCGTCTCGACCGTGCCCAAGAGCATCTGGAAGAGCAGCGTACTCATCCCCAGACCGAAGAGATAAAAGCCGATGCCGCTGATGCCCTGTACAGCCTGCAAATTGACGCTGACGAAGGCCATAGCCAAGCCCATCGCCGCGCCGCCGACGATCGCGGCCAACATACCCAGCCACAGATTGCCGGTCTGGAAAGTGACGTAGAAAGCGGCGAAAGCGCCTATGAGCATCTGCCCCTCGACGCCCAGGTTGAGCACGCCGCTGCGCTGACCAAACGTCTCGCCAAGGGCGGCGTAGAGGTAGGGTGTGGCCAGGCGAATGCCGGAGGCCAAAATGCCGACGAAGAACGAAACGGTCATCATCTGTTCCATCACACCAGCTCCGATCCCGCCAACCGGCGCCCATCATACTCATCCGTCTCATCCCGCTGTGTGGCCTCAATCATACGTCTGCGCTGCCGTCTCCGCCGCCAAAGGTCGCTGCTGATCACAAAGATGACGACCAAGCCATTTAACCCGATGATGAAGGAAGAGGGCACCTGCATCATTCGTTGGAGTTTGTTCGCGCCTACGAGCAGCGCCCCGAAGAAAAAGGAAGCCGGAATCGCGCCGATGGGATGCAGTTGGCCGAACAGGGCGGCGACGATGCCGTTAAAACCGGCGCTGCCGGTGAATCCGGTCGGTGAACCATCGGTGATCATCCGATAGTTGAGGCCATAGACCTGAATCACACCGGCGAGCCCGGCGAACGCGCCGCTCAACAACAAAGCGGTGACGACGTGCCGCCGCACGCGGATGCCGCCGTAGCGCGAGGCCTGCGGATTCTGACCGACGGCGCGGATGCGATACCCCAACGTCGTGTGCCACAGCAAGAAGTATACAGCTACCGCCAGCACAACCGCGATCACCGCGCCCAGATGCAACCGGGTCGGGGCCAAACGGGGCAGGCGGAAAGCAAAGTCCAGCGGGGCGGTCTGCGGGATTTTGGAGGCCAACTCGGCCTGGGCGGGATCGATCATCGGGCCGCGCAGGAGATAGTTCATAATTTGCACGGCGATGGCGTTCATCATCACGGTGCTCAGGATCTCGTTGACGCTGAAATAGGCCTTCAACGCGCCGGGAATCGCGCCCCAGAACGCGCCGCCGAGGAATCCCGCGCACATTGCCAGGGGGATGACGAGCCAGCCGGACTGGCCCGAAAGCGTAAGGCCAACCAGTGTGCCCAGGATAGCGCCGATGATCATCTGCCCTTCCCCGCCGATATTGATGACGTTGGCCCGAAACGAGATACAGATACCGAGACCGACGAGTAGCAGCGGCACGGCCTTGACCGCCGTCTCCGCCAGAGCGTTAGGGCTGCCAAAGGCGCCTTCGATGAGCGCGCCATACGCCCGGATGGGATTCGCGCCTAGCGCCAGCAACATCACCGCTCCGACCAGCAACGCGGCGAATGTGGCGAACACGGGTAGCAGGACGTCGAAAACTTGTGAGACGTCGAGTCTCTTCATATCTCCTCCTTGATAGCTGGCGCTTTCCGGTCACAATCTCGAAAAAGCGCGCCATGACGCCTTGCGAAATCTCACGAATAAAGTGGATGGGGGACGTTGACATCCATATGACGCTCATTCGTCCTGATTTTTGATTGTGAGTGATTTTAGCACGCTCAAGAGAATAGTGACAAGTGGGGGGCTTCAGCATGATATCCGATTTCCCGTGAAATAGTTGACACCGGCCGCGTTCTTGTGTATAATAAAAGTCGCATTTAATCAAATATACCAAACGGAAACATTCCTTTAGCCTAGTCTTATTGAGAAATTTTAGCAGTTTGATTTTATCCCGGGGCGGTTGGGAAGGTCAAAGCTCAATATCAACCCAGGCTACCCTACGGATGGGACCGCAAGGTTGAAGTTAATCCGTCTTCGTTCAGCCGAGCTGCCAAAGGTGTGCAGGTTGGCTTTTTTGTACCCTGGTCGGATTCAATGCAAATAGCCTTTGATAGCGACGACCTCTGTTAAACAAGCGGGAATTGATTATTATGCGCACACAGAAGACGCACGATCAGCGTCCGCGAACTCCCCAGCCTGCCGCCTCTCCTAATGTATCGACGATGCAAGCGCTAAACCATAGCAATTAAATAACTAGCAGACGGATCATCTCAGGGTCCTGAGCGCCGACCCAAGCTTCTCGACGCCTTGCCGAAGAAACCCGCTTTCGAAAGGAGGTGAAATACTGGTTATTGCATCAATGTGTTGTTCACCCGGATGTTGACTGATGTGCACATCCACTATCGCCTGGCTAACTCGGAACGATTTAGATTCTTTCACAAGACCCCCTAAGGAGGGTGAAAAATGTCAATCTATGAGAAGATGGTTAACGAAGCAATTGGAGCCACCAAGGCTGTCTTTGGCGTGATCAAGGAAAAAAGAGGCGGAACCTTTAAGTTGACCGACGCCAAACCCTACGTAGACGCTGTCAATAATATGGATGCGAGCGAGGGACAGACGAAGGAAGTGATCGACCTTCACGTGGAATCGGTGAACGCGCATTATGGCATCTTGACCGACCTGACCGACACCATCCGCCCCGAGGATGACCCCTTCGTCGAGCACTACCAGACCCCACCCATTCTGGAGATTCTCTACGACGAAATTCCAGAGTTCAAGGACTCGATGTGGAAGTTCATTGACGCCATCGCGGAGAACAAAGCGCTTATCGGTCGCGAGGCGGTGCGCCGTTACGGTGGAATGTACGGCCCGACCTGCGTGGTGGACTTCGCTATGTCCGTGGGCTCGGTGCCCAACGTGGTCAACCGCATCCTGCGAGAGATGGACATGCCCGACGAGCACAAGCAAGCGATCCTCGCCTGCAAATCCTGGGGGATGAACACCTCCTATGGCCTGGCCGGCGCCTTCCGCGCCGCCCTGGAATCCGGTAAAACGGCGGCCGAGGCGGAACAAGCCGAGGTCGATCAATTGCAATTCATCTACCGCGAGCCAATCGCGGCCCAGGCCCAATTGATGGACACCCACAACCTGGGCGGCCATGGCCCTCACAGTTCCTTCGACGTGCGCGCGTATATGAACCAGTACAAGGAACAGATGAAGCCCTACATCCAGGCGGCCCTGGAGGCGGGCGTGCACCTGGCCAATATCACAGCCGTCCCCGCCTATTGCGTGGGCGACATCGGCCACCACATCGCCCAGTCCGCCTACAACATGTTCAAGGACGATATGGTGTTCGGCATCTACGAGGCTGTGATGGGCGTCTTCGAGAACACCCTGCACCGCGGCCTGGAACAGAACGCCTACAAGAGCGAGTACGACGTGCTCTCCGTGGCGACCGGCGCGCCGGCCTGCGCGACCGCCTACATCCTGTGGCTGGATAGCTTCACCGTGCCGATGGTGATCGACCTGCTCACCAAGCGCTTCTACAACTACGTCGCGATGCACCCCGACCGCGGCGAGGCCGACGAACTGCATAACGTCGACTTCATCGACATCCTGCTCCGCGGCGAGCAGATCCTCGACATCAAACCGATCGGTTCCGGCGGAAAGATCAAGGGCATCAAGGTGGACCTCAGCCCCATCGAGAACCACGAAGTCGTCATGAACCCGCAGCGCTACACCTATCCGGCTTGCGCCATCTCCCAGCGCTTCGCGGCCCTGATGAGCCTATCTGACTTCCCGTGCTACTTGACCCCCGAATGCACCACCGCCACGCTGATGACCAACGTCATCGCGCTCAACCCCGACCGGCCGGGCGCGCCGGTGCGCGCTTGCAAGCACTGCGCCGCCACGACGTTGATCAAGCGGAACGTCCCGCTCGTGACCGGCTACGGCAGGGGCAAGCAGGGCTACTGCGAATGGGGTAAAGTGGTCTAGGTTGGAATCCGACTGACGGCGCTGGTTTAACCAGTGCAACCTTACGTGAAATGAGAAGAGCTCAGGGAGATTAAGCGCAGCTCCCTTCTCCCTGAGCTCTTTTTATGGCTGAAGTTAACAGTGTCTTAAACAATCTAGCCGCCGTCCCAGGGGCGCTAATCGGTCCGGAGACGAGCCTCTGAGCGAATTTTTCAATAGTAACGACTGAAACGATTGACTGAAACGGCTGAGGGAAAGCGGGCGGCGACGTCCAGGGAGAGAGAAAATGGGATGTGCGTGTTCACTTTTGGGCCAGGATGGTACTGAACAAGACGACGCGCGTCCGACAAGCGACGCGCGCTCGAACGCACTGAAGATTGTGTGGGGAATCACGGGGGCCGGCGATTACCTGGTCGAATCGATTCAAGCGATGCGGGACGTGGGCGAAAATTTCGGCGCGGAAATTTCTGTGATCGTATCCAAGAGCGGCGAGCTGGTCCTGAAATGGTACCGGTTGTGGGATGACCTGACGTCCGACTTTGGCAAGATCGACGTGGAGCGCGGGCCGAATCTCCCATTCCTCGCCGGCCCGCTCCAATTGGGGCGTTACGACGCCTTGATCATCTCGCCGGCGACCTCCAACACGGTGGCCAAGATCGCCTACGGCATCGCCGATAGCCTGATCACCAATTGCGTCGCGCAAGCCGTCAAAGGAAGCACACCGGTCTACATCTATCCCGTCGACCAGAAATTGGGCAGCCAGGAGACCAAGGGGCCAAAGGGAGAGAAAATCACGATTCGCACCCGGTCGATTGACGTGGAGAACACCGAGCGATTGCGGGAGATGGAAGGCCTCACCGTGCTGGGCCGTCCATCCGAGATTCTCTCACTCCCCCACATAGGACGTAGGTCATAGGACGCAGGACGCTACAAGGAGACAACGCGATATGAAAAAGATATTGCTTCAATTGGATGGCGACAAACATCCCAGCGTCTTCGATACCATCACCGCCTACGACGCCGGGGCCGACCACGTGCTGACCCTCGGCGGTGTGGCGGTGGAGGAGGTGCGCGATCTGGTGTACGGCGCGATGTTCACCCGCGGCGGGGACGATCTCAAGAACTCGGCCGTCTTCATCGGCGGGTCCGACGTCTCCACCGGCGAGGCGATGCTCAAGGCCGCGACGGAGGCGTTCTTCGGGCCGGTGCGCGTCTCGGTGATGATGGACGCCAACGGTTGCAATACCACCGCCGCAGCCGCTGTTGGATGTTTGTTATCCGCGGCCAAGATGGCCTCGGACAGCGACCTGATCGGCCAAAAGATCGTGATCCTGGCTGGCACCGGGCCTGTGGGCCTTCGCGCAGCCGCCTTCTTCGCCCAGGAGGGGGCCAACGTACACCTCACCTCTCGCAGATTGGAGAAAGCGCAGGCGGCCTGCGATTCGATCCAGGAGCGTTTCGGCGCGGAGGTCGCGCCAATCGCCGCAGCGGATGAAACGGACGTGCGTCAAGCGCTAGATGGCGCTCACGCGGCGCTGTGCGCCGGCGCGGCGGGCGTCCAACTATTGCCCGCGTCAATCTGGATCGACCATCCGACGCTGCGCGTGCTGGGCGACGTGAACGCCGTGCCGCCCCTGGGCATTGAGGAAATCAAGCCGCACTGGAACGGCAAACAGAAACACGGTAAAATCATCTTTGGGGCGCTGGGCATCGGCGGGCGCAAGATGAAGATCCACCGTCGTTGCGTCGCCCGACTATTCGAGCAGCACGACCTGGCGCTCGATGCCGAGGCGGTCTACGCTATCGCTAAAAGGGCGGATCACAAACATCCGGCGGAAAGCGATTAATAGGTGCGCATTCTCATCGCTGGCCTGAGCACCCGCGCCATCGCCGAGTCTGCCGTGTGCGGCGGTTACGGAGAGCGCGTCGTCACCCTGGACTACTTCGGCGACCGGGACCAGCGGGCGCTGGTGGAGAATCACGCCTTGCTGCGCGATTTTGATCTCCCCTTTAGCGCGGAAGGGCTGCTGGAGGCCAGCCGCCGCTTGCAATTTGACGGCGTGGTCTACATTTCCAACCTGGAGAACCACCCCAATGTGGTGGAGGCGCTGGCGCGCGGGCGAACCTTGCTGGGCAACACACCCGAAACGCTGGCGCGGGCGCGGGACTGGGGCGCGCTGCGCGCTGTCTGCCGCGAGGAAGGCATCCCGTTCCCCGCCACGCTGCTGCCCAGTGCGGATGACAAGCATCCGGCGGATAGCAAACATCCGGATCAGCAGGCCAAAGCCGACCCGGCGGTCGAGTGGCTGCGCAAACCGTGGCGCAGCGGCGGCGGTCACGGCATCCGTCGTTGGGACGGCAGGCGCTTGACGCCGCGCCATTTCTTGCAGGCCTACGTCGAGGGGCGGCCTGCCTCGGCAGCTTTCGTGGCTGACGGAAAGCGCAGCGTGGTGATCGGCCTGACGGAGCAGCTCATCGGGCGGGCGGAACTGGGCGGGCGAGATTTTGTCTGGTGCGGCAACATCCTGCCACTTACATTGTCGGGAGAACCCATCATTGAAACCGTGGCGTGGATAGCTGAGCGACTCACCCGCCGCTTCAACTTGCGGGGCGTGAACGGCATCGACCTGGTGATCGGCGACACACCGGAGGGGGAGACTGTCCCATATCTGATCGAGGTCAACCCGCGCTACACCGCCTCGATGGAACTGGTGGAACGGGCCTACGGCTTGAACATCTTCTCGCTCCACCTGGCGGCGATGGATGGTCAGTTGCCCGATTTCAACTTGAGGGATTACATCGCCGGACCGTATTTCGGCAAGGGCATCGTCTACGCCCGTGGGCACACGACGTCCGCCCGCACCGTAACGATACCAGAGACAGCCGCCTGGGTCACACAAGGACGGCGGGATATTCCCCACACTGGCGAGATCATCGAAGCCGGTCATCCTATTTGCACCGTGCTGACGGAAGGAGCAAGCCGCGCCGATTGCTGGCGACAGATATTGGCCAGCGCAGAGGCCGTCTACGCCGACATCAGACATCGGACATAGGACATATGAGCATAAGCGTTTCACACTTGATCACCGGCCGCACCCGCGAGCAGGGTAGGGGGCTCCACGAGGGAAAAGACTCAGAGGCCTACCGCCGGGCGACCACGCTGGTGGAGATGAACAGGGATGATATGGCCCGCCTCGGCGTCGCTGAGGGAGAGACAGTCAAAATTCGGACAGAAAACGGACAAGCAGAAGCGAGCGTCCGCGTCGGCGACCTGCCGCCCGGCATGATCTTCATCCCGATGGGCCCGCTGGCAAACGTGCTCATCGGCGTCGACACAGAGAGCACCGGCATGCCAACATTCAAGGGATTGACGGCGGAGGTGGAACCCGTATGAGCGACAACGGACGCACCATCGAACATGTGGTCTGCTCTTTTTGCGGCTGCCTGTGCGACGACATCATCGTGGAAGTCGCCGACACGGAGGAAATTGAGCGGGTGCGCAAGACGTGCGCCAACGGGCGAGGGCTGTTCACCCATTACGACCCGACCCCCCAGCCGCCCACCGTGGACGGCCGCCCGAGCACGTGGGGGGAGGCCGTCGCGGAGGCGGTCCGCATCCTGGACGCGGCCGACAGCCCCTTGATCTACGGCCTCAGCTCCACCGCCAGTGAGGCCCAACGGAAGACCGTCGCGTTAGCCGATAAAATCGGCGCCATCATCGACACCACTTCCTCCGTCTGCCACGGCCCGACCGGTCTGGCGATGCAATCGGTGGGCGAACCGACCTGCACGTTGGGGGAAGTGCGCAACCGGGCCGACCTGCTCGTCTTCTGGGGATGCAACCCGGCCGTCTCTCACGTGCGCCACTTCGCCCGCTATTCCGCGATGGCCAAGGGCGCGCTCACTCCCCAAGGCCGCCGCGACCGGACGGTCGTCGTGGTGGACGTGCGCCCCACAGCCAGCACGCGGGCGGCCGATCATTTCCTGCAGGTGCAGCCGGGCGCCGATTTCGAGGTGTTGACCACGCTGCGCGCGCTGCTCCAGGGGCGGATGGACGATCGGGGCCCGGCGAACGACGATCGCCCAAACAGGCCGCGAGCGGCGAATGACGCGGACGTGGAGGCGCAAGCGGCGCACGAGGAGCACAGCATCGGCGGCATACCATTGACTGCGTTGGAGGCGTTGGTGGAGATGATGAAGTCCTGCCGCTACGGTGTGGCCTTTGTGGGCATGGGGCTGACCCAGAGCGCGGGGCGAGACCTCAACGTGAGCGAACTCTTCACCCTCGTGGCCGAGTTGAACCAATACACCCGCTTCAGTGTGATTCCGATGCGCGGGCACGGCAACGTCACCGGGGCCGACCAGGTGATGACCTGGCAGAGCGGCTATCCCTTCGCCGTCAGTTTCGCGCGGGGCTACCCCCGCTACGGCCCGGGCGAGTTTACGGCGGTAGACGTGTTGGCCCGGGGAGAGGCGGACGTCGCCTTGATCCTGGCCTCCGACCCGATGGCCCATTTCCCCCAGGCGGCTGCGCAGGCGCTGGCCCGCATCCCAACCATTGTGCTAGATCCAATGCCGTCGTTGACGACGGAGACGGCGCACGTTGTCTTTCCCACCGCTTGCTATGGGGTGGACGCAACAGGCATCGCCTACCGGATGGACGGCGTGCCGCTTCGGATGCGAGCGCCGCTCCCCCGCGCGCGACCGACCGACGAGGAGATATTGGATCGTCTGATTGAGGCGGTGCACCCATGTTAGGCATTCTCAACGGGCGCGTATATGATCCCATCAACGGGATCGACGGAGAAGTCAAGGATATTTGGTTGAAGGACGGGAAAATCGTCTCGCCGGACGTGATAGACCGGGATCAAGCGCAGACGTTAGACGTAAGCGGGATGGTGGTCATGCCCGGCGGCGTGGACATCCACAGCCACATCGTTGGGGCCAAGGTGAACGCCGGGCGCAAATTCCGCCCGGAGGACCACCGCGATCACACCCGCCAGCGGACGTCCTTTAGTCGCTCAGGGGCGGGCTACACGGTGCCCACCACCCATCTTACCGGTTATCTCTACGCCGAGATGGGGTACACAACAGTCATGGAGGCCGCCACCGCTCCCCTGGTCGCCCGTCACACCCACGAGGAGCTACAGGATACCCCGATCCTCGACAAAGGGGCCTACGTCACGATGGGCAACAACCATTTCCTGATGCGCTGTATCCGCGACGGGGAGCGGGAGAAGGCCCGCGATTACGTCGCCTGGCTGCTGGGCGCGACCAAGGGATACGCCATCAAGATCGTCAACCCCGGCGGGGTGGAGAACTGGAAGTGGGGCCAAAACGTGAGCGAACTGGACGACGAGGTACTCGGTTTTGACATCACGCCGCGCCAGATCATCAGCACGTTGGCCTGGATCAATGAAGAATTGGGATTGCCCCACGCGCCCCACATCCACACGATCAACCTGGGCAGCCAGGGGAACGCCCGCACGACAGTGCAAACGATCGAGGCGCTGGAAGGATTGCGAGGCCACATCTGCCACCTGCAATTCTTCAGTTATGGCGGGGGGGGCAAACAGGCGCGCGGCAAACAAACGTCCATCTGTTCCGCCGCCGCCGAGGTCGCCCAGGCAGTCAACGCTCACCCCAATTTGACGATTGACGTGGGGCAGGTCATCTTCGGCCCGGTGACGACGATGACCTCCGACGGCCCGCTGGAATATAAGTTGCACCGGTTGGGCGGACAAAAGTGGCTCAACGACGACGTGGAGAATGAGACCGGGGGCGGCGTGGTGCCGATGGAGTACCGGCGCCGAAATCGCGTCAACAGCATCCAATGGATGGTCGGCTTGGAGCTGTTTATGCTGATCGACAACCCGTGGCAGGTGTTCCTGACCACCGACCATCCCAACGCCGGGCCCTTCTTCTATTACCCACACGTGATCAAGCTATTGATGGACCGGGATTACCGGGCCGAGATGGCGGACAACAGACGTTCGTGGAAGACCATCGCCCCTGGCGCGCGGAAAGGGCGGATAGACAACCGGGCGTTGCTCCCACAGTTGGATCGGGAATACTCACTGTACGAGATCGCCATTATTACTCGCGCCGGGACCGCCCGCGCGTTAGGGCTGAACAACAAGGGCCATCTGGGCGTGGGGGCGGACGCCGACGTGGCGGTCTATCCATCGTTGGCGGATAAGGAGGAGATGTTCGCCCGCCCGCGCTACGTGCTGAAGGATGGCGTGATCATCGTCCGCGACGGCAAATTGCTATGCGAACGGCCCGGTCGCACGCTTTACGTCGAGCCGCCCTATGATGCGTCGATAGAGGCCCACCTGCGCAAACACTTCGAGACGCATTATACGATCTCCTTCGACAACTATCCGGTGATCTTGAAAGAAGCGGACGGTGAGGTCAATGGTTAAATCGCGTCAGGACAGCCGCGTCTACGTGGGGCTGGGAGCCAATCTGGGCGACCGGCAGGCGAATATCCTACAGGCCCTACAGTACATTCAGACCCGCGCGTCCATCGACCAGGTCTCGTCGTTCTACGAGACTGAACCGGTGGGATACACCGATCAGCCGAAATTCCTCAACGCCGTCTGCGCCATCAGAACGGCGCTATCGCCCGGGGAATTGCTCCATTTCCTGAAGTGGATTGAGAAGCGGATGGGGCGTATGGCGTCATTTCGCAACGCGCCGCGCCCCATCGACATGGACATCCTGCTCTACGACGACCTGATTGTGGACGAGACGCTGCCCCCCACGGGCGGGGGAGATGCGCGGGAGGGCCGCGAGTTGATCATCCCCCACCCACGTATGCACGAACGGGCCTTCGTCCTGGCGCCCCTGGTCGAGATCGCGCCCGACGTGATACACCCGGTGTTGAATGCCGCCGCGACGGAGCTTTTGGAGCGCATCGAGCAGGGCAAACGGGACGTCAAACGGGTGGCGCGCAGCCTGAAGTTGCGGCTGGAACACGACGTGCAGCAGGCTCGCCCAGAAGTGACGGTTAGCCTGAGCCGGGTCGGGGTGACGAACCTGCGGCGGATCATTCGTATAGCGGGTGAATCGGACGGCGGTCAAGGACCGGCGCTCCTCTGCGCCACGTTCGACCTCTTCGCCGACCTGAACCCGGAACAAGCCGGGGTGCATATGTCCCGCTTCAACGACGCGCTGGAGGCGCTCGTTGCGGACATCGCCCTCAAGCAAAGCGCTGAACCGACGCCGGACGTCGAGACGCTGGTCGAACGGCTGGCCCGCCAGGTGGTCCAGAGCCAGCAGGCCATTCGTTCCGAAGTGCGCGTGCGGGCCGAATATCCGATGACCAAGATCACGCCGGTCTCCGGCCGGCGCACCGAGGAACTGGTCACCCTGATCAGCATCGCCGCCGCCCAACAGGCGACCGGCTGCAATAAAGATCACCAGAAAGTCAGCGTGAGAAGCCTGGTAGGCGTCGAGGTGAACGGGCTGACCGTCTGCCCCTGCGCCCAAGGTATGATGCGCACCCATTCCAGGGAATTGTTGCTGGACGAGGGTTTCTCGGAAAGCGACGCGGAACGCATTCTGTCCATCTTACCCGCCGCTTCTCACAACCAGCGGGGGCGCGGCACACTGTTGCTTGGATCCATTGAATCACAATACCGGGTGCGAGCTGAGCACCTCGTCCACATCGTGGAAGCTTCGATGAGCTCAGAGACGTATGAGCTGCTCAAGCGCCCGGACGAGTTCTTCATCGTCAACAAAGCTCATCGCAATCCCAGGTTCGTGGAAGACGTAGTGCGGGAGATGTTGCGTAACGTCGTAGCCATCTACCCCGATCTGCCCGACGAGACCTTTGTCCTGGCCAAGCAAGAGAATCTAGAGAGCATCCATCGACATAACGCCTTCGCCGAGCGCTACGGCGCGCTGGGCGAGATCCGGCGGGAGCTCCAACAGGGAGCTCAACGAGGAGGGCGGAACATCCGGCATACGACCCTGGATGAATGGCTAAGGACAAATCTATCCCATGATATAATCGAGGATCAATAGATGTACAGCATCATCGTAGAGAAAGGCTATCTCAATTTCAGCGCCTCCCACTTCATCTCCTACATGGGCAAGTGCGAGCGATTGCACGGCCACAATTACGCCGTCTCGGCGACGTTGGAGGGCGCGCTCACGCCGGACGCTTACGTCTTCGATTTCGTCGTCCTCAAGCGCATGATGCGCCGCATCTGCGACGAGTTGGACCACCACTTTCTGTTGCCCGAAAAGAGCGCGGCGCTGGACGTGCAGAAACGGGACGAAGAATGGGAGATCCGCTTCGAAAACCGACGGTACGTCCTGCCCACCGCCGACGTGCTCACCCTGCCGGTGGACAACATCACCGCCGAACGCCTGGCCGAATACATCTGCCAGCGGCTGATAGACGCGCTGGCGGAAGAGGCGCACGACATATCTAGCCTCACGACGGTGACCATCGGCGTCGAAGAAGCGCCGGGGCAGATCGCTTTTTATACCAAGGAGCTCCCACGTGCCTGAATATCTCTTCGTGACCGGCAAACTGGCGGCCGAGGCGCTGGCTGATACGTTGGAAAAATTGGAACCGGATTTCGATTACGAGATCACGACCCTCAACATCTCGGTCGCCGCTCTGATGAGCGCCCCCTGGATCGCCCGCCAGTTAGATAGCGCCAGGGGATGCCAGCAGGTGATGATCTCCGGTTGGTGCCAGGGCGACTTATTCGTCATCGAGGAGAAAGTCGGCGTTCCGGTGCTCCGGGGGCCCAAAGATTTAAAAGACCTGCCCGTCTTCTTTGGCCGCGAAAGGATCTTGGCAGGATATGGCGACTATCGCACCCAGATCCTGGCCGAAATTGTGGACGCTTACCGCATGCCGTGGGCCGACATCCTGGCAGAAGCCGAGTACTACCGCGCCAGCGGGGCCGACATCATCGACCTGGGCTGTCCTGTGGGCACGGAGGAGGGATTCCCAGACGTGGCGCAGGTCGTGGCGGGTCTCAAGGCGCGCGGTTTCACCGTCAGCCTGGACACCTTCCATCACGAGACCATCCTGCGCGCCGACGAGGCCGGCGTGGATATGCTGTTGAGCGTCAACAGCGTCAATATGGCGTTGGCCCCCCGGCTCCATTGCAAGGTAGTCGTCATCCCCGATTTCGAACACTTGGCGGATAACAGACATCCGGCGGATAACGAACATCCGGCAGATTCGTTGGAGCGGAACATCGCCCAATTGGAAGCGTGGGGCGTCCCTTACGTCATCGATCCCATCCTCAACCCCATCAACTTCGGTTTCACCGAATCGCTGCATCGCTTCTACGAGATGCGGCGGCGATACCCTGACGCCGAGATGCTGATGGGGCTGGCGAACCTGACAGAATTGACCGACGCCGATACCACCGGCGTCAATGCGGTCATGGCCGGGTTGATCACCGAGCTACGGATCGAATACGTCCTGGCGACCGAGGTGATCAGTTGGGCCCGCGGGGCCGTGCGCGAATTCGACCTGGCCCGCAAACTGATGCACTACGCCCACCAGAACAGCATACTGCCCAAACACGTTGACGACAGCTTGATCACGATCAAAGATCCGCCCTACACACCCTACACGGAGACCGAATTGCGTCACATGCAACGGCAGGTGCGAGACCGAAATTTCCGCATCTTCGCCAACGCGGAATACGTCTACGTCTTCAACAACCAGTTATTCATCAAAGGCACAGACCCACAACAGATATTTGACCAACTCGGCGTGGCGGCGGACGCTGGCGCACATAGCTTCTACCTGGGGCGCGAGTTGGAACGGGCCGCTTTAGCCGTACAATTGGGCAAAAAATACGTCCAGGAGGAGCCCCTGCGGTGGGGCTATTTGGGCGCCGGATGCTCGTTATCCGCGCGATAAGCGACACACGATACGCGATAAGCGATAAGCGACAAAGCGATGATGATTGTTGAAGTCATATTTTCCACCCTCGACCCGGGGGGGCGGCCAAATTTCGCGCCGATGGGCGTTACATGGAACGAGACCGAGATGATCGTCCGCCCCTTCCGCAACACGAGCACTTACCGCAACCTGGTCGCCACGGGCGCCGGGGTGGCGAACGTGACCGACAACGTCTTGACATTCGTCCACACAGCGCTAGACAAACATCCGCCGGATGTTTGCTATCCGGCGGATGACGAGCGGATGACAAACATCCGACGCTGGCCCCACTTCCCCGCCCGCCACGTGCGCGGCGTCGTCCTGGAGGAGACGTGTTACTGGCGTGAGTTAGCGGTGATAGACATGGATGCAGCCGCAGCCGCAGAGACGGAGAGAGCGACTATGCCCTGTCGCGTGGTGGGCGGCGGGAGGCGGCGGGATTTCCTGGGCTTCAATCGCGGCAAAAACGCCGTCGTTGAGGCGACGATCCTGGCGACGAGGCTTCATCTCTATCCGTTCTCGGACATTCAAGCCGCCTTTCAGCGCTATCGGGAGATCGTTCATAAAACAGGCGGACGACAGGAGCGAGAAGCCATGCAATATCTAGATGAGTATGTGACGAGGTGGTTCCTTGCGAGTGCGCGTTGAATCGGCCGCCCGGCTGCATATGGGATTTATAGACCTGCACGGCGGCCTGGGGCGGAAATTTGGCAGTATCGGCGTGGCCCTGGAACAGCCCCAGCTGATCCTGGAGGCGACGCCCGCAGGGCGCATCACGGTCGTCAATGGAAGCGGAGAGGCCAGCGTAGACGCTGAATGTGAGCGGGCTGAGGAATTCGCTCGACGCTTCTACGCCGCGTATGACGCGCTGACGCCGCCGGATGCTTGCTATCCGCGCGTGCACATTCAAATCCAGGCGATCATCCCACCTCACCAGGGCCTTGGGTCCGGGACCCAATTGGCGTTGGCCGTCGGCGCCGCCCTGGCGAAACTGCACGGCGTGGAGACCGGCGCGTTTGAATTGGCGCGGGTGATGGCGCGCGGAAAACGCTCCAGCATTGGCATTGGGGCCTTCCAACAGGGCGGCTTCCTGGTAGACGCCGGACGTATGTCCGGCGGACGCACGTCCGACAGCGCCCCTCTATCCCCCATCGTCGTCCGGCGACCCTTTCCCGGCGATTGGCGCTTCGTCATCGTCAATCCGGGAGTCGCGCCTGGATTGAGCGGCGACGAGGAAACACAGGCCTTCGTCGAGATGCCGCGACCGTCGCCCGAACACGCGGGCCAGATCGCGCGGCTGGTGATGATGCAGATGCTGCCCGCCCTGGCGGAAAGGGACATCGCTCGCTTCGGCGCCAGCTTGACGCAGATACAGCGCCTGGTGGGCGATTGCTTCGCGCCGGTGCAGGGCGGTCGATACGCCAACCCCCTCTCCGCCGAACTGATCGACTTCCTGCTGGATCAAGGGGCGGCCGGCGCGGGCCAAAGCTCCTGGGGGCCGACTGTCTACGGCCTGGTGGAAGGGACGGCGGCGGCCCAGGCGCTCGAGGATCGCGTGCGGGCGTGGATCGCAGCGCGACCGGCCGACGCGCGCAAGCCAGCGGCGATCTATCGCAGCCGAGTCGCCAATGAGGGAGCGCGTGTACACGTCATACCATAAGCAAACCGTCGTTGGACCATCGTTGGACCGCCGGCGTCTCGCTGGCATGCCGGGCTGTCAGGACGACGGCGCTCCTACGCCGGAGCGCCGACAAATAGCAAACACATTATGATCCGAGCGATAGGCATCGACCCAGGGACGATCAGTTTCGACGTGTGCGGCCTGGAGGGGCGACAGCGCCTTTTTCTGGACCTCAGCCTGCCCACAGCCGACGTATCCGCCAACCCGGGGATATTGACCGACCGGATACAGGAGGCCGGGCCGGTGGATATGATCGTCGGCCCATCGGGCTACGGGCTGCCCTGGGTCCGCGCCCAGGATTTAACCGCGCGGGACATCGATCTGGCTATCGGATGGCCGCCGGTCGCCCAACGATCGCCGACAGGACAAGCCGGAGAGACCATCATCGGGGGGATGCGGGGCTTGCTTCGCGGGTTGCAAGCGCTCAGCAAAGAGCGAGACCTGCCCATCTACTTTGCGCCCGGGGTGATCCACCTGGCGACCGTGCCGGCCCATCGCAAGGTCAACCGGATTGACATGGGGACCGCCGACAAGTTATGCGCGGTCGTGCTGGGCGTATATGATCAGGCCCGCCGCCTTGGGATCGACTACCGGGAGACCGCCTTCATCTACGTCGAACTGGGCGGGGCCTTCACCGCCGTCATCGCCGTGGACGGGGGGCGGATCGTGGATGGGGTGGGGGGCGCGTCCGGCCCGCTGGGCTATCTGGCGGCCGGCGCGATGGATGGCGAACTGGCCTACCTGCTGGGCGGTTTTCACAAGGGCGCGCTCTTCACAGGCGGCGCGGCCTACGTCGCCGGGGATCCCGGTCTATCGCCGGAGGAACTGATCGACCGCGCCGAGACCCCAGCGGGCGAGCCGTGTCGATTGGCCTGGGACGCCTTTATCGAGCGCCTGGTCAAAGGCGTCGCCGCGATGCTGGTCAGCGCGCCCAACCCGCGAGAGATCCTGCTCTCCGGGCGGCTCTGCCGCGCGCCGAAGATTCGCCGGCGCGTGGAACAGGCGCTCGAAGAACTCGCCGCGCAGAACGCCCGCCGTTTCACGCCTGTACAAGTGACCGGTTTCACCGCCGACGGTTTGTCATCCACCGTCGCCAAAGAGGCGGCGCAGGGCGCCGCCCTCATCGCCAACGGGCTGGCGGGCGGCGTCCACGCCGATTTGATCGATGCGATGCGGCTCCGCGAGGCCAACGGGACCACCCTGGACCATCTATACGTCGCCGGCGCGGACAAGCTGCACATCTAAGAAAGGAATGGGCATGCACATCAACGGGGTGGAGATTGAGGATACATTCGCCGAAGCCTTCAAGATGCGCGGCGCGCGCTTGATCATCACCGCCGCCAACCAACGTTGGGCGCAGATCGCCGCCCGCGAAGCCGCTGGTTTCGCCACGTCGGTCATCGCCTGCGGTTGCGAGGCCGGCGTCGAAGGGCCCATCCCGGCGGATGAGACCCCCGACGGTCGACCGGGCGTCAGCGTCCTCGTCTTCACGATGGGGCCGAAGGGTATGGCGGAACAATTGATGAAGCGAGTGGGACAGTGCGTCATGACCTGCGCCACGACCGCCTGCTTTGACGGCCTGCCGGATAACGAGAATCCAAAGGTCAAGGTCGGTGGGCAACTGCGCTACTTCGGCGATGGCTTTCAGTTCAGCAAGCGGCTGGAAGGTCGTAGGCTGTGGCGCATCCCAGTGATGGAGGGGGAGTTCGTCGTCGAAGAAAGTTTCGGCGTCCAGAAGGCGGTCGGAGGCGGCAACTTCCTCATCCTGGGCCAGAGCGCCGAGGCGACCCTGGCGGCGGCCGAGCGAGCCGTGGCGGAGATGGAAAGAGTCCGCGGCGTCGTGACGCCTTTTCCCGGCGGCATCGTCCGCAGCGGGAGCAAGACCACGTCAAAGTACAAATTCCTGCGGGCCTCGACCAACGACGCTTACTGCCCCACGCTGCGTCGCCAGACCGAATCGGCGCTGCCTGCGGGGGTCAATTCAGTGTTGGAAATCGTGATCGATGGCTTGGGCGAGGCGGCGGTGCGGGAGGCGATGCGCATCGGCGTCCACGCAGCTTGCCAGGCGGGGATCGTGCGTATCTCGGCCGGCAACTATGGCGGCACGCTCGGCCCATATCACTTTCACTTGCGGGAAATTGTGGGGTAACGATGGAATCAGAACACTTGCGGGCAGATCAAGAAATCCAATCGAGCGTCACGTTGCGCCTGAAGCAGTTCTCGACGATGCCGATTGAGGCGGACGCCATCCGCCCGGATCGATTCGCGGGATGCAGCCTGTCGGAGATCGCGGCGTCGCCCCTGCTCTACGGGCGACGCTGGATGACGGTGGGCGATCTGTTCACACTGAGGGCGGATGGCGAACGTCCGGCGGACGCAGCCGGCGCGGACCCGCTGCACATCACACTCATCGGCGACCTGCGCCACGTCAAACGGATTGGCGAGGGGATGCGCCAGGGACGCATCACCATCCACGGCGACGTGGGGATGCACCTGGGGGCGCAAATGCGCGGCGGCGAAATCGTGGTCCACGGGAACGTGGGCGCGTGGGCCGGCGCCCATCTATCCGGCGGGCGCATCAGAATCCACGGGAACGCCGGGCCGATGCTGGGAGCGGCCTACGTCGGTGAGAAGCGCGGCATGCGCGGCGGCGTCATCATCGTCGATGGCGACGCCGGCCCACGAGCCGGGGAACGGATGCGGCGGGGACTGATCGTCGTCCAGGGCGACGTGGGCCCATTCGCCGGGGCGCGCATCATCGCCGGTTCCATCATCGTCTTCGGCGCGCTGGGCGCGAGGGCCGGCGCCGGGATGAAGCGCGGTTCCATCGTCGCTCTGGGGGGAGTATCCGAGGAGCTGTTGCCCACCTTTCGTTATACTTGCTCTTACCGGCCCGTCTTCCTGCGCTACTACCTGCGTCGATTGCGCGAATGGGCGCTTCCAGTCACTTCCGGGCAGATTGATGGGCTTTTTCATCGCTACGTTGGCGATATCACATCTCTGGGAAAAGGAGAAATTTTAATCTATGGGGGCGGATAACAAACATCCGGCGCAAGCCGGTCATCCAACAGCCGGGCGACGGCCAAGCGTCAATACGCGGGCGTTGAAAATCGTCCAGCATATGATCGCCGATGCGCATGCGTTGGCAATTTCCGTGACAACTCTACCCAATGGAACAACCATCCTCGACGCCGGTATTCACGTCTACGGTTCGATGGAGGCCGGGCGGCTCCTGTCCGAGGTCTGCATGGGCGGGCTGGGCCGCGTCCAATTTTGCGAGTTCTCGCACGACGACCTGTGGCTTCCCGGCGTGAGCGTGTCGGTGAGTCACCCGCCGGTGGCATGTATGGCTTCCCAATACGCGGGTTGGGCGATTCAGGCAGACGACTTTTTTGCCATGGGATCCGGCCCGGCGCGTTCCCTTTACGCCAACGAGTCCCTCTTTGAGCGATTGACCTATCGAGACCAGGCAAATGCGGCTATCCTGATGTTGGAGGGGCCCAGTCTGCCGTCGGAGGCAATCGCCGACCAGATCGCTCAGAAGTGTCAGGTGCCCGCAGATCGGCTCTACCTCCTGGTTGCGCCCACCGCCAGCCTGGTCGGGTCAATTCAAATCGCCGCGCGGGTGGTAGAGACCGGATTGCACAAAATGATCGAGATGGATTTCGACATCAACACCGTCATCTCCGGCTTTGGCGTCAGCCCACTGCCCCCCGTGGCGAAAGACGACCTGGGCGCGATTGGCCGGTCCAACGATGGCGTCCTGTACGGCGGACGGGCCTGGTACACCGTAAACACAGACGATGGGTTGCTAGAGGCAGTCATTGAGCGCTTGCCTTCGTCCGCCTCTCCGGACTACGGCACGCCTTTCGAGGAGTTATTTCAGCGCCACAACGGCAATTTCTATCAAATCGATCCCCTGCTTTTTAGCCCGGCGGAGGTTCACATCAACAACTTGGCCAGCGGTCGCACCTTTCGCGCCGGGCGGGTCAATCGAGAGATGTTGCGCCAGACATTTGGATGCAATAATAATCGAAAGGCCCGGCCTATCTCTGCAAACGCGCCCGTATTCGCATGAAAGTCGGCATTCTCGGGCGCGGCGGCTGGCACGTGAGCGCCCTGCAAGCGGCATTGGCCCGGCGGGGTATCACGGCCCCATCCTTCCCTATCACGCGCCTGACCGCGCGCATCTCGGCGCGCCCGCAGATGGCGGCGCCCCATCCAACCGCGGATGATGAACCGCTCGAATCCTACGACGTGCTCTTCGTGCGCATAATCCCCGGCGGTTCGCTGGAACAGATCATCTTCCGCGTGGACGCCCTCCACCGGCTGGAAAACGCGGGTGTCCGCATCGTCAATTCCCCGGCGACCATTGAGCGGACGGTGGACAAATACTACACCTCATCCCTCCTGGAGGACGCCGGCCTGCCGACGCCGCCCACTATCGTCACCGAGCGCTTCGATGAGGCGATGCGCGCCTTCGACGAGTTGGGCGGCGACGTGGTGGTCAAACCCATCTTCGGTTCTGAGGGCCGGGGGATAGCGCGCGTCTCCGACCCGAATACCGCCTACCGGGTCTTCCGGGCGCTGGAACTGGGCCGCTACGTCTACTACGTGCAAGCATTCATCCCCCACCACTGCCAGGACATTCGCCTGTTCACGGTGGGGTGGGGCGCTCAATGCGCGGTCGTCGCTGCCATGACGCGCCAGGGGAGGACGTGGAAGACGAACATCGCGCAGGGCGCCAGCCCCTCGCCTCTGACGCCGGACGCTGAATTGCGAGATATCGCCCGACGGGCCGCCGCAGCAGTGGAGGCGGATTACGCCGGGATCGACGTCCTGCCCATCGCAGGCGGCGGGTATACGGTCATCGAGATCAACGGCATCCCCGGTTGGCGCGGTCTCAAGGCGGCGACCGGGGTGGACGCCGCCGAGCGCCTGGTCGATTACGTGCTGGCGGGTGAATAAACGGGCTCAGTGGGAATGGGAATGAATACAGACCAAATTGCGTGGGCCGCCCAGATGGCCTGCCTGCTGGAACTCTGCGCCGAGAAACCCGGCAACGTCTCCCGAACCTGGGATTTCGCGGATACGCATTTCGTCGACTTTATGTCCAGCGCGATAGCCATCGGCCCGGCGCTGCGGGATGCTGTCGGCGCGCCGGCCGGCGAGACGATCTTGCGAGCGGTGCGCGACACCCGCCGCTTCGTCAATACCAACACCAACCTGGGGATGATCTTGCTGTTGGCCCCGTTGGCGAAGGCCGCCGGGCGCGAGCGATCCCATCCCGACGGCCTGCGGGCCGAGGTGGGCCAAGTATTGCGCGCGCTGACGGTAGAAGACGCCCGTCTGGCTTTCGAGGCCATTCGCCTGGCAGCGCCGGGCGGCCTGGGCGAGGTCGAGCGTTACGACGTGCGCCAGCCCACCGTCGATGTGACGCTGCGTGAAGCTATGGCGGCGGCCCAACACCGAGACAGCGTGGCCCGTGAATACGTCACCGATTTTGAGATCACCTTCGAGCTGGGATGCGCCGCCTTGCGACAATTCTGGGCGGAGGGACGAGGACTGGCGGACGCCATCGTCCAGACCGCGCTGGTCATCATAGCCCAAACGCCGGACACGCTGATCGCCCGCAAGGAGGGCGTCGCCGCCGCCCAGGCCGTCTCCCGGCAGGCGGAACAGGTCTTGCAGGCCGGGGGCGCTTTCTCCGAACGGGGCCGGGAGGCGTTGCGTCGCTTCGACCGCGCGGTCCGCGACAGTGGACACCGTTTGAATCCTGGCGCGACGGCGGATCTGGTCGCAGCCTCTCTTTTTGTCTTCTTGATCGATCCACCGGCGGACCGTGCGTCCGCCCTTCACGACGTCTCCTTTTCGACCTTGCTGACCCGCTGGTGAGAGCAAACGATGCCGAACTATGCTAGCTCAGGACCGATCATCGAAGGATTCGCCGTCGAGACAGTAGATGGGTTGATCTTCACCGTCAAGGGATTGGTCCATCCCCCCGACCGCGTGATCGCTTATCTGCGCTACGCCCCACATCCCCAGGGCGACCGGGTGATGAGGCGGAGAGACGCGGACGCCCGCCGCTACCAACGGGTCTATCACTTCCGGGAACAGCGGGAGATTTTGGAGGCGTATGCCGGCCGGGACGCAATCGCCGGGCAGGATATGGTTGGTCAACATCCGCCCTCCGATTACGTGTGGCGCGACCCGGTGTTCGGCATTGATCTACAGGGCGCGCCGTGTCGCCTCATCCGCGCGATTCACGATCCCTGCGCGTATCTGGCGGCCCTGCGTCAGCGCGGGCCGGCCGATCAGGTGGAGGAGGACGCGCTGGCGTTGGCGGCTTTATTGGACGCGCGCATGTCGCGTGATGACCGGCTATCTCCGGACGCCATAGGCGTCTCCGGATCGGTGATGCTCGGCTTGCACCAGGAGGATTCCGACGTGGACCTCCTCGTCTACGGCGCACAAGCGGGACGGGCGGCCCACCGAGCGCTCCACAGCCTGTTGGCGGCGCCGCCAGGCCCACTCCGCCGCCCCGACCGTGCGGAATTGGCGGCCCTCCACGCCGAGCATGCTCCAGACACGCCGCTGCCCTTCGCCGATTTCGCCCGTTTGCAGGCCCGCAAGGTCAACGAGCTGCGATTCCGTGGGCGGGAGGTGTTCGTCCGTTTCGTGAAACGAGCGGCGGAGGTAAATGAGCGCTATGGCGATCGGCGCTTCCAAACGCTGGGATCCGCAACGGTGCAGGCCAGGGTGACGGACGATCGGGATGCCATGTTTACCCCCTGCCGTTACGCCGTGACAGATGTGACGATCCTGGACGGCCCCACACACGCGGCGGCGGATCTGCGGGAGGTCGTCTCCTTCCGCGGGCGTTTCAGCGATCAGGCGCGGAACGGCGAATGGGTCGTTGGGCGGGGAACGCTGGAGCGGGTCGCGCCGCGTGACGCGCCGGACCATCACCGGCTGGTCGTCGGCGGGCAGGCGGGCGATTACCTGACGACTCGTGAGGAAGGATGATGGACAGTCGCTCATCCGCCGGACATTTGCTATCCGCCGGGGCACGCAAACCCAAGGATCGCGACTTCATCCGCACGGTCGAGGGGCTGTTCTTCTGCGTCACCGGTTACCTCCACCCGCCGGACCGGTACACGGCGTTCCTCAAATACTCGCCCCATCCGGATGGCAGGTGGCGACGGGTGCGGGCCGACCAGCCGGTTGCCGACCGACCGGTCGGCGACCGATACCGGCGGGAGATTGACTATTACCACGTCGCCAACGTCGCCGAGACGATCCGCTACCTGGAACAGCGCTATCCGCACTATGTCTCCGATTGTCCGGTGCGGGACATCCGTTTCTCGATGGTCCCGGCCGATTACGTAGACCGGTACTACGACCCCCAGGAGCGATTGCGGGAGATTCTGGCGGATCCCCAGGATTCGCTGGAGGCGGAGACCCGCGGCCTGGCGTTGGAGATCGCCCGGTGCGCCGAGATTGCGCCGGACGCATTGGGCGTCGTCGGCTCTATTCTGATCCGGCTCCATCATCCGGCCCTTTCGGACATCAATCTGACGGTGTATGGGATCGACAACGCGCGCCAGGTGCGGGCCGCGCTGCGGGCCGGTCGCAGCCCGCACATCCGGGGGATAGACGCCAATTTGGGGGGCCGATGGGTGCGCGAGATGATGGAATGGTTCCCTTTGACGGAGGAGGAAGCGCGCTACAACGTCAGTCGACGCTGGAATTACGGGTTCTATGCGAACATTGATCATGCGTCCGTGGACATTGGTCATGCGTCCGTGGGCCGTTTCTTCGGCGTCCACCCTACCCGTACGGATGCGGAAATCACTGAACGGTATGGAGCGCGTATCTATCGGGGCCTGGGAAGCGCGACGATTGGAGCGACTGTGACCGGGGCGGCGGAGGCGTTATTTCAACCCGCCGTTTATCACGTCGAGCAGGTATCCGCTCTCACGCCGCCCGAGGGTAGCGAGGGGATAGAGGCGGCCCGCACTCCCTGGGAACTCGTGCGCGAAATCGTCTCTTACGAGGGCCGTTTTCGCGATCTTGTGGAACCGTCTGCAAATGTTGAAATTGAGGCGCGTGGTAAGCTGGAATGTGTGAACGGTCAGTGGTACCGGTTGGTAGTGGGTTCCACATCGTTGGCGAGTGAAGCGTATATCAAACTATGGAACGGAGGTAGATAAAATGGGAGAAGCGGTATTCTTGCTTTACGCCGCCGCCGCGCTGGCGATTGGGGTTAAAGCGAAAGCGAAGACCTTGGAGACGTTTATCCTGGGCGACGAGCTGAACACGCGGACGATGGTCGCCACCGTCGTCTCCACGTTTTACGGCGCGTCTGCTATTCTGGGCGGCGTGGGATTGACGTATCAATTAGGCTTGGGCGCGCTCTGGTTTATGGCGCCTTTCTATCTGGGCAACCTGGCAGTGCTCCTCCTGCTCGCCAGGATCACAGGATCGAAAAGCTACACCCTGCCCGATTTTCTGGGCGGCTTCTACGGGCGCAACTTCGCCGTGGCCAGCGCGCTCCTGTTGACCACTTTGTGCCTCGTCCCGGAGGAGATCATCGCCGGAGGAAAGATATTAGCTACCTTCACGTCAATGCCTGTAGACGCGGCGATGGTCATTATGGCAATCGTGTTGATCGCGCCCGTGGCGCTCGGCGGCATGCGGGCGGACGTGACGACCGACGTGATCCAGTTTGGATTGATGGTGTTGATGTTGGCCATGCTGGCGCCTTTCATCCTCATCGTCGATCAACCGGTGAGGGAGATGATGAATGCGCCGCCGGAATATCTCAATCCGTTCGCCTTCCTCTCGTTGCAGGAGATTGGCGTGTTCTGTATCCTGTTGTTTTTCCTGCCGATCACGTCGGCGCCGTTATACCAACGGTTTTTCGTTTCAGAATCGAAGAGCAGCGCCAAGAGATCGGTGTTGTACGCCATCGCCATCTGGATGCTCATAGATTTGGTCGTCGTGCTCGCCGGTTTTGCGGCCCTGAAGCGCTTCCCCAATCTATCCGATCCGGATATGTCGCTCATCCAACTGGGCGCGACCTTGCCCGGGGTCGCCAGGGGCGTCTTCTTCGTGGGCCTACTGGCCGCTATGATGAGCACGGTCAACTCCTTCTTGCAATCCGGCGCGTCCAGTCTGGCTTACGATGTATGCCGCCATGTTTGGCCCCGGAGCGGAGCAGACCGCTTGTTGGCGCTCTCTCGGATCTTTGTCGTGGCGCTGGGAGTGCTAAGTTTAGCGCTTGCTCTGTGGTTCCAGATGATTGTGCCCGCTTTGATGTTCACGCTGAGCCTGTGGACAGCCGGAATTTTGACGCCGACCCTGGCGGCGTTGATGGGCTGGCGGCTGAGCGAGCGGGGGGCGCTGTTCAGTTTGGCGAGCGGCGTGTTAGGCTCGCTGGCCTGGGAGGTTTTCCAGCCTTTCGATATAGACGCTTTATTTATCGGGTTGGGGTGCGCGTTGCTGGCGGCGCTTATCTCCAAGTCGCTGCCCCGGCTATTTGAAGAGGGCGGAACAGATTCCGGCTAAATCAATCGGGTGCAGTTACTCCCAGTTACCAACGTCTCCTCAAACATCAGATAAGCCCATAAGTTGGGAGTGGCGCTGGCTTTGTGCGCTTTAGTGAAAGGTTCTTTCGTTGTTGCTGTGCTTGCTCCTGTGTCCT
>DAOTUC010000153.1:0-5717 GCA_034437315.1 Anaerolineae bacterium
GAGTTGAGAGTTGAGAACTAAGAACTGAGAGCGCTAACCAGAAAAGGAGAGCTTGAAATGAGCAGTTATTCCCCGTCGCGCCGCCAGTCGCTGGTGGCCATAATCCTCATCACATTAGCCATTCTGTCCTGCAACGCGCCGGAGCGTTCCGTAGCCCCACCAGGGGCCCCGTCAGGGACGCCCACGTCTCCGCCTACCTCGGCGACGCTCTCGCCGACGCCGCCCCAGGGGGGCGATGTGACGCTCACGCCAGGCGGGCCTGTCGCGACGCCGACGCCGGCCCCCGACGTTCCCGGACAGGGCGGATGCACGCTCAACGCGGCCTACGTCGCCGACATCACGATCGCCGACGACAGCGAGTTTCAACCTGGCGCATCCTTCACCAAGATATGGCGCATCCGCAACTCCGGCACGTGTACGTGGGAGGAGGGCGCACAACTCGTGGCCATATCGGGGGACCGCATGAGCGACGTTGACGCGGTAAACGCGCCGCAGACCGCCCCAGAGACGAGCGTCGACATCAGCGTGGATATGAAAGCGCCCACGACGCCGGGCACGTATCGCTCCACGTGGCAGATGCAGGATCCGCAGGGCGTCCGTTTCGGCGCCCAAATCTACGTCCAGATCGTCGTGCCCTCTCCGGCGACCAACACGCCGACGTCCACGGCGACCCCGACAGCGACGCTGACAGCGACGCCGACCGTGACGCCCACCGAAGCGCCGGCGGGAGATTTGCCGGATCTGCTCATCACCAGTCTGAAGGTCGATGCCGCCGACCCGCGCCAAGGCGTCCCGTTGTACATCATCGCCGAGATCGAAAATCAGGGGGACGGCGCGGCCCGCAATTTCCGCTGGGCCTGGCGCGTGTGCGTCACCGAGGGTTGCGATTACACCGAAGCGCCCGGCGCGCTGACGTTGGAACCGGGTGAAAAGGCAATCGCTCAAATGGCATATACCTTCAAGGGCTGGTCCAACTACACGACCGAGGCCTGGGCCGACTCGCGCGAGGAAGTCCGGGAATCGAATGAGGACAACAACACACGACAACTGACCATCGCGGTCCAACAGGGTTTGCCAGACTTGATCATCTCCAACATCGCCTTCGATCCCGACCCGCCGGTTCAGGGGGAAAGCGCCAACGTAGAGGTGACGGTCAAGAACCAGGGGTCAAAACCGGCCGGCGCTTTCAAAGTAACATGGTGGGCCAGCGTCAACGCGCCCGCCTATGCGTGTGATTGGGCGGTCAGCGCTCTCGCCGAAAACGAGCAGGTCAAGCTCACGTGCGCCCACACCTACGCCAGTTGGTACGCCAACATCACCACCCGCGCCGTCGCCGACAGCGAGAGCGCCGTCGGCGAACTGGACGAGGCAAACAACAGCCTGGAGAAACAGACAACCGTGGAAAAGCCCTAATCCTATTTTGACGCGACAGAAAAACGGCGCGTATGGAAACGCGCCCTACAAGCTGTAGATGGAATCCTGTAAATCCTGTCTAGAAAAGCAGATATTGCTATCATTTTGCGGGGTTGGAGGATAAATGCGTTCGTCCTAGCCCTGGATGCACGCTCGACGAAGTGGAGGCAAATCGTGAGCGAGCGCAAGAAAACGTGTCAACGACGCTTCTGGGATCTGATCTACGACCGTTTGGCGCCCCTTTACGACGCCGTCGACTGGCTCACCTGCAACACGACCCACCGGCTGCGCCGGCGGGCGCTCCATTATCTGCCGCCGGCGGGCAGTCGTGTGCTGGAAGTCGGTTTTGGCAGCGGGCGCTTGCACTACGAGTTGGCGGAGCATTATAAACTGGCGGGCCTGGATCTGGCGCACGGTATGGCCCGCCTAACGCGGCGTCGATTGACAGCCACGGGGCGGACATCAACCCTGTGCACGGCGAACGTCTACGCCATCCCCTGGCCCGGCGACTGCTTTGACGCCGTGCTCTCCACCTTCGCTTTCAGCGCCTTCCCCGACGCCGACCGCGCACTGGAAGAGATGATCCGGGTCACCCGGCCTGGCGGCCGGGTGACCATCGTTGACGCTGGCGAGGCCGCGGACGGAAACCTGGTCGCGCATGGGCTAGCCAACCTGTGGTCCGCGATGGGCGTTTACATCAGAGATGAAGCCACCCTGATGAGCGCGCGGGGGCTGACGGTGAAACGGGAGGAATACGGCCCGTGGCGTAGCATTCACGTCGTCTCCGGTACGTTGCCCGCCTGACGAGAGAGCCCCTACCACCCCCACCCGTTGGCCGTTTTTGCGGTGGAACTCGCCCAACGGAGAATCAAGCCCTACCCCGCAGGCCCTCCAAGATTTCGTATGACGAGACCCTCTTTCACCCAACCGTAACGAAATTGTAACCTCAATCGAGCCTATCCCGATGTAGAATTAAAGTGCGCTAAAGCAGCGCGCAGTAAACACGCGGCGATCATCACACATCTGTTCTGTCTGCCCGACAGTTGATCAACCTCCCACCGGTTGCATGGCAACCGGCGAGAGGCTTAGTCAAAAAAACGCTGGGTAGCCAAAGCGGGGGATAGGTCTCAATGAATGTAACGTTTGAATCCTGGTTACGTCAGCGCCAGGCAGCGGTCGAACGTCAGTGGTTGTCTGAAGTGCGAGGGCTGCCGACCTATGACGCTCTGCCGGAAGAAGAGTATCTCGCCTGCTGGCGACCGCTCGTCGACGCCCTGCTGATAGATCAACCGGGCAAGCGAATAGAGCGAACCCAAGCTTGGGCCAGCCGAGAGAGCCAGGAACGGCGCGCCTCGCCCACCGAACTGCTCGCCATTGTGGATGGTCTCTCCCAGGCTATCCGAGCGACGATCGCGTCCGATGAGCAACCCGTTCAGGGCAACGGACACCTCAACTCGTTAGGCGCCGGGTTGGCCCATTATTTTGCGGAGCAATCCGAGCGCCTGGCGGAAGAAAAAGCCCAATTAGAGGCCCTCAACGAGATCACGCAGGAGTTGAACGCCAGCCTGGATCTGGGACGTATGCTACACCGCACGTTAGCCGAGGTCGTCTCTGCCTTAGCGGTAGAGAAGGGAGCCATCTTCCTGCTCGACAGCGAAGCCAGCGCCGTCGCTCCGGAGACGACGCTGAGTTGGAAACCTGGCGCTGAGGCTATTCCCCTATCCGACCTGCCCGCCGAATGGCAATTGGGGCAAGCCGATACACTACTCGTCTGGAACGATCAACCGGCGCAGGTTGAGGAAACGTGGATCGCAGATCTCTCCGGGCCAGATACGCGGTCGCTGATCATCGCCCCTCTGGTCGCCAACGGCGCGTTCATGGGATTATTGACCGTCGCCAGTTCCCGGCCTAACCTCTTCAGGCCCACCCGCGTCCGCCTTTTCCGATCGGTTCTCAGTCAAATGGCCACCGCCATCGGCAACGCTGAGGTCTATCGCCTGATCACGCAACAGGCGCAAGAGATGGGCCAATTGCTCCGTCGCCAGCAGGAGGAAAGTTCCAAGAACCAGGCCATCCTGACCTCAATCGGGGACGGTGTCGTGGTCAATGACACCCAGGGAAAAGTGATTCTCGTCAACCCGGCTGCCGAACGCATCCTGCATAAGAGCGCCAAGGATCTGATTGATCAGGATTTCAAGGCTTTCCTCTCCGACTTCGATAAAAAGGGCAGTCGAGAAGTCAAACGAGCGATGAAAACGCTCCTTTGCGCGCGGGATTCGGAAATCCGCAAAGCGTATAAGATGATCCTCAGGATGAATGATATGGTCATTCAGGCCAATCTATCACCGGTTCTCAGCCAACGCGGGTCATTCCTCGGCGTGGTCACCATCCTGCGAGACATCACCAAGGAGGTCGAGGCGGATCGGGCCAAAAGCGAGTTCGTCTCCAACGTCTCCCACGAGCTCCGCACCCCGATGACGGCGATCAAGGGATATGGCGACCTGCTCCACGCTGGCGCTGTGGGCCCCCTCAACGACGAACAGAAGCGATTCCTACAGATCATCAAGAATAACGCCGACCGCCTGACCGCCCTGATCAACGACCTGCTGGACATCTCCCGCGTCGATACCGGGCGGGTGCGTTTCGAACCCAAGTTGATGCAAATCGGCGACGTCATCGCCGACGTGGTCAACGCCCTATCCATCCCCGCCGAGAACAAGGGGCAGACTTTGACCTACGAGATCGTCGGCGGGCTGCCCAAGGTGATCGGCGACATGGACCGGCTCAATCAGGTCGTGACGAATCTAGTCGGGAACGCCATCCGCTACACGCCCGAAGGCGGCAAGATTGAGGTGCGCGCTTATCCGGTGGAGTGCGCCGTGCGGGTTGACGTCACAGACTCCGGCATCGGCATCGCGCCCGACGATCTGGCGCATATCTTTGAGCGCTTTTACCGGGCCGATCACCCGCTCGTCCAGGAGGCTGCCGGGACCGGGCTGGGGCTTTCCATCTCCCGGATGTTTGTCGAGATGCATGGCGGACGCGTGTGGGTCGAGAGCGAGCTGGGGAAAGGCAGCACCTTCACCTTCATCCTACCGATCCCCACCCCACCGGAAAAGGGGGACGAGCTAAGCCGCCGCGCGCCCCCCAAGGTGACAGCCCGCACGCGCAAGATTCTACTCGTGGAGGACGACCCCAACATCGCCAATCTGGTGAAAATCCAGTTGGAAAACAGCGGGTACCAGGTCTATATACTCGGTCGTGGGCGTCCCGTCGTGTCACGGGCCGAATCGCAGCGCCCCGACTTGATCATTCTCGATCTGATTCTGCCCGATATGGATGGGCTTGACGTGTTGCGCGAATTGAAGAAAGAGGCCGCGACCGCCGACATCCCCGTCATCGTCCTCTCCATCGTCCAGGACGACGGCGCCGCCTGGAAGTTAGGGGCCGCCGATTATCTCACCAAGCCTGTCGACAGTGAGGAATTGAAAGAGAGCGTCGAAAAAGCGCTGACATGGCAAGGCCGCGCGCTCATCGTGGAGGACGACGCCGATACCGCCGGGCTGCTTTCGGCGACGATGCGCCAGATTGGTTTTACCCCGCTGGTGGCGGCCAATGGGTACGAGGCCCTGGCCCTGGCCCGACGCTACCGGCCCGACCTGATTCTTCTGGACCTGCGATTGCCGGGGATGGACGGTTACGAATCGTTGAGCCACCTGAAGCGGGACGCAGTCACTCAAACGATTCCCATCATCACCATTTCGGCCCACATCGCCAACGTGGAACAGGAGAGAAAGCGGCTGATCACCCTGGGGGCGACGAGCTTTATGCCCAAACCCTTCTCCATTGAGGATTTGTTGGCCGAGGTCGAGAACGCTCTGCAACCGGTTAACAGTCCAGAACTCGTGCTGATGGAGGAATGCAGCGAAACGGATTGAGCGGGCGCTGCGACAGACACGTCACACAAAGCAAAACCGTGGCGCGTGCAAGAACACGCGCCACGGTTTTGCTTTATAACGACCCTCCCGCAGGTTCAAAAATGATTCCAGGCAGCCTCGATCGGTATCACACTGCACTTGCGAACCAAAATTGCGCCTGAACCCGAGGGAGAGTAAGCGGCTACATAAGCGGCTACATAAACGGAACAGCGACCCACCGAGATCGTCTAGTCCCCACAGGCCGGCAATGTACAATAGCGCTCGTCCAACATCTCAAGGCTGAACGGTTTCAGCGCCTCGACCAGTTCTTCTTCCGATACGCCGGCGACCTTGACCATCAGTTCTCGATTGGTGGGATCCTCGCCC
>DAOTUC010000154.1:0-48275 GCA_034437315.1 Anaerolineae bacterium
GGCAAACTTGTGCCGGGGATGTGGCTTCGATCACGACGTCATGCCAGAACACGGCTTTGCTCGGCGCTGTGGGATAGTGGCTGATCCACGGCTTGATTAGCAGATGCTCCCGTTCATAGGTCAGGGGTAGAACCGGGGTTTCTGCCGCCAAGATCTCGTCCGCTTGCCGGTAGCAGGCCATACGTTCTCCCTGCGCCATCACACGCCGGGCTTTCTCCACCAAGTGATCGTAGGCTTCATGCTGCCAATCGGGCCAGATCTCGACGCGACTGACCCGCAGGAAATTATCAGGATCAGGGTAATCGGCCACCCACATGGCACAGAAAATGTGGTGTTGCTCGTTCCTGAGCTGGTTGAGAAAAACCGCCCACTCCGGCGTCTGCCACACGACCTCTACTCCCAAGATCTCTTGCCATTGGGCATACAGGTACGTCATTCGAGTTTCTACGGCGCGAAACGCCAGCGCATCTACGCTAGGAAAGCCCTGACCGTCCGGGTAACCGGCCTCGGCCAACAAGCGGCGCGCCCGGTCGGGATTGTAGGGCAATCCGATGCCTGGACTATGCCCGGGCAATCCCTGGGGCAGCAATCCCCCCGTGGCCGCAGTGGTGTAGCCCCGGGTCACGACCTCAGCCAGAGTCTCCCGATCTGTCGCCATGGCGAAAGCCCGTCGCACGCGTACATCGTCGAAGGGAGGCCGGTTCACGTCAAAGACCAAAAAGCACGTCTCCAGACTGGGCAGAGAGACGTACTCTCCGGCATGCTGCTGCCGGGCAGCCTCGCGCTGCTCGGATGGGAAGAACGCGATGCCCAGGACGTCCAGATCGTCAACCTCGTACCACGCCAGGCGATCGGGCCAGTCCACGAGCGGCGTCAGTTTCACTCGCTGCACGTTACCCCGAGATCGGCCTTCCGCGTGATGGTCGGCGTTGCGCGCCAGGACCAGGTATTCGCCCGGCCGCCAGGTTTCCAATCGGAACGGGCCATTGGAGACGAAGTTTTCCAGGTCGGTCCATGCTGACCCGCAGGCTTTCATCACGTGGCGGGGCACGGGGTAGTAATCGGGGCGGACGAGCAGTTGGAGGAAATAGCTGGTCGGTTCCTCCAATTGCACGATCAGTGTGGTCTCGTCTGCCGCCCGCACGCCCACGTCTCTTGGATTACCCTTTCCTCTATGGAAGGCCCTGGCTCCTTGGATGACGTGCAAGAAGCTGGCGGCGGGCGACCCGCTGGCTGGATCCAACGCGCGTTTCCAGGCGTATTCAAAATCTCCCGCGCTCACCAGTACACCATCGCTCCACCGGGCGTCATCGCGCAAGTGGAAGACGTACCGGCGACCGTCCCCAGATATCTCCCAGGCGCGAGCGACGTCGGGCAAGATGTCCATCTCCGGGCTCAAAGTCACCAACCCGCTGAACAGTTGAGTCAATACGGTGCTCGTGTGATTGTCCGGCGACATCGTTGGATCCAACGTCGTCGGCTCGAGCCACCGCAACCGGAGGGGATGGGGCGCCGGCGGCCGGGGATTCACCGGCTGGGTTTCTCCCATCTGCCGCCATAGATCAAACCCTTCTTCGTAGACCTGCCGCGCCTGTCCAAAATCAAAGTCGCCGTGGTGGGCCAATCCCAGTTTCATCAGTGTCCGCGCTGCCTGTTCGCGCCCGGCATCCCCCTGGCGCTCCAGCATTGCCAACGCCCGACGGTAATAGTCGGCGGCTTGTTGATGGGCGTAGAGCAGGCGGGCCTGATCGCCAGCGCGCAACAGGTATTCCGTCGCCTGCTCCACATCCCCGGCCTGTTCCCAGTGATAGGCCAGCGCCCCCAGGTGCTCGTCGATTCGATCGGAGAATATCTGCTCCAATGCCTCACCCACACGGCGATGGAGTCGCCGTCGATGGTCCAATCCGGTGGCGTGATAGAGCACAGCGCGGATTTTGTTGTGACTGAAGTCGTATTGGAGGCCTGATGCTAGGGGATTGAGGTTGGAGGTTAGAATTTGGATTGTGGAATGAGCGCAGGGTTGGACCAGGCGGCGGGGGAGCCATTCGTCCAGGCTTTTCTTGATGGTATCCGCGCCTCGTTCGGCAGCGGCGCTTAGGAGCGCGATGCTGAAGGGTTGGCCGACGATGGCGGCCAGGGTCAGCAACCGTTGAGCCTGCTCACTCAGGCGGCCCACCCGTTGGAGAATGACGTCCTGCACGCCGGTCGGCAAGGCCTCCTGGGTCGAGGGACCACTCCACGACAGATGTCGATCATCCGGTGTGCTTTCTGCGTATCTCAGGTGGACTTCCTCTGCTACCAGTGCGCCTCGTTCCTGTAAGTCGTTGACCGTTTCTACCAGGATGAACGGATTACCCTCGCTCTCGCGGTAGAGAAAGTCACCCAGGCTGGCCTCGTCCCGTTCGCCGACCAGGGAGCGCGCCAATGCCCGCACCGATTCGCCGGAGAGGGGCTCCAGCGTCAGGCGCTTCACCCGGTGATCGCGACCCAGACCCTGCCGCAGTCGGGTCAACGGATGGCTCAGGCTCAATTCTTCCGGCCGGTATGTGCCCACAAACCAGATGGACGCGTCTTCTACGTGGCGGACCAGGTAATGCAGCAAATCCAGGGTCGATTGATCGGCCCAGTGGAGATCGTCGAGGAAGAGGACGAGTGATGAATGAGCACATGACAAAACCAGTTGGGTCACGGCTTCGAAGAGACGCTGGCGGGCAGCCTCGCCGGGGGCCGGTGCAGGTTCTGGCAGGTCTGGGTAGATTTGTCGGAGTTCTGGTAACAGGCGGGAAAGCTCTGACAGCCAGATCGGAGACAGAGCGTGAGACAGAGATGAGTACGGGCTGCTCTTTTCACCTGGCCCTTGCGTCGCTTGTTCGGGGAGATAGGCCCGTAGGGCGGCAGCGATGGGTTGGTAAGGGAGAGCGTGCCGCCGAACTCATAGCAACGCCCTCGCAACGCCACGACGCCCTGGGGCTCGATCGTGCGGATTACTTCATCCACCAGCCGAGTTTTTCCCAAACCGGCTTCCCCCTCCACCAAGGTCAGTTGCTCGGAGCCGCGCCGTGCCGCTTCCCAGGCCCTCATCAAAGCAGCGTGTTCCTCCTCTCGCCCGGTGAACGGTAGGTTGGTGGATCGGTATGTTGGTGTATCGGTAGATTGGTATGGGGCTACAGGTCTACCGATTACCCGGTCTACCGATCTACCAGTTTCCCAGTTTACTAACCTTGCGTACAGGGCTTGAGTTTCCTCCAGGGGTTCCAGGCCCAGTTCCTCCGCCAGCAGGCGACGGCATTCCTGGTATTGGGCCAGGGCTGCGCTGCGCTGGCCGTTGAGGGCCAGCAGGGTCATCATCTGCCGGTGGGATTGCTCCCATAGGGGTTCCAGCGCCAGCATGCGCCGGGCGTATCTCAGCGCCCGTTCGTGCGCGCCGCGCTGGGTCCAATGGGTCACCAGGGTATCCAGGGTTTCCAGGATCTGTTCCCGCATCCGGGCCCGGCGGCGGGTGACCCACGTCTCGAATTCCAGGCAGTCCGCTACGTCGAAGCCGGATAGAAAGTCGCCCTGGTAAAGATTGGCGGCTGCCTCCAAACAATCGGCGGTGGCGACGGGGTTCCCCGCTCGTTGGCATCGATCGGCGCGGGCGAGGGCTTTCTCGAAGTCCAGGGCATCTACCTGGGTGGGGACGTCCGGATTCAGCCCGGCCGAGAGACGGTCGCCATCCAGCACCTCCGGGGCGAGCGCGTCGCGCAATCGGTGTAAGGCATGACGCAAGTTACGGCGAGCGTTCTTCTCCGGCAGAGCGCCCCAGAGCAACCCCGCCAGATGGCTGCGATCGTGACTGCCTGGGTTCAGAGCCAGGTAGATCAAGAGGGCCTGGCTTTTGCGCAGCTTGAGCTGGGGCACGGGTTGCCCGTTCCAGCGTATTTCCAGCCGACCCAGGGTGTTCAATGTCAGGCTCACCGGTATTGCTCCTCCGATACTCTTTTCCGTATCTTCTCAATAAACCGGGGGATCGTTCGTAGTAGGCGCTTCAGCGCCCCCAAAAGCGCACTGCGAACAAGATTCGGGTGTGTTTCATTTCATTTGAGGTCAAGTTTGTAGTAGGCGATTTATCGCCGTAAAAGCGCGCTGAAGCGCATACTACGAACAAGGCTTAAAGCATTTGAAACACACCCATTTGATAGGTGTAAGCGAATCGGTGAATCGCTTATTCAGCGTTGTGCAACAGATTATACCCCTTCCTGGGATGATGGTCAAAATAGAAGCGGCGCGCCTTTATTTCCCACTGTAATTGTGGTACAATCTCCTTCGTGTGGGTGTGACAGCGGATAGCGGAAATGTAAAACGTAAAGGGGGGGATTATGTCCAGTTCGCAAGCCGACCGGCGCTATCGCCGGGCAATCAACGCCTGGTGTATGTACGACTGGGCCAATAGCGCTTTCGCGACGACCATCCTGGCGGCGGTCTTGCCGGTCTATTACAGCCAGGTCGCCGGCGCGACGTTGCCCAGCGAGGCGCGGGCGACTGCCTATTGGAGCCTGGGGATCAGCGTTTCCCTTTTCATCGTGGCTATTTTGTCGCCGATTTTGGGGACGATCTCCGACGTGATCCGCGGCAAGAAGCGCTTCCTGGCGATCTTCGCCGGGTTGGGCATTGTCGGGACCGGCCTGTTGGTGCTCGTGGGTACCGGCGATTGGCTCCTGGCCTCGATCCTGTTCCTGGTGGGGCGGATTGGGTTCGCGGCGTCCAACGTCTTTTACGACGCCCTGCTGCCCCACGTGGCCCGGGAGGAGGATCGGGATTGGGTCTCCACCCGGGGCTACGCGCTGGGTTACCTGGGGGGCGGCGCGTTGTTGGCGGTCAACGTGGTGATGATCCAGCTTCTGCCCGGCACGTGGGGGCCTCGCCTGTCCTTCCTCAGCGTGGGGATATGGTGGGCGGTCTTTTCCATCCCAATTTTCACCCGCGTCGCTGAACCGCCCGCGGCCCCGGTCGAGTTGACGTCGGATGTGATCCCCGGTGCAGGCGTCATCGACGCCAGTTTCCGCCGACTGGGCCGCACGTTCGGCGACTTGCGACAGTATCGGGAACTGTTCAAGTATCTGCTCGCTTTCCTGATCTATAACGACGGCATTGGGACAGTGATGAGCGTCTCCGCCATCTACGGGGCGGAACTGGGATTCGACACGGTCGAGTTGATCCTGGCGCTGCTCCTGGTGCAATTCGTGGGCATCCCTTTCAGCTTGATCTTTGGACGTCTGCCCGACCGGAAGGCGAAACGGCGGCCCTTTTTCCTGGCCTTAATCCTGTTCAACCTGATCGCCATGCCGCTGGTGGGCGTCGTGGGCGCGCGAGTCCTGCCTGACGAGTTGGTTGGAGCGCCGCTCCCGCCTTACGAGACCGTCGGGGACGCGGTGGGGGAGGGCGTTTACCGCATCGATTCGGGCGCGTGGGCCTGCGTCGGCGCGTGGGATCGGGAGACCATCCCGGCCGATGAGGCGGGCCTGGACGCGGACGTGGTCTACGCCGTCTCCGCCGAGCCTGGCGCGCAGTGCGCGTTCCATTTCAATGGTCAGACGGTCGAGCTGACTTACAGCGCCGGGCCGGACCGGGGTCGTTGGGCGGTGATGGTGGATGGCAGCCCGCTGATCGATGAGAGTACGGGGGTGCCGTTGGTATTGGAGGGGCATCATCGCACCGTTCGCCACGGCGTCCGTCGCGCGCTCGTGCTTCCGGCGCCGGGCCAGCATCAGATCACACTGGTGAACACTGGCGACCGGCATCCCGATAGCCAGGGGACGCGGATGATGGTCGCGCAATTCCACGTGCTGCCGCCGGTCCGGCGGAGCAATCTCGCTTTCATCATCGGGTTGATCGTCGGGGTCGAGGTGGTGGGCGCGGCGCTGGCGTGGCTGTTCGGGCGGCGCTTGTGCGCCCGGTGGGTCGACATGCTGGATACGCAGCGCAGCATCATACTCGCCCTGTCTGTCTACGCTGTGATCTCCGTCTGGGGCTATTTCCTCAATTCGATGATCGAGTTCTGGCTATTGGCGTGGATGGTGGCGCTGGTGCAGGGGGGCAGCCAGGCCCTCAGTCGCAGCCTGTACGCCAGCATGTCCCCGGCCTCTAAGAGTGGGGAGTTCTTTGGGTTTTATGGCGTGATGGAGAAGTTCGCGGCGATCGTGGGGCCGTTGTTGTTCGCCGCCGCAGCCACAATTTTCGATAGCAGCCGGCCGGCGGTCCTCAGCCTGATCGTCATTTTCATGGCCGGGATGTACCTGCTGTGGCAGGTGGACGTCGAGGAGGGGCGTCGCGTGGCCCGAGCGGAGGATCGGGCGCTGTTGGGGGCGCTGGATGAGTAGGCGCTGGGCGGTCGAGTGCTAAATCAGGCCGTTTCCGCGTTGTAGGCTTTGACCGGGATTTGGACGATGAATTGACTGCCGGGGCACTCTTCCTCGTCGTAACCGGGGCTTTCGGCCCAGATGCGCCCGTCGTGGGCGTCGATGACCCCCTTGGCGATGGCCAATCCGAGGCCGGGGCCGCCTCCCTTGAATTTACTGTTTCCGGAGGAGTGGAGGGCGACCTCGCCGGTGCGGTAGAATTTCTCGAAGATCAGTTCCAGGTCCTGTGGAGCGATACCGATGCCGGTGTCTGCGATGACGATTTCTACCCCAGAGCCAAACGTCTCCGTCTCGATCTCTCTGCCGGTCACGGTGATCGCGCCGCCGTCGGGCGTATATTTGATGGCGTTGTTCATCAGGTGGTAGAAGACCTTGTACATCAGGTCGGGATCGCCCGAACAGGTGGGCAGATCGTTCAGGCCCGCTATCTGTAGGGTAAGATTCCGTTTCTCGAGAGCGTCGGCGAAATCCGATTGGACCGCCTCGAAGGCGACGGCGATGCTCAGCGGGCTGTGGATGACGTCTAACCCATCGGTCATCAGCCGCGAGACATCCAGGATGCTGTTGAAGATGCGGTGCAGCCGTTCGGTGCTCGATACGACCCCCTCGACCAGGGGATATAAGGTGGGTTCTTTCTTCGCCAGGCTGTTTTGTTGCATCATCTGAGCGTAACCCAGCAGCGCGGCGACCGGGGTGCGCAATTCGTGGGCCGACACCTGGATGAAGTCGGTCTTCGTCTTGTCCAGGCGTTCCAACTGCTTGAGCGCGCGGGAGAGCTCCCTGTTGGCCTTGCTGAGGTCTGCGATAGCCTGTTGGTCGGCGTCGCGCAGACGGCCCGTCAGCCGGACCAAAATGCGCACCGCCAGCGACGGACTGCGCCCCAAGACGTTCAAGAAAGGCTCCCGGTCGATGCGCAGGACAGTCAGGGGTTCGATCGCGCGGACGGTCGCCGTGCGCCCGCCCGCCTGGAGCATCGCCATCTCGCCCACCGGTTCGCCGGGGCCGGAACAGTGGAGGTAGCGTTCGGAACCGTCGCTGAATTGTTTGATGACTTCCACGCGCCCCCGGACGATGAAATAGACGGCGTCCCCTTTGTCTCCTTCGTGGATGATGATGTCGCCTGGGGTGTAGGATTCTTCAATTGCGGCGTTGGCCAATTCGTGCAGGTCTTCCCGTGACAGGCCGAAAAGAATCGGCTTCAAAAACGCCTCTGCATCTACCGGCGCGTTTGCCTGGACGTTTGTTTCTGATATTGGATTATTCATAATTCGTCCCATCGTATTGATTGATGTGCCGTCTTGAATGATACAACTAATTATAGTACAATCAATTTGCAAGTCAATTGTGCGCCTGACTCAATGGTATACGATTTTAACCGGTTTTGGGTTACAATTTCGTTACGACAGAATGAAGTAGAATCTCATTTTATGGGGGTAAGAAATGGGGGATGAAAACCAGGAATTGGAGCGCTTGATGCGTATCAGGGACCGTCAGATTAGCGCCCGGGATCCCAAGGCCCAGGATCGAAGGATGCAGCAGAAACTGACGGTTCAACGGCGTCGGATGCGGAAGAAGCTCAGCCTCAGGGAGATGATCATTGATGTGCTGGGGAACTTATCGTACAAAGTCTGGGGGGCGATCGTTGGGGCGGCGCTTGGCGCGATTCTCTTGATTGTCCTGACGCTGGTGGTCGACAATCCAACAGCGCCGTTGGTGGGTTTGACGGCGACTATCGTGCTGGCCCTGGTCGGATTGATCTTTGGTCACTCCTTCGATTGGCGGGATGAGGTGCGGGATGAGATGAAGCGGCATTGATCGGCCTGCTGGGTGTTGCACTGGAGCATACATGGGACAAGTTGCTTAACTGTCATTGGTCAAACGGGGATTAAACAGACGTTAAACGAGAAAGCGAGGTATGTGATAATGGGACGAAAGAAGCAGACACGTGGAAAGTGCGCCTTCTGCGGGCGCGAGATGACACGGGGTGGATTGGTCCGGCATTTGAAAGCCTGCGATCAGCGGGCGGAGGCCATTGAGCAAGCCAATCAAAAGCCCGGCGAAGCGCGCCGGATCTACCATCTACAGGTGCAAGATGCGTGGGAGGGCGATTACTGGTTGCACCTGGAGATGAACGGCGACGCCACGTTGGAGGATCTGGACTATTACTTGCGCATAATCTGGTTAGAATGTTGCGGTCATCTGAGCCGATTCTCCATCGGGGGCTGGGGCAGCGATGAGATTCCGATGGGTATGAAGGCGGATCGGGTGTTCAGGCCGGGACTTGAATTGACGCACATCTACGATTTCGGCACCTCTTCCGAGACGCTGGTCCGCGTCGTCGACGTCCGGGAGGGCCGGCCGCTCTCGTCGCATCCGATCTTCCTGATGGCGCGCAACAACCCGCCTGAGATCCTGTGCAAGGAGTGTGACGAACCGGCGGCGTGGTTGTGTATGGAATGCATATACGAGTATGACGAATCTGGGTTGCTGTGCGAAGCGCACGCCAAGGACCACCCGCACGACGATTATGGGGGGCCGTTGCCTATTTGTAATTCTCCCCGCACCGGTATGTGCGGCTACGAAGGCCCCGCTGAGCCGCCATACTAACCTGCAACCTGAAACCTGTCATCTACAACCAGGAGAACAACTATGACCTGTAACTTCGATTATATCATCGACCGTCGAAATACCGATAGCGCCAAGTGGGGTTGTTACGATCAGGCAGATTGTGATGTCGGGGATGTGCTGCCGCTGTGGGTGGCGGATATGGATTTCCGCTCGCCGGAACCGGTGATTCGCGCCCTGCAGGAGCGAGTGGCCCACGGGGTCTTCGGCTACGGCCTGCCGCCCGACGAGTTGCCGGCGGTGATTCAAGAGCGCCTGGCCCGCCTGTACGATTGGCGCGTTGAAATTGAGGATATCTATTTCGTTCCTGGCGTGGTGACCGGTTTCAACCAGGTCTGTCACGCCGTCGGCGCGCCCGGCGACGCGGTGCTGGTGGAACCGCCGGTCTACTACCCGATGCTCTACGCGCCCGGCAACGCCGATCGGGTTTGCAACAGGGTCCCGTTGGCGGAGCGGGATGGATGGTACGAGCACGATTTCGACGCTTTCGAGGCGGCCGCCGAATCCGCCTCCCTCTTCCTGCTCTGCAATCCCCACAATCCCGTGGGGCGGGTCTTCGAGCGAGACGAGTTGGAGCGCCTGGCCGAGATATGCCTGCGCCACGACGTGGTGATCTGCTCTGATGAGATTCATTGCGATCTGGTCTTTCCCGGACACCTACACATACCGATCGCGGCGCTGTCGCCGGAGATTGCCGCGCGGACGGTCACCCTCTTCGCCCCCAGCAAGACGTTCAACGTCGCCGGTCTTTCCTGCTCGGTGGGCGTGATCCAGAATTCCGACTTGCGCGAGCGGGTCCAGCAAGCGGGCGCGGGCCTCGTCGCCCACATCAACGTGATGGGTTTCACGGCGGCCCTGGCCGCCTACCGGCATGGCGAGGATTGGCTGGGCGCGGCGCTCGGTTATCTGGAGGACAATTGTGATTATCTGCTCAATTACCTGGAGACGCACATACCGCAGATCAGATGCCGGAAGCCGGAGGGCACCTACCTGGCCTGGCTCGATTGCCGGGAGGCGGGGATTCCAGGCAATCCACACGAGTTTTTCCTCGAAAGGGCCGGGGTCGCGTTGAACGACGGGGCCGACTTCGGCGAGGGGGGCGAGGGTTTCCTGCGGCTGAATTTCGGCTGCCCCAGGGCGACGCTGACCGAGGCGTTGGATCGGATGCGGACGGCTCTGGCGGACGTGTAAAATCAGTACGTAAATAGGAGGTCAAAGCAAAGATGGACAAAAATGAAGCAAGTGTGTGGCGCGTCGGCGTCGATGCGTCGCTTCAGGCGGTGTTTGAGGACCCGGCTTGTCCGGCGCCGTTGCGTCAGGCGCTCGTCGGGCCGCTCTCGTGGCAAGCCCGCAACGAGACGTCGGTGGGGAAGGTCCTGAAATCGACCCGCCTGGCGTCCGAATGGACGGCCGCCCTGTTAGCGTTGGGATCGACCATCGTCTTTGAAAATGGAGAGGAAAGCCCGTTGGAATCGCTGTTGCAGAAAGAGGCGGCGGGGGAGCCAGCCGAGTTGCGCGTTTCTTCGGATGGCAAGCGCTGGGGCGCAGCCCGGATGGCCCGCACGTTGGCCGACGATCCAATCGTCGCCGCGGCGGCCGGCGTGGCGTTCCAGGGGAACGTCGTGACGGCGGCCCGCCTGGCGTTGGTGGGCGTCTGGTCGGAGACGGTGCGCCTGGCCCAGGCGGCCGAGCGATTGGTGGGCGGAACATTGGACGAGGCAAAGATCGATGCCGTGGCGCAGGCGGTGATGGAAGAGGTCGCGCCCGCGGCCGATTACCTGGGCAGTGAGGGGTATCGTCGGGAGATGGCGGGCGTGATGTCCGGTCGCGCGTTGCGCGCTTGTCTGACGGAGGAGGCGGTGATATGAAGGAGCGAGAAGAGATGCAAAAGATCACGTTGACCATCAATGGCGAGGAAAAGACCCTCGACGTAGAGCGCACCGATTCATTGCTGGATGTGTTGCGCCGCGCTTCCTATTTCAGCGTCAAGTACGGCTGCGGGATGGGCGATTGCGGTTCCTGCACCGTGCTGCTGGATGGGGAACCGGTGTGCAGTTGCCAGGTGCGGGCGAGCGAAGTGGAAGGCCGCTCGGTGGAGACGGTCGAGGGGCTGGGTTCCCATATAGGCGAGTTGCACCCCATCCAGCAGGCCTTCATCGAGACCGGCGCGATTCAGTGCGGCTATTGCACCCCGGCCAACATCCTGGCGGCCAAGGCGCTCCTGGACCGCAATCCCGATCCGAGCGAGGCGGAGATCCGTGATGCGATCAGCGGCGTCTTGTGTCGTTGCACCGGTTACGTCAAAATCGTGCAGGCGATTCAGCGGGCGGCGGCCGTCTTGCGCGGCGAAGCGGTCGAGCCATTCACGCCGATTGAGGAGAGGTTGGGGCCGGATGAGTCGCCGGCCGACCTGCTGGGGCGATACTACCGCGTGTCCGACGACGGCTCCCCACTGCCGCCGTTGGTCATCTCTCCGCCCGATATGGCGTCGTTGAACGCGGTTGGTCAGCCGCAGGCCAAGGTGGATGGGGTCAAGCTGGCGACGGGACAACCGGTCTTCACTGACGATGTGAAATTACCCGGCATGCTCTACGGCGCGTTGCTCACCAGCCCGCACGCCCACGCCCGCATCAAGAAAATCGACGCCAGCCGGGCGCGGGCGCTGGAAGGCGTCCACGCGGTGCTGACCCATCAGGACGTGGCCCGCGTCAAATACGCCACCGGCGGGCAGAGCTATCCCCAGCCGCCGCCCTACGATCAGGTCAGCCTGGATGATAAGGTGCGCCACGTGGGCGACCGGGTAGCCATCGTCGCCGCCGAGTCGCCGGCGATCGCCCGGCGGGCGCTGCGGATGATTGATGTCGAGTACGAGGTGTTGCCCCACGTGCTCGATCCCGTCGAGGCGATGGCGGCGGGCGCGCCGGCGGTGCACGATGAACCGGACACCGAGGGAATCTATGATCCCAAGCGTAATATCGTCCACCACATCGAGGCCCAGGTGGGCGAGGCGGAGGCGGCCTGGGCGCGGGCCGATCACGTGTTCGAGGGGACGTACCGCACGGGCCAGCAGCAACAGGCCCACATTGAGCCTCACGTCTGCATCACCTACTGGGACGAGGACGGCCGGCTGGTGGTGCGCTCCAGCACCCAGGTGCCGTTCCACGTGCGGCGGATGCTGGCCCCGCTGGTGGGGCTGGCGGAGCGGGACATCCGCGTGATCAAGCCCCGCATCGGCGGCGGTTTCGGCAACAAGCAGGAGATGATCCTGGAGGATCTGTGCGCTCACCTGACCATCGCCACCGGTCGGCCGGTGCGGATGGAGTACACTCGTCTCCAGGAATTCACCAGCTCCCGCAGTCGCCATCCGCAGATCCAACATTTCAAGATAGGCGTCGCCGAACCGGTGGGCCAGGATCCGGCGGAAGTGGTCGCCATTGAGTTGGATCTGATCGGCGACACCGGCGCTTACGGTACCCACGGCCTGACGGTGCAGATGGTGGGCGGGCAGAAGAGCTTGACGCTCTACAATGCGCCTTACTCCCGCTTTACGTGCGACGTCGTCTACACCAACAAGCCCACGCCGGGCGCTTTCCGGGGCTACGGCGCGATGCAATGCTTCTTCGGTCTGGAATCGTTGATGAGCGAGATCGCCGAGCAGATGGGCTGGGACGTGGTCGCCTTTAAGCGCCGGAACTGGATCAAGGAGGGGGACGTGCTGTTGCTCTCCAAGGCGCTGGGCGAGGGGCGTGAGGGTTTTGAGCAGGTGATCCATTCCAGCGGCCTGGAGGATTGTGTGCGGGTGGGCCTGGAAGCGGTCGATTGGTCGGAAAAGCGGGGCAACGAGGCCTGGCGGAAGACGGATCGCGCGTACCTGCGCCGGGGCATCGGGATGTCTGTGATGCTCCACGGCAGCGGTATCGCCGGGCTGGATATGGGCAGCGCGACGATCAAGATGAACGACGATGGGTCCTTCAACCTTCTGGTCGGGGCGACGGACATCGGCACCGGATCCGACACGATCCTGGCCCAGATCGCGGCCGAGGCGCTGGGTTGCCCGGTCGAGGATTTGATCGTCTATTCCTCCGACACCGATTTCACGCCTTTCGACAAGGGCGCTTACGCCTCCAGCACGACTTACATCAGCGGCGGGGCGGTGCGCAAGGCGGCGTTTAAAGTGGCCGGGCAGATCAAGGCCCACGCAGCCGCGATGTTGGGAGAAGAGGAGGTCGATCTGGACGCGCTGGCCCTGCGCGATCGGGCGGTTTGCTTCCCCGACGGGCGCCAGGTGACGTTGAAGGCGGTCGCGCTGAGCAGTTTGCACCAGCAGGATCAGCGCCAGATCATCGCCAGCGCCTCGCACATGAGTTACGACAGCCCGCCTCCCTTCGGCGCCCAGTTTATGGAACTGCTGGTGGATACCGAGACGGGCCAGGTGATTGTCGAGCGGGTGTTGATGGTGGTGGAACCGGGCCGGGTGGTCAATCCCATCACCGCCTCCGGGCAGGTCGAGGGGGCGTTGCAGCAGGTGCTGGGCTTCGCCCATTGCGAGGAGATGTGCTACGATGCGGACGGCCGGCTGGTCAATCCCCGCCTGGGTCCGTATCACATCTACAAAGCGAACGAAATGCCCCGCCTGGACGTCATATTCGTGCAGCGGGACGAGCCGACCGGCCCGTTTGGAGCCAAGTCGATCTCGGAGATTCCGATGGACGGCATCGCCCCGGCCATGGCGGACGCGATTCACGACGCGACAGGGGTTTGGGTGCGGGAGGTTCCTTTCACGCCGGAGCGGGTATGGCGGGCGTTACGCGGCGAATGAGGCTAGCTAGGCGGTGTATCGTTGGGCCTCTATGACGTTGGGCAGTTTGGAGATTTTAGCCAGCACCTGGCTGAGCTCGGTGATGTTGTGGATTTCAAGGGTGATGTAAAGCGTGGTCTTGTGATTGTTCTTACTTTGCCCGACGTCGGTGATGTTGATGTCGGCCGCGCCGATGATGCTGGAGATCTCGCTGAACAGGCGCGGCCGGTCGAAGGCCAGGACGCTGATGGTCGCCGGCATCGTCTTCACCCGTGCGCCCCATTTGACCTCAATGAGGCGGCCCGTTCCAGTCCGCCGGAGGATGTTGGGGCAATCCCGCCGGTGGATGGATACGCCGTGGCCCTGTGTGACGTAGCCGATGATTTCGTCCCCGGGCAAGGGGTTGCAGCAGCGGGCCAACCGGGTCAGTAGATTGCCGACGCCGCGCACCTGGATATCCTGCGGCGTCGGCGGTTTTGAAAGGACGTATGGGTCTGGCTCTGGTTCTTCCGTCGCCTGCATTTCGGCGATTTTGCCGGCGATCTGCTGGGTGTTGGTGTCTCCGAATCCGACGGCGGCGTGGAAATCTTCGGTGCTCTCGTAATCAAAAAGCTGGGCCACTGTATCGTGGCTCAGCTTTGCCATTCCCAGCCGTTTCAGTTCCCGCTCGAGAATCTCCCGGCCCAGGGCGATGTTCTGATCGCGATTTTGCCGGCGGAACCATTGGCGGATTTTACTCCGGGCGCGGTTGGTCTGCACGTAGCCCAGGGCAGGATTGAGCCAATCGCGGCTGGGTCCGCCCCGTTTAGCGGTCAGGATTTCCACCTGATCGCCGTTCTTGAGTTGATAATCCAGGCTGACCAATTTGCCGTTGACGCGAGCGCCTCGGCATTGGTGCCCGACCTCGGTGTGGATGTGATAGGCGAAGTCGATGGGCGTCGATTCGATGGGCAGATCGATCAGTTTACCCTTGGGCGTGAAGGTGTAGACTCGGTCCCGGAAGACGTCGGTCTTCATCGCGTCGATGAATTCGTCGGCGTCGGTCGTTTCGCGTCGCCATTCTACCAGGGAACGCAACCGGATGATCTGATTCTCGAGTTCTGAGTCTTTCTGCAAACCCTCCTTGTAGCGCCAGTGGGCGGCGATGCCATATTCGGCGCGCCGGTGCATTTCCCAGGTGCGGATTTGCACCTCCAACGTCTTGCCGTCTTCGCCGATGACGGCGGTGTGAAGGCTTTGGTACATATTCCCCTTGGGCGTGGCGATGTAATCGTCGAACTCTCCGGGGATGGGGCGCCACAATCCGTGCACGATGCCCAGGATGCGGTAACAATCGGGGATGGTGTCGGTAATCACGCGGATGCCGCGCACGTCGTACACCTGCTGGAAAGGGACGCCCTTGTGGTGCATCTTGTTGTAGATGCTGTAGATATGTTTGGGCCGGCCGGAGATTTGCCCCTCAATATGCTCATCGCGTAATTTTTCCTGGAGAATATCGATGTGTTGTTGGATGCTGGTCTCGCGATCCGGACGCCGCCGTTTGATGAGGGAGGCGATTTCGGCGTAGGTGACGGGATCAATGTAGCGCAGGCTCAGGTCTTCCAACTCCCATTTCCATTGCCATATCCCCAACCGATTGGCCAGGGGGGCGAAAATCTCCATCGTCTCACGGGCGAAGCTACGGCGGCGCTCTGGTGGTAAGGAGGAGAGTGTGCGCATGTTGTGCAGGCGGTCGGCGAGTTTGATGACCACGACGCGGATGTCTTCCGACATCGCCAGGAACATCTTGCGCAGGCTCTCGGCCTCTCGCTCGCCCCGAGGCCTTTTACCGTGCAGTTCCATTCGTTCGCTGTGTTCCTTCTCGATTTTTTCCTCGATTTTATCCAGCTTGGTCACCCCATCGACCAGGGCGGCGATCTGCGGGCCGAACTCTCCCTCCAGGCGCTCAATGTTGACTTGTGTGTCTTCGACGACGTCGTGCAGCAGGCCGGCCGCGACGGTGTCGACGTCCATCCCCAGGTCGGCCAGCAGGGCGGCGACGTAGAGGGGGTGTTGGACGAATGGCTCGCCCGATTTACGATTCTGACCGGCGTGGGCCAGTTCAGATACGTCGTAGGCGCGTTGCAGCTTCCGCCGTGCTCCGTTTGTCAGCCGTTCCGGCGGAAGCTTTTCCAGGACTTCTGAGATGGCGAGGAGTTTGTTCTTTTTCATACGTTTGACTCAGGCGATTATACGTTAACTCAAGAAACCTCATCCCGAAACAGCTCTTTACCAAATTCTTGTATGATGGACAAGGGCGGCGAATGTCAGTATAGTGGGCTTGCCAGATTTGTCAATACCGAATATCCCAAATACCAACCCAGCCACCACTTTTCAAAATCCAGGGAGTGGGGTATAGTGAGGGCCTCAGGGCAGGCAGGCAGTGATAGGAGGCGCGCGATGCGAGTGATTACGGGGACGGCGAAGGGACGGCGGTTGAAATCGGTTCCTGGCGATCAGACACGCCCGGTGACCGATCGGGCGAAGACGGCGTTGTTTGACATCATCAGTTACGATATACGGGGCAGCCATTTCCTGGATCTGTTCGCCGGGACCGGACAGGTGGGGATTGAGGCGTTGAGCCGTGGGGCGGCGTCGGCGGTGTTCGTGGAACGCCATCACGCTGCGTTGCGCACCATCCGCGAAAATCTGGCGCATACTCAGTTGGCGGAGAACGCCCACGTCATTCGCGCGGACGTCTTCGATTTTCTCGCGCCGAACGAGGAACCGGTGGGCGCTTTCGATTACGTCTACGTCGCGCCTCCCCAGTACCAGGGATTATGGCTCAAGACGCTGCGGGCGTTGGACGCCAGCCCCGCGTGGCTGGTCGACGATGGTTGGGCGATTGTGCAGATCAACCCCCGCGAGTATGAGGAGGCGGCGTTGACCCATTTGGCTTTGTTCGATCAGCGGACGTATGGCGGCGTGATGTTCTGCTTCTATTCCCGACTGCCCTAGATTTCGCAAGCCGCTAAAGCGGCGCGCCGTTCTATCTACATACTTGAGCGCTTGGCCCACAATTGGCTCATCACCGTCTCCAGGCGGCGGGCCAGTAGATCGGGGGTGTTAGTCGTGACGTCATCCTCGTTCTCAAAAACGACGTAGGGCGTATTGATTGCAGCCGCATATGCGGCCGCATTTGCGGGCACAGAGACGACGTTGGGATCGTCGCTCGTGAGGCCGGACGTGAACTGCCGCCAATCATCGTCCCGGTACAGGCGGGTCAATTTCTCGTCCGGCAGGCCGTGTTCCAGAATGCTGTCGGGCCGCTCGGGATTGAAGCGCCGCCGATTTTTACGCAGCGATTCCTCGAATGACACATTCACGTAGACGACGGCGGCCCGTCGGAGGATGGCGTCGTCCAGGTGTTGGAAGGCCTCGCGGTACCCCCCGTGTTCACTGCCCCGCGAGAATTCGATGAGCGCGGTCGTGTGCGTGTGATAGGCCGGGTCGTCGCGCAACCGCTTGCGATACGTCAGGCTGATGCGTTCGATTAACAGATGCCACAGGTAGCGATGCTTGAAATAACCGTCGGCGTCGGTGTGTAATCGGGGCTGGCCCAGGCGGTGTTCCAGGATGTCGTCTTCCTCGAACCAGGTCCACAGCATCGGGAAATCGTCGATCACGTCCAGGTGGTTGACGTGATACCGGCGGCGGACGTCGCCGGGCGTCCGCCGTAAAAAGTTGATGATCTCGCTCTTGCCCGAAGCTGGCCGGCCGATCAGGATCAAGACATCGAAAGTCGATGGGTGCGCCATTGTCTCAGACGACGACGACGCGGGTGGCGTCATCCTCTGTCGCCCTCCTTTCATAATCCTCATAGGGCACAATCGGGTCGCTCCAACGGAAGATCCATTGCGCGGCGTCGTTGGTCACGTTGATGCAACCGTGGCTATGTGGGCGGACGAAATCGTTATGCCAATAGGTACCGTGGATAGCGATGGCCGAGTGGGTGTAGTAGACTGGAAATGCTATGCCGGGCAGGTCGTAATAACCATCCCCGCTGCCGCCCGTCATCCGCCGGGTGTGGCGTTTGTAGAGCACGCGATACTCACCCCGGGGCGTGGTCCCGCCGGCCCCCGACGAGATGCGGGTGATGAACACCGGGGATGCTCCCTCGAAGCAGGTTAGATGTTGATTGCCGAGTTTGATCTCGATCCATTTGTCGGGCTGTCCGGGAGAGATGGGAGTCATTTCTTCCGGTGGGATGCGGCGCACCGACCACGCTGGGACGTAAGGGCCCGGCGCGTAAGTCACGCCATCCTGGAGCTGGTACCACCAGCTCCCCTCGTCGTCCTGAACGGCGGCGATGACGCGGTAGACGGTCCCATAATACAGTTTATATCGCACGTACTCGTTGTCAGGCCGCCACCGGGCTTCGGCGATGGGGACGCTCACCTGGCTCCAGAAACCGGGTTCGGCGACGTCTGAGATGACCTCGGATTGCGGCGCGTTGGCGACCGGCTGGACGTACCCGCTGTGGATGAAGCCCTCGTCGGTCTGGTACCAGATGGGATTGCCAGGCCAGGGCGGCTTGCCGGGGACGGTGGCGTAGAGTGGAATGATCTCGTCGCGCGTCTTCCAGGCGATCCATTCGGCGGTGGGGTTAGGTTCCTCACGAACCGCTTGTCGCCACCAGGTAGCGATACGGCCCAGAGGCTTCGGCGGTTCCAGCGTGGGTCGCGTGTGTTTCTCCTCGGGCCAATGGGGCAGCGCGGCCAGGGCCAGGGCGCTCCCTGACCATTTCAAGAAGTCGCGGCGGGTAATGTTTTTCATATAAACCTCTCTGCACTATCGTCATTTGTGGTTCGTCAATCGTCATTCGTCCGTCGTTCATCAATTATACGCTGAAGCGGTGTAACGTCAATCTCTCGTATCAGATTTTACGGCCCATTCCCATTTTTCCCGTCACATTTATTTGACACGTTCATGGTCTTATGATATAGTTGAGCTGCTGGAAAGGTGATTCGATTTTGCAATTCCGGTGGGCGGGGCGAGAGCGATACAATATAGCAATAACGACAAGGAGGATGGATGGCAAAGTCACGCGGGGAGCTGATAGTAGAGCGGTTACGAGAGTTGCAGACCAGTTCGACCGACATTGAGGCCTCGGCCGTCGTCAGCGTCGATGGGTTGATTATTGCCTCTGCGCTTCCCTCCAACGTGGAGGAAGATCGCGTCTCGGCGATGTCGGCGGCGATGATCTCCCTTGGAGAGCGGATCGCCAGCGAACTGGGGCGCGGGATATTGAACCAGGTCTACGTCAAGGGGCACGGCGGTTATGTGCTCTTGACGTCGGTGGGTGAGGAAGCCGTTCTGACGACTTTAGCCCGCGAAGACGCCAAGTTGGGGCTCATTTTCCTGGATATGCGGCGGGCGGCCGAGGATTTGACAGCCCTTTTGTGATCTTTCATCGCCGGGCTGTATGTATGGGATTCGACCGACCATTGTGATTGTCTGTGGCGTGGATTGGTGGGTTTGCTTTGAATGGGGAGGGTTGCTCCAAGCGGCCCTCCTCACTACTTTTTACGGGTGTAACGATTCCGATCTCGCCTGTTGAATGCGGATTCCAAACCCGCGGGCGCGTTTAGAGGTGAAAGTGTCAGGTAGATAGATGCGTAAATACATCTTTTGCACCGGCGGCGTGGTCAGCAGCGTGGGGAAGGGTGTGACAGCCGCCTCTATAGGCCGCGTCCTGAAGGCGCGCGGCGTGCGGGTCTCGATTCAGAAATTGGACCCGTACATCAACGTCGACCCCGGCACGATGTCCCCCTATCAACACGGCGAGGTGTTCGTCACCGATGACGGCGCCGAGACCGACCTGGACCTCGGTCATTACGAGCGCTTCATCGACGAGAGCTTGAGCCAGGCCAGCAACGTGACGACCGGTCAAGTCTACGCCGACATCATCGGGCGCGAGCGCCGGGGCGATTTCCTCGGCGGCACGATCCAGGTTATCCCGCACATCACCAACGAGATCAAGCGACGCATCATGCTGGTCGGAGAGCAGAGTCAGGCCGACGTCCTCCTGGTCGAGGTCGGCGGCACCGTGGGCGACATTGAGGGCCTCCCTTTCCTGGAGGCGCTGCGCCAGATGCGGTGGGACGTGGGGTATCGGAATGTGCTCTACGTTCACGTCACGTTTATGCCGTACATCGGCGCGACCGGCGAACTGAAGACCAAGCCCACCCAACACAGCGTGCGCGAACTGCGCTCCATCGGCATCCAGCCCGACGTCATCATCGCCCGGGCCGACCACCAGGTGGACGATGACCTGTGCGATAAAATATCCCTCTTCTGCGACGTTCAACGGCGGGCCGTGGTGCCGTTGGTGACGACGCCGTTGTTGTACGAGATCCCCTTGATCCTGGAGGACGCCGGGTTGGGTGATTTCGTCGTCGACCGGTTGGAACTGGACGTCGCCCCCCCCGACCTGGACGAGTGGCGCGATCTGGTCGCCCGCATCCGGACGCCCAAGCCCGCGCTGCCCATCGCCATTGTCGGGAAGTACGTCGAGCTCCACGACGCTTACATCAGCGTGCGCGAGGCGCTGTATCACGCTGCCCAGGCCCAGGGGTGGGATATTGACGTGCGTTACGTCAGTTCGGAGGCCCTGGAGCGAGGGCGCGGCTGGGAGAAGTTGAACGACGTCGCGGGCGTCGTCGTCCCCGGCGGCTTTGGGGAGCGGGGGATTGAGGGCAAAATCGACACGGCCCGTTGGGCGCGCGAGAATAACACGCCCTACCTGGGGTTGTGCCTGGGCTTGCAGGTGTTGATCATCGAGTTGGCGCGCCAGGCGTTGGAAAGCGACGAGCCGAACAGCGCCGAGTTCGACCCCCACACGCACTACCCCGTGATCGACCTCATGCCCGAACAGCGGACCATCGTCGATATGGGCGGGACAATGCGCCTGGGGCAATACCCCTGTCGCCTGGTTCCTGGCACGAAAGCGGCCGAGGCCTACGGGGAATCGGAGGTCCAGGAGCGCCACCGCCATCGTTTCGAGGTCAATAACGCCTATCGGGAGCTGTTGCAGGAGGCCGGATTGGTTTTCAGCGGGCTTTCCCCGGACGGCCGGCTGGTCGAGATCGCCGAATTGGCCGGTCATCCCTTTATGCTGGGCAGCCAATTCCACCCGGAATTCAAATCCCGCCCCACGCGGCCCCATCCGCTCTTCAAGGCCTTTGTGGCGGCGGCGGTGAAAGAGTACGAGCGCCCCGATTAAACCGTAGGAGAGAGGGAACGACGTATGCTTGTGACCGTGGTAGGCGGTGGATTGGCGGGGAGTGAGGCGGCCTGGCAGATCGCCCAGCGGGGTTTGGATGTCGTCCTGTACGAGATGCGTCCGCGCCGGATGACGCCCGCTCACGTCAGCGATCGCCTGGCCGAGTTGGTCTGTTCCAATAGCCTGGGTTCCGATCTGCCCGACCGGGCTTCCGGCCTGCTGAAGGACGAGTTGCGGGCTATGGATTCCCTGGCCCTGGCCTGCGCCGATGAGGCCCGCGTGCCGGCGGGCGGCGCCCTGGCGGTCGACCGGGAGCGATTCGCGGACGCGGTTACTCGGCGCATCACCGCCCACCCCCGCATCCAGCTCCTGCGGGAGGAGGTCACGACCATCCCTGACGGGCCGGCCGTCATCGCGACCGGGCCGCTCACCTCCGATGCGCTGGCGGCGCAAATCGCCGCGTTGACGGGAGAGGATTATCTCTACTTCTACGACGCCCTCGCGCCCATCGTGTCTGCCGAGTCCATCGATATGTCGATCGCCTTTCGCGCCTCCCGTTACGGCAAAGGGGACGCCGATTACATCAATTGTCCGATGACGGAGGAGGCCTATTATCGTTTCGTCGATGCGTTGACGGCAGCGGAACGCATCCCCTTACGCGATTTCGAGGGGGAACCGGATCGCTTCTTCGAGGGTTGCCTGGCGGTGGAGGTGATGGCGGAGCGGGGGCGGGATACGCTGGCCTACGGCCCGTTGCGTCCGGTGGGGCTGACCGACCCGCGCACCGGGCGGCGGCCCTATGCCGTGGTCCAATTGCGGCAGGATAATCTAGCCGGCACGCTCTACAACATGGTCGGTTTCCAGACCAACCTCCGCTACGGGGAGCAGGAACGGGTGTTTCACCTGATTCCCGGCTTGGAGCAAGCGGAGTTCATGCGCTACGGGCAGATGCACCGGAACACGTTCATTAACGCGCCGCTCCTGTTAGAAGCGACGATGGGGTTTCGCGCCCGGCCTGGGCTATTCTTCGCCGGACAGATCACCGGGGTGGAGGGCTACGTCGGCAGCGTGGGCAGCGGGTGGGTCGCGGGCGTCAACGTCGCGCGCCGGGCGTTGGGTCAAGCGCTGGTGGTGTTGCCGACGACGACGATGCTGGGGGCCCTGTGCCATTACGTGAGCCGCGCCGAACCGGACAAGTTCCAACCGATGAAGGCGAACTTTGGCTTGATGCCGCCCCTTTCCCCGCCGGTGCGCAACAAGCGCAAGCGATACCAGGCGTACGCCCAACGCGCGTTGACCGATCTGCGCGCTTACATCGCGACCCGATAATCCACACTTCTTACTTTCCTACCCCTACTCAAGGTGTCTATATGATGCGAAAATCATGATGCGAAAATCAGCGACAATCCCAATGATTGCCTTTCTTGTCTGTTCACTGGCGACGGCCTGCAGTCAGCCGGAGCCTTTGCGTTTCGATGGCGAGGTCGCTTACGCTCACGTGGAGGCTCAGTGTGACTTTGGCTTTCGCCCCACCGGGTCGGCGGCCTGGCGGGAGACCGGCGATTACGTCATCGACCATCTGGAGGCGCATGGCTGGGAGACGGAGGAGCAGACTTTCACCTATCGGGATACGCCCGTGCGCAACATCGTCGGGCGGGCGGGCGAAGGGCCGGTCGTCATCGTCGGCGCCCATTACGACACCCGGCGCAGCGCCGACGAGGAGGACCCCAGCGTGCCCGTCATGGGGGCCAACGACGGCGCTTCCGGCGTCGCCGTGCTGTTGGAATTGGCCCGCACCTTGGACCGCGACGCGCTGCAACGGGAGGTCTGGTTAACCTTTTTCGACGCCGAGGATAACGGCGGCCTGGACGGGTGGGAATGGTGCGTCGGTTCCAGCTACATGGCCGAACACCTGGAGATCACGCCGCAGGCGGTCGTCGTCGTTGACCTGGTGGGTGACATCGACCAGAACCTGTACCTGGAGCGCAACTCGGATCCGACCTTGCAGATGGCGCTGTGGGATATCGCCGCGACGCTGGGCTATAGCGACACGTTCATCTCCGAGTATAAGTGGGCGATCTACGACGACCACATCCCCTTCGCCCAGCGGGGCATTCCGGCGGTGGACATTATCGACTTCGACTACCCTTATTGGCACACGACCCAGGACACGCGCGACAAAGTGAGCGCCGATAGCCTGGAACGTGTCGGGCGGGTGGTGGAAGTGTGGGTGGAGGGGTTGGGAGATTAGATGGGAGGTATATGATGGCAGAGCGTTTGATCGTTGTGGGGGGTGTGGCGGCCGGGATGAGCGCCGCTGCCAAGGCGAAGCGGGTGAATGCAGATATGCACGTCGTCGTATACGAGAAGAGCCCTTACATCTCCTATGGCGCGTGTGGCATGCCCTACCTCATCGCCGGCGACGTCGCCGATTATCGCGACCTGCTGGCGCGGACGCCGGAGCAAATGGCGAAGCGCGGCGTGGAGGTCCACGTGCGCCACGAGGTGACCGCCATTGACGCTGACGCGCGGACGATCACGATCCGCGATCTGGCGGGAGAACGGACCTTTACCCAAACGTATGATAAGCTCGTCATCGCCACCGGCGCGGCGCCGATCCGGCCCGCGTTGCCCGGCGTCGACCTGAAGGGGGTTTGCGTGTTGCGCTCGTTGACGGACGGGCGGGCGTTGTTGCGCCTGGTCGAAGAGCGCCGCCCGCAGCGGGCCGTCATCGTGGGCGGGGGGTACGTCGGCCTGGAGATGGCGGAGACCTTCCGGCGGTTGGGGGCGGCGGTGACGATGGTGATCCGCTCTGGGCAAGTGATGCGCCAGACGTTGGATGATGACGTGCGCGCCGTGGTGGAGGATGAACTGGCGCGGCATGACGTAAACGTCGTGCAGGGGACGCTGATCGGTTTTGAAGGGGATGGGCGGGTCGAGGCGGCGCTCACCGACGAGGGGCGTTATCCGTGCGACGTGGCCTTGCTGGGCCTGGGCGTCCGGCCGGTGACGGCGTTGGCCCGCGAGGCGGGCGTCCGTTTGGGGGAGACCGGCGCGATTGCGACCGACGCGCATATGCGGACGAACTTGCCCGGCGTCTATGCGGCCGGCGATTGCGCCGAGGTGCGCCACCTGCTGACCGGCGAACCGGCTTACATCCCACTGGGCAGCACGGCTAACAAGCAGGGCCGCACGGCTGGCGAGCACGCGGGCGGCGGAGGCGCGGCTTTTGACGGGGTGGTGGGCACGATGATCGTGCGGGCTTTCGACCTGGCGATTGCCAGCACCGGCTTGACGGCGACTGAGGCCCGCTCACGGGGCTACGCGGTGGACGAGACGAAAATCCGCGCCAAAGATGCGTCCCACTATTTCCCTGGCGCGGCCGACATACACGTCAAATTGATCGTGGACGAGGATACGGAGCGCTTGTTGGGTGGGCAGATCGTCGGGCGTCCCAGTGCCATCAAGCGGATCGACGTGCTGGCGACGGCGCTTCATCATCGGCTCACAGTGTCCGATTTGCAGCGCCTGGACTTGAGTTACGCGCCGCCCTTCTCCCCGGTGTGGGATCCGCTGCTGATCGCGGCTAATGTGGCGGGGCGGTGATCTGGTGTATTGGTAGACTGCTAGATTGGGAGGGATCATGAATCAAGGGATGACGCGGGAACGGTTGGCGGGGATGATCGATCACACACAGCTCAAGCCTGGCGCGACGGATGCGCAGATCGCGCAATTGTGCGATGAGGCCCGGCGTTACGCTTTCGCTTCGGTGTGTGTCAATCCGGTGCACGTGGGGCGATGCGCGCAGTTGCTTGAGGGAAGCGAGGCGCTTGTCTGCACCGTCGTCGGTTTCCCCCTGGGCGCGAATTTGACCGCCGTCAAGGCGTTCGAGGCGGAGCGGGCCATCGCCGACGGCGCGGTCGAGATCGACATGGTGATGAACGTCGGCGCGCTCAAGTCGGGGCAGCGGGAGCGGGCGGCGGAGGACATCGCCGGCGTGGCGCGGGTGTGCGAAGACGGCGGCGCGTTGCTCAAGGTCATCATTGAGGCCGCGCTGTTGACCGACGAGGAGAAGGAGAGCGCTTGCCGGTTGGTCCAGTCGGCGGGCGCCGATTACGTCAAGACGTCCACCGGCTTTGGGCCGGGCGGGGCCACGGTCGAGGACGTGACGTTGATGCGGCGCGTGGTCGGCCCGGAGATGGGCGTCAAGGCCGCGGGCGGCGTCCGCACCTACCGGGACGCCCTGACGATGATCGCCGCCGGCGCCACCCGGATCGGGGCCAGCAGCAGCGTGGACATCGTGGAGGGCGCGCCGGGGTAAACAACCCCGCATTGGTCGTAGATGCACCGCCCGATCCATACCTCACACACCCCCGGTTTATTGAGAAGTATCTTCTCGATAAACCGGGGGCTTGTTCGTAGCAGGCACCTCAGCGCCCCCAAAGCGCACTGAAGTGCGCACTACGAACAGATTCACCCCAAATTATTGAGAAGATACATTGAGAAGATACGGTCGTAGCGGTCTGGGAAAACGAGACCAAGAAGAGGCCAAGAGCGGATCTGTTATTATTCAGATCCGCTCTTGTGCGTTGATCAACTGTTGGGCGGATGTTTTAGTGGAGGAGCTTTTGCAGCGCTTTGAGCACGTTGAGCACGCTTTTCTTGTCCGTGGCGATGCAGGGGATGACTTGCTTGTCGTTATTGAGGCTCAACCGCTTTCCGATCTCCTCTGGTGAAATGGCGTTGATCAGGTCTTGCTTGTTCGCCACGATCAGGTAGGGGACATCGCGGCCTTTGCGTTCGAATATTCGGATTAGCTGTCTGGCTTCCATAAAGCTTGCCCGGTCGGTGCTATCGATCAGTAGAATGAAGGCTTGCATTTCTTTGGATAAAATATCCCACATAAAATCAAACCGGGCTTGCCCTGGCGTGCCATACAGATGGAGCAGGTCTTCGCCTACTCTGACGTGACCGTAATCCATCGCCACGGTCGTCTCTTCCTTGATTGCGACGTGGTGGTCGGTGATACGCTTTTCCGTGGAAACGATGGGGATGTCGGAAATCGTGCGGATAAATTCCGTCTTACCCACGTTGAATGGACCGGTCACGACCACTTTGTACAGATTGCCCATAATTTCCTCCTTGAGCGGGCTTGTTGGCGCGCGTTATGATTTCTCAGTAGCGGCCAGCTTATCCTTTCGTTGAAAATCTACAAATCGGTACCCTACACCTCTTTCCGTGAAGATATAGCGGGGGTTGGATGGGTCTATTTCGATTTTCTTTCGCAGATAAGTGGTGTAAAGACGCAGGTATTGGACCTCATCCTGATATTCGTAGCCCCAGACTTTGGCCAGGAGCGTCTCGTAGGGCACGACCCAACCGGCGTTTTCCACCAGATGATACAGCAGCCGGAATTCTGTCGGTCGCAGGTCCATCCGTTCGTCCTCGACGATGACCTGCCGGCTGTTGAAATCTATGCTCAATCTATCGTCGATCTGTAGGATGGCCTCATCGGGCGCGGCGGGGCTTTGGGTGCGGCGCAAGACAGCCTTGACGCGGCTGACGAACTCGCGGGCGCCGAACGGCTTGGTGACGTAATCATCCGCCCCCAACTCCAACCCCCGCACCTTATCCTCTTCATCAGATCGAACGGTGAGCATGATCACGGGGACGTTAGAAACTTCGCGCAACATCTCCAGCGTTTCAAACCCATCCATCTGGGGCATCATCACGTCCAGGACGACCAGGTCCGGCAGTGCAGTGCGGGCTTTTTCCAGCGCTTCCAGGCCGTTGTGCGCTTCGATGACCTCGAACCCTTCCAATTCCAAATTCATCCGGATGAATTTGATCATTCTCGGTTCATCGTCGACCACCAGGATGAGGTTTTGCCGGGGTGTGACGCCTGGTTGTTTCGTCTGATTGGGAAGCTCACTCACGGATGAAGCTGACAATTTCTTCTTTCTCCTCGCCAGGCATAATCTCGATACAGTGAATGCGCTGCCAGGGATAAATCACGATGTCGGTCTCTGGCAGTACGTAGGAGACGTCTCGCCCATCTCGATACCGGACGTTGTTGACGATTAACACCTGGTCAGTCGGCTGGGGTAGTTCTTCGATCTCTCCAACGATGGATTCCTCGTTCAGGATGTGTATGAGAACAGTGTGCATATGTGATCCTTTCTATACGGCGTTTTCTGGATGATTTGGGAATCGGTTCATCCCAGTTCGGGCCTATTCCTGCATCATCACCTCTAGCGTGATTCGGCCAAGCTGTAATTTATCCTCGTCTTTGAGCACGTGGGGCAGGTAGGGGGTTAGACGTTGCCCGTTCAGGAACGTGCCATTCGCGCTGCCAACGTCTTCGACGAGGTAAGCGTCGCCCTTTTGGTGAATTTTGCAATGGTGGCGTGAGACGCCACCATCCAATCCGCCGTCCGGTGAGAGGTCCAGATCTGGGAAGATGCCGTGGGCCGCGTCGGTTCGCCCGACGTTAACCTCTGGCATGGGGGGGAGTTGAATTTGCCGGTTGGTGGAAATGACCCGGATGGCTAGCGGGGTGGGCGTTGGTTCTTCATTCTCGGCGACCGATTCGCTGGCCCACGGGTTTGCGCGTGAGATGGGCAATTCTTCCTCGGGCAGCGGCTCGGTTCGTAGAGGGCCGCCGGTAGGCAGATAGACGCCGCACTCACTGCAAAACAGTGTGCCGGGACGGTGCTTTCGACCACATGAAGGACATTCAATCATAACTCTTCTCCGTGAGCGGGGTATTTAACAGGCTGCGTGTGCCATATTTGACCTCTTTGCGACCCTTGGATGAGGAATCGCCATTTTGTGAAATGCGACCTGCTTCTAACATGGCTGCTTGGGCCAGGTGGGTTTCGCCCATATCGAACAATCGTGTGGCGACCAGCTCGAGTTTATGGGTAGCTGCTTTGACATTTCCCTGCTCCAGCGTTTTCCAGGCCTGTTCTTGCATCTGGTAGATTGTGACTTTGCTTAAGACGCTCAATATCGCCGTCGGCGTCTGTTCCTGCGGCGGCTCGCCATCTATAAATACGCCATGGACGTCGTGGGCGATTTGTTCTCGTCGGTTACCCCAGGCTGGAATGTCTCCGGTGAGCGCCAGTTGCGCCAATCGGTGTTCGCCGGTGGGCTTTTGAGAGACGATCAATTCCGCTGCCAGGGTCAAGGGCTCGTCGATCTGTAGAGCGCCCAGGTTGACGATGTTATCTTCCGTCCACGTGAGCCGGTCCATGTAGGGGGAGGTGCGAAATAGACTTTCTATTCTCGTTCCCTCCGTAAACCGGAACGTTAACGTCAGCCCTTGAGCGAAGACCGATTCCAACCCCCGTACGCGCTGCTGTAAAATAGCCTGGACCTGGCGCGGCGATGCGATGTAGGCCGAAACGCCGTTGCTCTGAGACGCGATTTGTTCGAGTAACACGTCGTTCCATTCTTCGCCAATGCCCATGGCGGTGATCCCGATGCGTCTGGCGCCCGCCGATCGCGCCTCTGCGAGACACCCCTGTTCGTCGCCGTACGTTTGCCCATCGGTCAATAGGATGAGTTGACTGTTGACGCGCTGGTTATGATGTTTCTCGATCTCCGCTACCCCAAGTTGCATCCCCTGTAAAATCTCGGTCCCACCGCCGACCCGAATGGCGGCGACTTTTGCCCTCGCTTGCACCGGATTGACGCCGATCCGGCTGGGGAGAATGACTTCGGCCCGGTCGTCGAAGGCGACGACGGATAACACGTCGTCCTCCTCTAAATCGTCTATGATCTGATAAGCCGCCTGTTTGACGTGATCCAGGCGCGCGCCCTGCATCGAGGTGCTGCGGTCAATCACCAGGCAGAGATTAAGTGGTAGATGCTTATCCTTTTGAATGTCCGATGACCGTATTTCGATCAATAGGTATACGACTTGCTCTTTGTGATTGGCGTTGAACTTGCTTTGACTGATCTGGATCTTCCACTTGAAGGCTGCATCCTCGGCATCCCCGGATTTGGCTCTCCGGCGATCGTAAGCCTGGCGGCGGGCGGGATCGCTCAGGACGGCGTAAGCCTGCTGCACATCGTGGAATAGAACGGTGGACGTGGGGTCCGTCCGGCTGTCAGGATGGTAGCGCCGCGCCTGCTGGCGGTAGGCGCGCTTGATTTCTTCCTCCGTCGCCGATGGAGATATACCCAACGTGGCATAGTAATCCTTTTCATCAAGATTACCCAAGGTTATACCTTCCAATCCGGTTGTGATGCGATGAGGATGACGGTGATGTTATCGTGCCCCCCGGCCTGATTGGCGGCCGCGATGAGCGCCTCGCACGCGGCCTGGGGGGTTGGGGCGGCGGTGACGATCTGGCCTATCTCCTCCTCTGGCATCATACCCCAAAGGCCATCGCTGCACAGCAGCAGAAATCCATCCTGGGGAACAGTTTGGACGTAAGTGTCCACGTCCAGCTTTCCATCCTGCCCCACCGCTCGATACAAAACGTTCTTCTGCGGGTGGGTGCTCGCTTCGTCGCGGGACAGTTGTCCCATTTCGATCAGCCGGTCGACCAGCGAGTGATCGTGCGTGATTTGTTTCAGTCCATTCTCGGTGGAGATATAGGCGCGACTATCGCCGACGTGGGCGATGTAGGCCCTTGGTCCTAGCATCAGGGCGCAGGTCAGCGTTGTGCCGGCCCCTGGCGCTTTTTTCGTCACGGCGTCGTTGGCTGCTTGCACCGCAGCTATCATGATCTCGTTGAGGGCCGGTTGCCCATCGTTATGTTCTAACTTGATGAGGGTGGGGAGGTATAGCGTCTGGATAATATGGTGGGCGACCGTTCGCGCCGCCAGCGAACTGGCGACCTCGCCCGCCTGATGCCCGCCCATCCCGTCGGCCAACACGAATAGACCAAAGACCGGGAGCGCTTCGTCTCCATCGTGGGCCGATACGAAAACCATGACAGCGTCTTCGTTATGCCGGCGCACCACACCCGTGTCGGTGCCCCAACCGACGTTGAACCTCGCCGCGGCCGAGGCCGCGGCCGATAGGGGTTCGGCGATGGCGGTGGACGCCCCCGGTGTTTTTTTCAGACCTAGCAGCTTTTGTAGAAATTTCATCAGCCTACCCTAACCTGGACGAGCCAGAGCCAAAAAGGAACCGTTGACCGCCAAATTCTTGCTTGCTGTGCAAGGATTATATTGGTTAGGCCCTATCGAGATGTTGCAGGGCGTCTTCCCACACTACGTGGGCAGCGCATATATATACCGGTCATCGGAACCGATGTACACGACGTCGTCCACGATGGTGGGCGATGACGTGACCGGCCCCTCGGTCTGGAAGCGCCAGCGCAAGTCCCCCGTTCTGAGGTCCAGGCTGTAGATGGCGCGGTCGACCGAGGCGAAATAGACCGCGTCGTCGGTAGCGGCCGGGTTGGATGTCACCTGACCCTCGGTCTCGTAACGCCAGACGAGCCGGCCGCTTTCGGCGTCGATGGCATAGAGGTATTTGTCGATGGAACCGATGAGAAACATGCCGTTGACGTAGGCGGGGGAGGAGACGATCGCGCCGCCGGAGCGGTATCGCCAGGCCGACCACCCGGATCGAATGTCCAGGCCGTAGACGTAGGCGTCCTGGCAACCGACGCACACGGTGTTCTCTGTGACGGCTGGCGTGGACGTGATGCCTCGGCGGGCGCGGAAGCGCCAGCGGGCCTGTCCGTTGATGTCAATCGCGTAGGCGACGCCGCCTTCGCATCCCACGTAAATCACGTCATCCTTGATGACGGGTGACGAGCGCACCTTGCCTTCGGCGGAAAACTTCCAGGCGACCCGCCCGCTGTGGGTGTTGGCGGCGTAGAGATGGCCGTCGTCGGAACCGAAAAATACGTGGTCTAGCGCCACCCGAGGCGACGACCACACGCTCCCCTGGGTCGGACACGTCCACGCGATGCGCCCCGTCTCTGCGCTGACCGCGTAGAGCAAACGATCGGACGAGCCGAAAAATACCCGCCCGTCGTAAATGTGAGGGGACGAGCCAATCCCTCCCTCGGTGGGGTATTTCCAGATGAATTGACCGTTCTCCGCGTCGAGGGCGTAGAGATTGTGATCGTATGCGCCGATGAACACCATCCCTTTCCACACGGCGGGCGTCGAACGAATTTCGTCTTCACAACGGAAGCGCCAGAGGGGCGTCACTTCGCTGGCGGATATGGATGGCGCGCCAAAAGCGCCCGTACCTCGTATCCCCCGGGCGGAACTGAGGTTCATCAGCGCCCGTTGCATCTCCTCGGCCGACCCGAAACGTTTGTCAATGTCATATTCCAGCGCTTTGTCGATGATTTCGGTCAGTTCACGGGATATGGTCGGGTTTGTGTTGTGTATCGGGCGCTCGTGAAATGAGAAGGGCGCTTCCAATCGCGGGTCTTGCTTGCTGAGCAGGTGATGCATCGTCGCCCCCAGCGCGTAGATGTCGACGCGCGGTTCGGCGCTCCCACGGTATTGCTCCGGCGGCGTATATCCCTCGGTGCCGATCATCGTGCCCTTCTGCCCGCTTTGGAATATCCGGGCGATCCCAAAATCGACCAGCCGAATGCGCCCGTGAGCGTCGCACATAATGTTGGCCGGTTTAATATCTCGGAACACGATCGGTTGCGGTTCGTGGCTGTGGAGGTAGCTCAACACCTCGCAGATCTGGATCGCCCAACTGACGACCTGGGCTTCAGGCAAGAACCCCTCTATCTCGGACAGCGTGTCTTCCAGGTCTTTGCCGCTGATGTATTCCAGGACCAGGTAACTTCGCTGGCTTTCACTGAAGAAATCGTAAACCTGGACGATGCCGGGGTGGTTAAGGGAGGCCAGGATATTCGCCTCGCGCTCGAAATTTTTCTTCACCATAGCGCGCAAGTTGGGATCTGGAGCGGTGTTGAGCATTTCTTTGACGCAGCAAAGGCGCATCACCTTGGAAAATCGTAGATCCTGTGCTTTATAGACAGTGCTCATTCCCCCGACGCCAATTAAACCCAGAATTCGGTAGCGGTTTTGAAGCAGATGTCCATCAGGCAGGCGCCCGCCGATGTTTTCTTGCGCCTGTTCTGATGGGGGCTTCATATATTGTGTGCCTCGGCCCTTGCTGCCTTCCGTTCCGCCGAGGTCTCGGCCCTCAGGTTGCCGCTCGGCGGCTTTTTCGGGCGCTTGATCCGGCTTTTTCTTGGGCATATCGATTTGATGGGTTTCCAGAGATTTCATAATTATTTGATCTGTGTGACAGGCGTGATCATTGAAATGATAGATGAGACAAATGAGCGATCACGACATAATGGTCAGATAGCCTAATTATAGAGCTAAATGGGTAAACGCGCAATTGGCCACTGTGATGGGGCGGACGCGCCTGGAAGAAGGGAGGGTGGCGTGAAAGATATTTATTGGGCGGGATTGAAATAGTTGTAGGCCGCCGTAGCGATGTTTGACGTCAGGGGAGCGCTTTCCCCCCATTCCAGGTAATCGGGGCGATGGAGAAAGATGGTCAGTACAAAATCGCTTCCAGGGCTGAATATGACGCCCGCGTCGGCGTGGGTGTCGTTGCTAAAACCGTGCTTGTGGGCGATTGGCGTGTCGACCGGTAGGCCGGCCTCGATCATACTGTCGATGCGGTTTTGGCGCATCCAGTCGATCATCTGCGTGCATTCTGTGGCGCTCAATTCGTTGGGATACAGGGCTAACAGGGCGCCGCCCCCTCGGCTGCATTGGTAGATCATTTCCAACAGCAGTCCAATGTCCAGAGGCGTCGTCTGCATCCGGGGGTCCGGCCTGGCGTCGAAATCGCTGCGGGAATTGGCCGGGGTGACGATGGTATGGGGGCTCTCTTCCTCGTCGTAGGGCGCTGTCATAAACGTGTTGACCAATCCCAGGCGTTGCATGCCCTCGGTCAGGCGGGCGGCGCCTTGATAACCGTCTCCGTCGGCGATGACGTTGCTCAAAAGGAGGTTGGCTTTATAATTGCTGCTGGCGGTTCCCATTGTGTCGCTCAACCAATCGGACGTCTCGGCGTTCAAGGGCAGTTCCAGATTCCGGTAGCTCTCTTCCATAACAGCGATTTTTAGCACGCTCATACCGGCGTAGGCCACCTCGGCGTTGATCGTCAACTCATCACCCGTCCGCAGGTCTTTGACGAAGACGCCGGGGATCAGGCCAGGGTGATCGTCGAGCAGATACTGGATCAGCTGATGCAGCGCCATCATATGGTCAGAGGGCGCTGCGGTCTCGTGTATGATCAGGGGGATTGTTTGCTCTGGATTGTCGGCCGAGACGAGCGCCTGCGCGATTGACCGGCGCGACGCCTCAATATCCAGTTGATAACCCGGCTGGCCGGGCCGGATGCTCAGGTTTTCTGGGATGGCGACCGCCGGTCGCGCCTCTTGATCGTGTTGGGCGGCGATGTTGGCGAGAAATTCGTCGAGGGCCTGTGCGGAATAGCCGATCGTTGCGGAGACTTCTGTGGGCGTCTGTTCGGGGTCCATCACGTGCTGGATAAAGCCGCCAAGGCCCTGTTGTGCGCCGAGGGCGGCGTCCAGGTTAGCCGCCGTCTGTTCCGCGTCGTAATGGAGATCGACGCTTTCAGGCGGCAATAGGAGACGTTGATCTTTGTAGGCGATATTAATAGGGGTGGCAAATGCGACCTCAAGGGCGTTCAGCGCTTGCTCGCGACTGAGCCCCTCGACTGGCAAACCCGCTATTGTCATACCGGCCGGGAGTGTTTGACTCGCCAATCGAAAATCGGCGTATCGCCAGGCCAGGAATAGCGTCCCCAGGGCGATGATGATGATGAGCCAGATGATGCAGCCTCTTCTACGCGCCACGACTTTCCCCCTTTGCGACTCGTGGCGATTATAACACATGTTTTATTTGCACGCCAAATAATTATGGTATAATGATTGAGAAAGTTGCTTTAAGGGCGGTTTGGAGGGGCTTTGAAATTCAGCTGCCGCGAGTGCCCAGAAATGGTGCGTAAGCGCTGCATTAAAGCATGCAATCAATCGCCGAGCGTCAAAACGATGATGCAACGGGCGTTTGAGGCTGGCACCGATACGCAGGAGATGTGGAGCCAGTTGCGGATGAATTGCTTGCTGGAGAAAGAGGAACTGGAGGTCAAACCGCAACGTCGCTCCAGCCTCTTGAGCCGGCGATTGAAAGAGCGCGCGCGCGAGAGCCAAGCAGCGGAACCGGCTTTACCTCCGGCGGATATCCCCTCGTCCCCTGGCTCCATAGTTGAACCTGTTGAAAAGCCCGCCGAACCGAAGCGCCCCATTCCCGCGCGCTATTGTTTGGATTTACGGGATGGGCGTCACCGGGTCGGGCTGCCGGTTCACGGTGAGATTGTCATGGGCCGCTTCGACCTGGCGACAAACGCCGCCCCAGACGTCGACTTGAGTTATGATGACCGGGAGCGCTGGGCGATCTCCCGCCGTCACGCGCGCGTGATCGCTCAGGCCGGGCAGCACCTGATCGAGGATATGGGCAGCACGAACGGCACCAGCGTCAACCGCGTCAAGCTTGACCTGGGCCAGAAAATGTTGCTGCGGGTGGACGACCGCGTGACGCTCGGTTATTGCGCGTTTACCTATCAGATTTTGCCAGAAACGCCCGTCAATCTGTACGTTGAACTCCCTCAAGCGCGATTGCGGGTCTCGTTCACCGGTCAATGGCTTCCCCTGCCGGAATGGGGGGAGTTGACCATCGGGCGGCGAGATGAGACGGTCGGCTTCAGGCCGGACATCGACTTGAGCGACGCTGACGAGGTCGCCCACGTCGTCGCCCGCCGCCACGTCAAAATTGCAGGCCGAGGGGGGCGTCACTACGTGGAGGACCTGGGGAGCGCCAACGGCACAAAGATCAACGGCGTCCGGATGCGGTTAGGTGAGCTTCGTTTGTTAACGCCGGGGGACCACCTGTGGTTGGGAGGCTGCGTCCTGGCGTATGACATCGAAGACGTGTGAGTCGGCGCTCACACCGTTCGTTCAAGCGCAGCGACGCCAGACGGCGGCCCGGCGAGAGCGTGTTGGGTGGTATTATGGGATGTGTGAGGGAGATGAGAGGATAGTATGTCCAGACAGGAGCAAATCGCAACGAAATCACCCCAGACCATTGTTTGGGATCAAGACGGTAAAGAGATGATTTACGTCGCTGGCGGCGAGTTCACGATGGGCGGCGGGCAATACGATAGTGAGCGGCCGACCCATCAAGTCCGCGTGGACGATTTCTACATCGATCGCTATCCGGTGACCAACGAGGAATACAAGCGCTTCATAGACGATACCGGGCGCCCCGCGCCATACTACACGGTGGAATGGGCGGACGCCGACGATTACAATTGGAACCCCGACAAACGCACCCCGCCGGAGGGAAAGGAAAAACATCCCGTCGTGCTGGTGAGTTGGGAGGATGCGCGGGCCTACGCCGCATGGGCCGGCAAACGGTTGCCGACCGAGGCGGAATGGGAGCGCGCCGCCCGGGGAACGGACGGCCGGCGCTGGCCCTGGGGCGACGAATTCGCCCGGGGACGCTGTAATACCAGGGAAAGCGGCTTTGGCGGCACCGCGCCGGTCGATGCCTTCACCCCGGCCTGCGACAGCCCCGACGGCGTCGCCGATATGATCGGCAACGTGTGGGAATGGACCAGCAGCCTCTTTCGCCCCTATCCCTACGACGCCAACGACGGTCGAGAAAGTTATGAGGCTGAGGGGTGGCGGGTGCTGAGAGGGGGATCCTGGTCCAACGACCTGGACCGCGCCCGTTGCACGGCCCGGCTGGACGGCGATTTCCTATTCTTCAAGAACGTTGGTTTCCGTTGCGCAGTCTCCGCCGACAAAGTGGAGCGCCGTCATCCTGATGGCTTGAGCCAGCAAGATGCTGGCGCTCCCGGCTTATGATGCCTTTATCCCAGGCGCTGGCCTCCTTGCGACAGGACGGCTCCTTTATGCGCTGTGTGACTGCCTGGGAGCGCATCCCAGCCCGATCCGCTAGCACCGCGCCATGGCCGCCTGAGATCGATTCCGCCCTGATCGCAGCGGCCGCCCAGCTGGGGATTGAGCAGCTCTACACCCACCAGGCCCAGGCCATCGCGGCGGTCTTGGGCGGAGAACACGTCGTCATGGCTGCCTCCACAGCCTCCGGCAAGACGTTGGCCTACAACGCGCCTGTTTTGAACGCTCTCTCGACCGATCCAGACGCCTGCGCGCTCTACCTTTTCCCCACCAAGGCGTTGGCCCACGATCAATTGACCCATCTCAAGACGTGGAACGCGGCCTTGAAGGCCCAGGTCCCCCTGCGGCCCTACGATGGCGACACGCCATCCGCTCATCGCGCGACCATTCGGCGCGAGGTCCGCCTGTTGGTCTCCAACCCCGACATGTTGCACGTCGGTATCCTCCCACACCACACCCGTTGGGCCCGGTTCTTCGCCAACCTCCGTTACGTCGTCCTGGACGAAGTGCACACTTATCGCGGCGTCTTTGGCGGGCATGTGGCCAACGTCCTGCGGCGATTGCGCCGCATCTGCCGATTTTACGGCGCCGACCCGCGCTTTGTGTGCGCTTCCGCCACCATCGCCAACCCCCGCCAGCTCGCCGAGCGGTTGATCGAGGCCCCGGTCACATTGATCGACGAGGACGGCGCGCCGCGTGGGGAGAAACACTTCATCCTGTACAACCCCCCGTTGGTTGACGCCCAGCTGGGCATCCGGCGCAGCGCCACGCTAGCCGCGCGGGATATCGCGGCCCGCTTCCTGCGCGCCGACGTGCAGACCATCGCCTTCGCGCGGGCGCGGTTGACCACCGAGGTGTTGCTAGGCTATCTGCGGGACGCCGACGGCGTCGGGCAGGCCCCCCAGGCGATTCAGGGGTATCGCGGGGGCTATCTGCCCACTGAGCGGCGGACCATTGAACAGGGCTTGCGGGAGGGGCGGGTGCGCGGCGTCGTCGCGACGAATGCGCTGGAATTGGGCATCGACATTGGCGCGTTGAGCGCCTGCGTGATGACCGGCTATCCGGGCGCCATCTCCAGCGCGTGGCAGCAAGCCGGGCGGGCGGGGCGGCGGACGGGGCTCTCGGCGGCTGTGCTGGTCGCCAGCGCCTCCCCACTCGATCAATACATCGTCACCCATCCCCGCTATTTCTTTGGCCGTTCTGTGGAGCATGCCCTGTTGGACCCCGACAACCTCGTCATCCTGGCGAATCATCTGGCTTGCGGCGCTTTCGAGTTGCCCTTCGAGCGGGACGAGGCGTTTGGCCGTTTCGACGACGCCGCGACGATCCTGGACGCGCTGACCGGCGAGGGGCTGCTGCATCGGGGCGACGCGCGTTACACGTGGATCGGCGAGGGCTATCCGGCGGGCCGCCTCTCACTGCGCGCCAACGCGCCGGACCACGTGCTCATCCAGGACGTGAGCGTCGACCCGCCCCAGGTGATCGGACGGATGGATCGACCGAGCGCGCCCCTTTTGATCCACCAGGGGGCGGTCTATTTGCACGCCGGCGCGACTTATACCGTCGAATCGTTGGATTGGCAGGATGGCGTCGCGCGCGTACGGGCGGCCGATTTGGACTATTACACGCGGGCCTCGGCCACGACCGACGTGCAGGTATTGCGGGTGTTGCGCGAATCGGCCGCGCAGGAGGCGGACACTTCGGCGCGGGGGAGCGATTGCGCCTGTGGAGAGTTGCAGGTGAGCACTGCGATGACCGGCTATCGAAAGATCAAGCGCTACACCCACGAGGTGTTGAGCTGGGCGCCCATCGACTTGCCGGAGCAGCGTTGGCGCACGACGGGCTATTGGACGACGCTTTCGAAAGCGCTTACCGAACGCTTACAAGGGGAGGGCGTCCTCCCCCGGCCCATCGACTACGGCCCGAACTGGCCCGAACAGCGGGCGGCGGCCCGGGCGCGGGATGGGTACGTCTGCCGGACCTGTGGCGCGCCGGAACAGGAGGGGCGGCGCCACGATGTGCATCACATCACCCCTTTCCGCACGTTTGGATACACGCCCGGCGTCAACGATTGCTATAAGCTCGCCAATCGCCTGGATAACCTGATCACACTGTGCGCCGTCTGCCACCGCCGCACTGAGCGCAGTCGGGGGACGCGGGGCGCTTTGGGGGGAATGGGCTACCTGTTGCAACACATCGCGCCTCTGCACCTGATGTGCGATCCTGGTGACCTGGGCGTCGTCGTCCAGCACAATGCCCCATCGACGGGATTGCCCACCGTCACGCTGTACGACCGCGCGCCGGGCGGCGCCGGGCTGAGCGTGCGCCTGTACGACCTGCACGATGAGTTGATGCAGGCCGCGTTAGACCTGGTCGATCAATGCCCGTGTGTAGAAGGCTGCCCCAGCTGCGTCGGCCCGGCCGGCGATTTCGACCCCGGCGTCAAGGCGCGCGTGCAACGATTGCTCGCGACGATTGTTAAGGAAGCATAAGGCCGGTTACCGGTGAATGAACCCGAACCAGAACAACGGTTCGTAAAAGATATCGGGCAGCACATCCAGGTGATCGAGCGCGAACACGGCGACGCAAGCGAAGAGCAGGAGGAGAACCAGGCAGCCGCAACCGATCCACAGCGCCTGTTTGTTTTTCGATTTCGTCGGCGGAGAGGATGACGCCGGGGGCGGCGGCGGCGCGTAGTCCTGGGATGGGGGAGGCGAGGGGGGGAGATCGTAGCGTTGATCTGACGCAAGCGTGGCCTTCGCCTGGGGCGGCGAGACGCCGGGGGCCGCCGGCGCGCCCTGATACGTCAGTTTCACCGCATCCCCCAGGCCAATTAAATCGCTATTCGATAGCGTGTGGGGGCTGGTCAGTTGCATCCCATTGACGAATGTGCCGTTGGTGCTGCCCATATCCTCAATGATGACCAGATCCGCTTGCGTTTGGATGCGGGCGTGTTTTCGAGAGATCTGTGGGTCGCTGATGACGATTTCGTTGCTCGGATCGCGCCCGATGGTGAGAGACGCTTGATCGAGCCTAAAAGTTTTCCCTGATTGAGGGCCTTGCGTGATGACCAGCCGTGGGGGATTCTCCATTTTTCCTCCTTGCTAGTTGAGTTCGCGTTCACTACTTGTAAAGTATACGGTTATTAGGCCTGCTTGTCAACCTGATCAAGAGAGTTGAGATGATGATACATCCATCATAACCTGCGGGAGGATAGAGAGCGCCGGTTGCATAGGAGAAGAAGATGCGCTTTGACGTACAGCCGATCACGTTAAATCTGAAGACGCCGTTCCGTATCGCCCACGGGACCAGTTACGCCCGTCACAACGTGCTCGTTCACCTGGGCGATGGGGTGGGGGAGGGCGCGCCGGTCTCCCATTATGGATACAACCAGGCCCAGGCCGTCGATTACCTGCGCGGGCTGGATCTGGAGGCTTTGCTGGGAGACGATCCCCTGGCCCTGGAGGATGTGTTGGATCGGCTTCCCCCGGGCCCGGCGCCGGCGCGGGCGGCCTTCGACGTCGCCTTGCACGATCATTGGGCGCGGACATTGGGTTATCCGCTTTACCGCTTGTGGGGATTGAATCCCGAACGGACGCCGTTGAGTTCACTGACCATCAGCATGACCGAGGATGAGGCGGAACTGCGCCGGCGACTGCGAACCGCCGAGAGATTCCCCATCCTCAAATTAAAACTGGGAAGCGGCGACCTGGACGCCGACGAGGCGATTGTCCGAATCGCTCGTGAGGAGAGCGAGGTCCGCCTCTGCGTGGACGCCAACAGCGCCTGGCGTGTGGACGAGGCGCTGCGCATCATCCCCCGGTTGGCGGCGTATGGATTGCTGTTTGTCGAGCAGCCCATCGCCGTCGACGACGTGGCGGGTTGGCATCGCTTGCGCCGGTCTCTCCCGGACGATTTGCTGCCGCTCATCGCCGATGAGAGCATACGCGGGCCCGGCGACGTCATCGCGCTGCACGGGGCGATCCAGGGGATCAACATCAAAATCACCAAGGTCGGTGGGTTGCGCGCGGCGCGGCGGATGATCGGGTTGGCGCGGGCGCTGGATATGCAGGTCATGCTGGGGTGTATGGTGGAGAGTTCCGTGGGGATCACAGCCGCCGCCCACCTGTCGCCGCTGGTCGATTTCGCCGACCTGGATGGCAACCTGGACGTGATCAACGATCCCTACTGCGGGGTGAAGATGGAGGCCGGTCGCCTTCACCTTCCCCAGAGCGCGGGCCTGGGCGTCCGGCGCAGGGCCTGAAAGATTTGGGTGCTGTTTGTAGTGCGTGCGCTAGATAGCGGCGCTATCTAGCGGCGCTAGGTAGCGGCTTCAGCGCGCTTTTACGGCGATAAATCGCCTACTACGAACTTGGCCCCAAGTGAAATGAAACACACCTGAAAGATTTGGTTAGCTGCTTTGACACCTTCTCAAGGCTATGTTATAGTTTATTCACTATGCGCTTCGACATTTTTACAATCTTTCCTTCGATGTTTGAAGGGCCGTTACACGCGAGTATCCTCCAACGCGCGCAGGAGAGCGGGCGTCTTTCTGCTCACACTCACGACATTCGCGATTATGCGACCGATAAACATCGCATCACCGACGACGCGCCCTACGGCGGGGGCGGCGGCATGATCATGAAACCAGAACCGATTTTCTCCGCTGTCGAGGCGGTGCTGGATGAAGCGCCCGACACGCCCGTCATCCTTCTGAGCCCACAGGGCCGTCTCTTCACCCAGGCGCTCGCTCACGAGCTGGCGCAACGCCCGCGCGTCGCGTTGATCTGCGGGCGATATGAGGGGGTAGACGAGCGGGTGCGCCAACACCTGGCGACCGATGAAATTTCCATCGGCGATTACGTACTCACCGGCGGCGAGTTAGCCGCGATGATCATCGTCGACGCGGTGACGCGGCTCCTGCCGGGCGTCCTGGGCGACCCTGGGGCGACCCTCGACGATTCTCACGCGCGGGGATTGCTGGAAGGCCCACACTATACCCGTCCTGCCGTCTACCGGGGATGGGAAGTCCCGCCGATCCTGCTTTCCGGCGACCACGCGGCGGTCGCTCGATGGCGGCGGGAGCAATCATTGCGCCGGACGGCCGAACGACGCCCGGACCTGCTGGCGGACGCCGACTTGACCGCCGAGGATCGCGAGTTTTTATCCAGAATTTGATGTCAAATCATTGAACCTTTCGACGCCGATCATAGTATATGTAGTACACGTAACGAGGGGTGCGTCATAATGGAGCAAGCGGATGGACGGCTTGTCGCTCGTGTGCGAGAGGGCGATTTAGACGCTCTGGGAGAGCTATACCGGCGTTATGCGGATATGGTCTATCGCACCGCTTACGCCATCACCCGGGACGAGCGGAGCGCCGAGGACATTTTGCAAGAAACGTTCATTCGCGTCTACACCTACGCCGACGCCATCGACGAGACGTTAGCGCTGGGGCCGTGGTTATACCGGGTGACGGTCAACCAGTCCTACGATTGGATGAACCGGATCAAGCGCTGGTTCTATTCAGTTCAAGACGTATGGGATCGGTGGGCTGCGCCTTCCCACTGGCGGCCCGAGAAGGCGGCCAAAGAGCAGGAATGGCGAATCGCCCTTCATCAGGCATTGGGTTTTAGACCGTCATAGGTCAAGTTGCGGTTTCTGAGTAATTAAGTATAATTCATCATAGTCTCTGTTCCAAGCTATCGTATTATCTTGAAGGGGTGTTATGTCTGAACAACAATCTTCGAACATCTTGCTCGACATGAAGAACCTCAAAACCCGCTTTTATACCGAGGACGGCGTGGTGCACGCTGTCAACGGCGTTTCATACAAATTGGAAGAAGGCGGGACGTTGGGGGTCGTCGGCGAGAGTGGGTGTGGAAAGAGCGTGCACGCGCTCTCTATTATGCGCTTGATACCCAGTCCGCCGGGCCGAATTGAGGAGGGGGAAATCTGGTTTGCCGGGCGCGATTTACTGAAATTAAGTCGAAGGGATATGCACCACGTCCGTGGCGCGGAAATCGCGATGGTCTTCCAGGACCCGATGACGTCGTTGAACCCGGTGTACACTGTAGGCTTCCAGATCGTGGAGGCGCTCAAACTTCACCAGGGAATGGACCAGGCGCAGTCTCGAGATCGGGCGACGGAGTTGCTGATGATGGTTGGCATCCCCGAGGCGCGTCAGCGGCTGGACGATTACCCGCATCAATTCTCCGGCGGGATGCGCCAGCGGGCGATGATCGCGATGGCGCTCTCGTGTAATCCCAAACTCCTGATCGCCGACGAGCCGACGACCGCCCTGGACGTGACGATCCAGGCCCAGATATTGGATCTGGTCAAGCGCTTGCAGGAGAAATTGGGGATGGCGGTCATGTGGATTACCCACGACCTGGGCATCGTAGCCGGTTTAGCGATGAAGGTCAATGTGATGTATGCCGGGTACATCGTCGAGCGGGGTAATGTGAAGGACATCTATTTGCAGCCCCATCATCCTTACACGAAAGGTTTGTTAGGATCGTTGCCGCGATTGGATGCGCCGCCTGGCACGCGCCTGGTTTCCATCCCCGGCTTGCCGCCGGACCTGGTCGATTTGCCGCCCGGTTGCCCGTTTGCCGCGCGGTGCACCTACGCCATCGACAAATGCCTGGAGGCGATGCCCCCGTTGGAGGAGATCGCTGGGGAAGGGCACATCGTCGCCTGCTGGCGGTGGAAGGACGTTGTAGGAGGGTCGAACTAATGGGTGTAGAACAACAGGAAGCTTTGGTCCAAGTTCGTCATTTGAAGAAGTACTTTCCCATCATGCGCGGAGCCGTGATCCAGCGCCACGTGGGCGACGTCAAGGCGGTCGATGGCGTCAGTTTCGACATTTACAAGGGCGAGACCCTGGGATTGGTCGGCGAGACCGGCAGCGGTAAGACCACTATCGGGCGGACCGTTTTGCGTCTCTACGAACCGACGGCCGGAGATATCGTCTTCGACGATGTGGACCTGATGAGCCTGCGAGGGGCTGACCTGCGGGATATTCGCCGTCGGATGCAGATGATTTTCCAGGACCCGTACGCCTCGCTGAATCCCCGGATGACTGTCGGTTCTATCGTCAGCGAGCCGCTGGAGGTGCACGGCGTCGGCAATGGGCGGGAACGGCGGGAACGTGTACAGGAGTTGCTGAAATTGGTCGGTTTGAACCCGTATTTCGTCAACCGTTACCCCCACGAGTTTTCGGGCGGACAGCGGCAGCGGATTGGCATTGCTCGCGCGTTGGCCCTGAACCCGGATTTGATCATCTGCGATGAGCCGATCTCCTCCCTCGACGTCTCCATCCAGGCCCAGGTGGTCAACTTGTTGGAAGATTTGCAGTCCCAGATGGGTTTGACCTACCTATTCATCGCCCACGACTTGAGTATGGTGCGGCACATCAGCGATCGCATGGCAGTGATGTACCTGGGTAAGATTATGGAATTGACCGACCGAGATGAGATCTATCTGAACCCCTTGCACCCGTATACGCAAGCCCTGATGTCGGCGGTGCCGGTGCCGGACCCGCTGGTCGAAGAGAAGCGGCAGCGCATCATTTTGGAGGGCGATATTCCCAGTCCCTCCGACCCACCCGTTGGCTGTAATTTCAGCACCCGTTGTCCACGGGCCATCGACGTTTGTTCCGAGGTTGATCCGGCGTTCATCGAAGTTAGGCCGGGGCATTATTGCGCCTGCCATCTTGTTGAAGAAAAAATGTAGTCAGTCGTATGAATGAGGGGAGGTGATTCTATCGGGTATCTGAGATGTGTTCGAATGTGTGTGAAAGACTGTCGAATCTATCTAAATCTCTAAGGAGGAGAAAACATGTTTTCCAAAAAGTTGTATATCCTGGCTACACTCGTGTTAGCTGGGAGCCTCTTGCTTTCTGCCTGTGGGCAACAAGAGGTCATCAGGACTGTCGAAATCACCGTTCCGGGCGAAGAGGTTGAGGTGGTTGTCACTGCGCCGCCCGAGATGGTCGAGGTCACGCGCGAGGTCGAGGTCGAGGTCGAGGTTGAGGCGCCGACCGAGCCGGGATTGAGCGCTGCTTGCACTTACAACGCTTACCGGATGGGTTGGGTGATGGACTATGGCGATGCTGAGAACATCCTCAACGTCGTCTACCACCCCGATTCCCCCTTCCAGTACACCTTCTGGGACGACGACGAGTACCGGGACCTGGTCGAACAGGCGCTGACCGAGTTCGACCCCGACGTCCGCGCCGACCTGTGGAGCCAGGCGGAGCAGATCCTGCTGACCGACCACGTGTCGATCATCCCCGTCTTCTACTACGATCGCACCGAGCTACTGAATCCGGACATCGAGGCGGTCTTCCCGCCCTTCGGCTCGCCGCCCGTCAAGCATTGGCGCTTGCCGGCCGGTCAGACTGAATTGATCTACCGGGTCGCGACCGAACCGCCCACACTGGACGTCAACACCGCGACCGACACCACCTCCCACCTGGTCCAGCACCAGATCATGGACGCGCTCTACGAGTACACCGCCGACGGCGAGATCGAGCCGGCGGGCGCTGTCTCCTACGAAGTTTCAGACGACGGCCTGGTCTACACCATCAACCTGCGCGAGGACGCGGCCTGGTCGGATGGCGAGCCCGTGACCGCCCAGCACTACGTGGACGGCATCACCCGCTTGCTGGAACCCGCGACCGCCGCCGAGTACGCCTGGCTGATGTACGTGGTCGAGGGCGCCGAGGCCTTCAACACCGGCGAGACGGACGATCCCGCCACCCTGGGCGTGCGCGCGATTGACGATTACACCCTCGAGATCACGCTGAAAGAGGCCGCCTCTTACTTCGACAGCATCCTGGCCTTCTCCACCACCTACCCCGTCCGCCTGGACGTCATCAACGAGTACGGCGAGCTGTGGGCCGAGCCCGGTAACTTCGTCGGCAATGGCGCGTTCTTGCTGACCGAATGGGCGCACGACGATTACGTGGTGGTCGAGAAGAACCCCGATTACTGGGGCGCCGCCGACGTGACGGTCGAGCGGATCACCTTCCCCATCATCATTGAGGACGCGACCGCGTTGGCCGCTTACGAGCGCGGCGAGTTGGACGTTGGCGGGTTCCCCGGCGATGAGCTGCCTCGCTTGCTAGAGGACATGCCGGATCACGTCCGCGTCTTGACCCGCCCCGGCCCATACTACATCGGGCTGAACTTCCTCCGCGAACCCACCGACAACGTGAACCTCCGCAAGGCGCTGGCTTCGTCCATCGACAAGCGCGCGATCCTGGACAGTGTGCTCCAGATGCCCTGGCGTCAGGACGCCTGCGGCGTGATCCCGCCCAACATCCCCGGTCACCAGGGCTGCGGCGAGGTTGGCTATGAGTTCAACCCCGACGCCGCGATGGGTTACCTGGAAGCCGCGGTGGACGAGATGGGCGTCGAGGAAGCTGGCGACATCACGCTCAACCTCTGGTTCAACCGGGGCAACGAGGACGTTCTGGACGCAGTCGCCGAGCAGTGGGAAACCAACCTCGGCATCAACGTCAACGTGACCATCATGGAGTGGGCCGCGTACCTGGACACTCTTGATCAGTGCAACAACTAACCTAGTTTGATAGCTGCTTTCCCCCTGGGGTTCCCTCGGGAGCCCCAGGGGGGCTTGAGATTGAACGCTGATCACGAGTGTAATCACAAATTCACAAATGTGGAATAGCCCTCTACTTTATGGTTTTGTGATTGCATTTGTGGACTGGACAGAAAGCGACCTTAAGACGGGTATATTTTTTAGGAGAGTGAGAGTATGCAACGATTAATCGCGCAGCGAATTATCTGGAGTATCCCGGTGCTTATCATGATCACGGTCGTCACGTTTGGCATGATGCAGCTCGTGCCCGGCGGCCCTTTCTCTGGCTCCGCGTCGGGGCGTCCGGTCACTCCGGAGATCAGGGCCAATATGGAGGCCAAATACGGCTTGAATAAGCCAGCCTGGCAGCAGTACCTGAGCTATATGGAGCGCCTGTTGCTCCATTTCGACTTCGGGCCTTCTCTGCGGCGCACCGGTCGCTCGGTCAACACGATGCTCTTTGGCTCGAACTACATGGTGGACGTGTTGCGTGAGCAATTACGGGCCACGTTCGACCTGGAGGCCAGTTCGATGACGTTCACCGAGACCCCATCTCTGTTCGATTCTGAGGCGCTGGTGATTAAAACGAATGGAGAGATCATCGGCTACGTGTCTATCGGATGGCGGGAGCGATTGGATGCCATTGGACGCTTTATGCAGTTGGCGCCGATCATGGTCTCCGCCCAGGTGGGCTTTGTCTCCATGATTTTGGCGCTCCTGATCGGCGTTCCCCTGGGTATCATCTCCGCGCTCAGACAGAATACGCTGACTGATTACGTGGCGATGTTCTTTTCGATGTTGGGGGTCTCTATCCCTAACTTCCTGTTGGGGATTATCTTGATCCTGGTCTTCGCCTTGACCCTGGAGTGGTTGCCGACCTATGGCTGGGGGGATGATTGGAAACAGGTGATTTTGCCTGCCATCACGCTGGGCACCGGTGGCATGGCTATTATCGCTCGCCTGACGCGGGCCAGCATGCTCGAGGTGATCCGCGCCGATTACATCCGCACCGCCCGCGCGAAGGGCCTGCAAGAACAGGTCGTCATCGTGCGGCACGCGCTGAAGAACGCGCTGATCCCCGTGACCACCGTCCTGGGGCCGATGATGGCGGCTTGGCTCACCGGTTCCTTCATGGTCGAGTGGGTCTTCTCCATCGGTGGGATCGGGAAGTTTTTCATCAGCGCCGTCACCGATCGAGACTATATGCTGATTATGGGCTCCATCATCCTGTGGTCGACCGCATTGGTCGTGTTTAATTTGCTCGTGGACGTCGCTTATGGCTTTATCGATCCACGTATTCGCTTCGATTAAGGAGTAAGTCATGGCTAAAAAGTTTTCTGCTTCCGAACGCCGGAAGAAAGAGGAAGAAGAGCGCTTTGTCGGGCGCGGCGTCAGTCTGTGGCAGGACGCTTGGCGGCGATTGTTGCGCAACCGGATGGCGCTCGCCGGGTTGCTCTTCGCCGCTTTGATGCTCTTCTGTTTTCTCACCGCCGATTTTCTGCCTCCCTATAGCTATCGAGAGGCAGATTACGACGATACGCGGGCGGGCCCGTCGCTCAAGCATCCGTTTGGGACCGACAAGTTAGGCCGCGACGTCTTTAGCCGTATCTGGTGGGGGACGCGGGTTTCGCTCACGGTGGCGATCGTGGGGTCGTTGACCTCCCTGATCATCGGGGTGACCTATGGCTCCATCGCCGGTTATCTGGGCGGCAAGATCGATAATCTGATGATGCGCTTCGTCGACGTGATGTACGGCTTCCCAACGCTATTGTTCATCATCCTCATTATGGTCGTGCTGCCCTCCAATAGTGCGATCCAGGGCATGATCAACATCTTCATCGCCATCGGCGTCGTGGGTTGGATGGGTATGGCCCGTCTGATTCGCGGGCAGTATCTATCGTTGCGGGAAAAGGAGTTTGTCCTGGCGGCCCAGATGCTCGGCGCCGGTCCGGCGCGCATCATCTCGCGTCACCTGCTGCCCAATAGCCTGGGGCCGGCCGTCGTTTCTCTGACCTTGGGTATCCCGGGCCTGATCCTGACCGAGGCGACGCTCAGTTTCATCGGCTTGGGTGTCCCGCCGCCATACCCCAGTTGGGGGCAGATGGTCTCCGAGGGGTGGCGGGGCTTAAGGGCGATGCCCCACCTGACGATTTTCCCCGGATTGGCCATCACGTTGACGATGTTGGCTTTCAATTTCCTGGGAGATGGGATGCGAGACGCGCTCGACCCGACGATGCGAGGCACCGCCTTGGTCCGGGCGGCCAGGAAAAAGAGCAAGAAGGAAGCGGCCCAGGAGAAGCGAGAGAAGGCCCCTGTCGCTGAGACCGAGACCGCCTAGATCGAGCAGATACATCTGGGATTTCCTGGCTTCGGTTGTTGATTTGACAACAATTAAGGGAGGTACACGCCGATACAGTCGGCTGTACCTCCCTTATTCATAGTGATTTTTAGTTTCTGTAATCCTCCCGCCGGGAAGAAGCGCCTTTCCTACGCAGGAAAGACGGCGTTCCCCGCTCATCCGTCGCCCTCAAAGTGATAGAGCGACGGAATCTGATCGAAGGCTGCCTGGAATGAATACGTTACTTTTTGATCGGTGCACTGGTGAGTTAGAGCGTCTG
>DAOTUC010000155.1:0-52939 GCA_034437315.1 Anaerolineae bacterium
GGCCCGTACTAATTTCCTATGGCGCAAACTCGCCAAATCTGGTAAAACGAGGATGCTTCTAGATGTGAATGTGACCGTATGTGCATCCGATTGTTTAGCCTCCTCCGAGGTGTTGTATGACGAAATACAAGCGGCTTCTGTTAGCTTTTGTTTCAGCGTTGAGTTGCCTCTGGATCGCTGCATCCTTCATCCAGGCCAACGCCTCCGCAACCACGACGCATCAAATCATCCTCAAGACCCACGTGCGCTTGCCCAGGGCGGCCGTCCCCAGCGGCTCGACCTCTCTGGATAGCGTCCTGGAGGATTTCGACGTCCAATCGGCCGCGCCGCTGTTCGATCTTTCGCGCGGCGACGTGGAACTCAAGCGGGCGTTAGGGCTGGACAACGCCTACGTCGTCACCCTGAACCTGGAACCGGACGGCGACCTGCAGGATGCGCTCGACGCGCTCGCCGCCGACCCGGCCGTCGAATACGCCGAACCGGATTACGTCGGCTATGGCGCCATGCTGCCCGATGACCGGTGGTTTGATTATCAATGGAATCTGAACAACACCGGTCAGAGCGGCGGTACGCCCGGCGCCGACATCGACGCGCCGGCGGCGTGGGCGCTCACCCTCGGCGACCCGGCCACGATCATCGCCGTCATCGACACCGGCGCCGACCTGGACCATCCCATCACCCGCTCCGGCGGGTTGAGCGACACGCTGTCGCTGGCCTGGGATGCGCCCGGCGCGTACAGCGTGACCCTCGCCGCGTCCAATCTAAAAAAGGGAGAGGTTGAGTTCACATCGTGCTGCGTAAGAGAATCCTATTCGCCATTGGCGCGATATTCGGTTCCCTGGTGCTGGTCCTGTACGCCGTGTCGCGCGTCATCCTGATCGGCAATTTCCAGGAACTGGAGGAGCAATACGTCCGTCAGAATGTGGAGCGCGCCCGGAGCGCGCTCTTCGACGATTTGGACGCGCTGGACACGATGCTCTTCGACTGGGCTGCCTGGGATAGCACCTACGTCTTCGTCCAGAACGTCAACGCGGCATACATCAACGCCAACCTGGTGGACGAGACGTTCACCAGCGCCCGGAAGGGAGCGCTGATATGACGACCATCGTCCTGGCAGACGACCATCACGTGGTGCGCAAAGGGATTCGAGCGTTGCTGGAGGCCGAGGCGGATTTCCGGCTCGTCGGCGAGGCCAGCGACGGGTTAGAGACGGTTCAACTGGTCGAACGCCTGCGCCCGGATGTATTGGTGCTCGATCTGATGATGCCCGGCTTGAACGGCATTGAGGTCGCGCGGCAGGTGCGCCAGCGCTCGCCGGAGACGCAGGTCGTCATTCTCTCCATGCACGCCAACGACGACTACGTGCTGGAGGCGCTCCGGACGGGCGTCATCGGTTACGTCCTCAAGGAAGCCAGCATCTCGGAGTTGGTGGAGGCGGTGCACGACGCAGCCGCCGGCCGGCGATTCCTCAGCCCGGTGTTGGCCGAGCGGGCCATCGACGCCTACGTCCGCCAAACCCAGGAAAGCGCCCTGGATCGCTACGAGACGCTGACCGACCGGGAGCGCGAGGTGCTCCACCTGGCGGCCGAGGGGCTGACCAACGCCGAGGTCGCCGAGCGATTATGCATCAGCCGCCGCACCGTCGAGACCCATCGGAGCAATATGATGCGCAAGCTGAAACTGGAAAATCAGACCGACCTGGTGCGCTACGCCCTGCGGAAAGGCGTTATCACGCTAGAATAACAATTCAACTTACAACGTATCAGACCCTAAAGGTTTTCAAAACCTTTAGGGTCTTTTGTATCCAGAATTACGGGATTTTACGCTACAAATTACGTAGATTTACGGAAGACAGCGCGGCGGGAATGGTATATCATGAGGGCAGCAACAGCAAGACGCTTACAATTATGTGAATCATTATCAGCAGCAGAAACTGATATACTCCAAGCCACGAGGTGACAAAATGAAAGCCAAGCAAATGATCGAGAAAATCTTGACGCCCTCTCAACTATTTTGCCAGCTCAGGGGCTGGCTGAGGGGCTGTGTGGAGCGATGCAGACGCGGGCAGGGCCTGGTCGAGTTCGCCCTGATTTTGCCGCTGATGTTACTGGTTGTCCTGGGCATCGTTGAATTTGGCTACATTTTCACCGTCTACAGTGGGATTTTCAACGCTGCCCGCGAGGGCGCCCGCTACGGCGTCGTCGAACCGAAGGACGTCGTGGGGATCGTATCGCGCACCCGGGAGAAGATCCTACTGGCGGACCCCGACGCAGCCAGCATTGTCGTCGCCTACGATAGCGGCCCCAATACGACCATCTTCAACGACACGACTCAGGTGCAGCTTGGCGACCGGGTGCTCGTGCAGGTTGAGTATGACTTACCCACGATCACGCCGGTGATTCAACCGATCATCTCCCGCTTGCCTATTGAGACCCAATCGGCCCGCACCATCGTCTCGCTGGGCGAAGATGTGGCCTGGAACCCCCAGCCTGGCGGCGGTGGGGGCGGAGGCGGCGGCGGCGACCCGGATCCCACCGATACCGACGGAGATGGGATTCCCGACGAATCGGACAACTGCCCCCTGGTCTTCAATCCCGACCAGACCGATACAGACGGGGACGGCGTGGGCGACGATTGCGACAACTGCACCCTGGTCCATAACCCTGACCAGGCTGACGGCAACGGCGACGCTTGCGAGGTCGCGATCTCTATCATCGCCTCGGTCGATCCAGAGACGGTGGAATCGGGTGAAGAGGCGGTATTCAGCTACCTCGTCTCCAACATCGGCACATTCGACCTGACCGGCGTCGTCATCGAGGATACGCTGGGCAACACCATCAACGTTGGCGATCTGACCGCCGGCGCCAGCGGTGCGTGGAACGTCTCCCACGTCATCACAGAGACGACAACCAGCATTGCTACAGTGACCGGCGTCGATGTGGAAAATGGGAACACAGCCAGCGACACCGACAGCGCCACGGTCGAGGTCGCCGGCCCGGGCGTCGACCTGACCGTCACGGCGTCGGCGCTGACCGTCACTTCCGGCGAGATCGTCACCCTGACCTACACGGTCCAGAACAGCGGCGATTACGGCCTGGATAGTCTCAACGTCTGGGATAACCTGGGCGCGAGCTTCACCTACGGCGCGCTGGACGTGGGCCAGACTGTCTTCTGGCGCGTGCCCTACCGGGTCTACTCGACGACGTTGGTCTACGTGACGGCCGAGGGGGTGAGCGCGGAAGGTACGGCGACCGACAACGAGGGGGTCACCATCCACGTGGTCGAGGTATTCGACCCCATCGTGATCCACGAACCGCTTCTCTCCGGCGCGACGGTGGTGACCGGCGTGGCCCACGCCGGGGCGACGGTGTACATCCGCGACCTGATGAGCGACACCTTCCCCTCGACGGGCGTCACCGTGCAGGCGGACGGCCTGTTCGAGTTTGCGAACCTGCCGCCGCTGGTCGCCGGGCACGTCATCGTGGTAGAGGGGTACAACGAGTGGGATTCGGCGCTGGTGGGCGCGGCGGATGGGACGTTCGAGCCGATCGACATCGACGAAACGAATCTACCACACCTACGGGTTGAACAATGTGGTCTATCTGCCGTTGGTGATGAGAGCAGGAGGAGGTTAAAATGGCCGGTGAGGAGAGACAAAGCAAATGGTTTCCTATTCTATTGAGCATTGGGCTGGCGCTGAACCTCGCGCTGATCGGCTGGTTAATCTACCTGTTTTTGGATGGGAGGCAGGCTGATTCCCATGCAGCCTCGGCGGCGCGATCCCGTCCTGTTGTGGAGGAGGAGGCGACGCTCGATTTGTGGGACGCTTACGCACAGGCCGTGGTCGCCGCCCGCGCCCAGGCGGACGACGTCGGGTTGGTCTCCGCCTCGACGTATTGGCAGGTCGTCGACGGTCGGTCGCCGGCCGAGACGAACAATCGTTGGTCGTTCGTCTTCTATTCGCCGACAGATCATTATTCCCTTGACGTCGTAGTCGATGTCGATGAGGCTTACGTGGTCAACCAGACCCGCGTCTGGAAAGCGCCCAATTTGTTATCGCCGGGCCGTTGGGAGGCCGGGCCGAAGGAGGCTTTACAGGTCTTCTTCGCCTACGGCGGGCAATCGTTTGTCGATAATCAGCATCAGCATCAGCAGGCCCAGACGACGATCGACCTCCACCTGGCGGCTGGCAAAGAGGGGCGCGCGGTGTGGACCATCGTCGCCCTGGATCCGGCGGCGGGCGATCCCCTGGCGATCTCAATCGACGCGGAGACCCGGCGCGTGATATCGGGGTGATGTTTGTGGAGCAGGTTTGTCAAACGCATTTGGAATGAGCTAACGCCGTCAGGCATAGGAGGTGTGAGATGAAAGGTAAGCAGAAGGGAACACAACGGGAAAAGGGACAAAGCCTGGCTGAATTTGCCATCGTGCTTCCTTTTTTAGGGGCGTCGGCCTCCGCCCTGGCGGTGACGGGACCGCCGCTTATGGCGACCGGGGGGTTGCGTCCCTTCGGCGTGCCCCATGACGTAGTCAAAGATTTGAACCCGGACGACGACGCGAACAACACGTTTACGGTCAAATTTAGTCTTCATGGCGGTTCGATTGAATGGGGGGATGGCAATCTGGCTCAGCACCGGGGATGGATGAATATGAATTACGTGTGGAATAATAGCGAGGCCCCGACCTTCCCCAGGGCCATCAAGAAAAGCTCTAATGCGGCTGATATGAAGGAATGGATGGAGAACGGTTGGGATGGGACGATTTACATCGACTGTCTGTGGAATGATGGGTGCGCCAACGGCGACTTTATCCCAGCCATGCCCGGTCAAATACAAAGCGCTGTCTGCCAGGCGCCCGAAGATCCGATCCAGATCACCATCCCGGTCTACGACATCGTCGCCGAATGTGGGACTGAGATCCCCGACCCGAAACCTGACTGCCCAGTTCAGGGTGGTCAGGGTAGTGGTTCATTCGCTTACCACATCGTCGGCATTGCCTCCGTCAGGATCATCGAATGCGGCAGCGCTAACGAAAGTAGGCTGACGATAGAACTGGACCGGCTGGTGACCGGAGAGGGCATGCCGAACATCAGCGAGCATACCGGTTTCGGCGGTTCCCAGGCCTGCGTCGGCGCGTACCAGGTCGTAAACTTGCGCAAATAGAAGAGCGGGGCTTAGATACAACGCGGGCGGCGACTGTTGTGGGTCGCCGCCCGCTTCGTTTAACCACCACAGGCGCTCAATCGCGCTCTTGCCCCACCCAGAAGTGATGGCGCAATACGGCGGGGGACGGCGCGACGCACACCTCGCCGACTTGCTGCTCGTCGCCGATTCCGTTCCCGCCCAGCATCGAAGGATGAACGTAACACACGTTGGGGGAAGCGCCGTATTTCTGCTGATACCGTCGCGCCGCCCGCGCCACCTTCTCTGCCAGATCCCGCCCGGGGTTATCGTCAAACCACAGTAAGCCTTCCCTCATTTCCTACCTCCGTTTCCTACCTCCGTCCTCGTCGTCCGGACGGCCCCAGGATGTGCCACGTATTGTGTTGCACGTCCTGGTAAATCTCGAAGGCGCCTGCGCGCCGGTTGTGGGCGGGTCCGTACTCACAACGCACACGGAAACGGTGCTGCTCCACGTCCCCCCGCCAACCCGATTGTTTGACCGTCCAGCAACGTTCCACCGCCCGCACGTCGTAACGCATCCCCCGCCAGACGAAGACCTGGGGGAAATAGCCGTGCCGGCGTTCTTGCATCTCAATCGCCTCGACGCCGTCCTTCTGCTGGCGCATCCGGCTGCGCTGACTCGAACGGTATCCTACCACGGCATCAAGAATAGCGCTCATCGTATCCTCCATTTCTTTTCATTGACATACCTCCCTGCGGCCCACCCCCGCCTCCCACGACTGTGAATTGCCGTTCCGTTGGCGCTGTCATCGAAGCATACGGGGCGCGCCAATCGCCGGTCGATGGGCTATGCCCCGGCGGCGCCACCACGACCACCGGCGGATACGGCGCTTGGGCCGCCTGGGCGCGCGTCTGGGGCTCCTCACGGCGGCGGCTGACCGCGACGATCAACAAACTCGTCGGGATCGCCGCGCCCACGCCGCACACCGCCCCCGCCAGGACGGATAGCGCCTCGTCGCTCAACCGGTTTCCGACGACCCAGGCCAAGGTCACGATGAAGGCGAGCGTCGCGATTACGGCGAAAATTTTCAGGCGCGCCAAACGATCGGCGGACGATCTGTTTTCATTCATCTAATCACCTCTTCAACTTCTTATTCCCTGTCTCTTATTCCCTGTCTCTTATTCCGCGCCTCTTATCCCCTGCCTCTTACTCCGCCGGTTTGGGGTCTAGCACGATAGGCGTTTGAGACTTCTGACAGCGAACCTGCGGGAGGTTGCGCTTCGACCGTCCACGGTTGGCCGACAATGCGCTGCACGACGCCTTGAATTTCCTCGGGCGAGACGTGGGCCGCCTGGAAGCGGATCAATCGCCCCTCGGCCACAGCCAGGAAATCCCCCCGGCCCATCAAGCGCTCCGCGCCCGTCCCGCTCCACCCGGCGGCGGTGCGCGCGTCCGACGCGCTGCTGACCCGTCCCACCAGCCGCACCGGGAAATTCGCCTTGATTAACGGCCCCAGGACAGACGTGGTCGGTTTCTGCGTCGCCGCCACGATGTGGATGCCGACCTCGCGCCCGCGCTGCGTCAACCGGGTCAGCGCGCGCTCGACCTCCTTGCCGCCGACCATCAACAGGTCGGCCAACTCGTCGATGAAGACAGCGACGTGCGGCGACGCCGGCGATTGTCCATTGACGCTGCTCCGTCGCTCCATCAACCGCACCAGGCTGCGCAAGACCTCCGTTGTCTCTTCGATCTGCCAGATGACGGGGCGCGCCAGGTGAGGCAAGCCCTCGAAAAGTCGGAATGCGCGCCGCTTGGGGTCGATCAACACCAACGAGATCCCGGCGGCGGAAGCAGTGGAGAGAAAAGGGCGATACGGCTCGTTCCCCATCGCCAGGCTGAGGATCATCGATTGCATCAATATCGTCTTGCCGGAACCGGTAGCGCCGGCGACCAGGATGTGCGCCACGTCTGGCGAGGGCAGCCGGATCAGCAAGGGCGCGCCGTCCTCCGAGAGGCCCAGGAGCGCTGTCGCGGGCGGAAAGGGGGGGGTATCACCCGGTTGATCGACCAATTGGCGGAATAGCGGCAACAGGCGCACCGGTTGCGGGTCGTTGCGCGGCACTTCAATGGCGATCGCCGACCCCCGCCGAGACACACGGCAGTCCGGCGCGTCCAGCGCGGCCGCCAGCTCCTCATTCAAACGCTTGATCTTGGAGATCTTGGCCCCGATGGCGGGCAGCACCTTGAAGCGAATCCAGCGGGGCGTCACTGTCCCGCCGGAGACTCGCGCCGGCACCTTGTGCACGTTGAGCACCGCTTCGATTCTGTCGGCCTGAAAATTTAGCATATCGCGCATCTTTTTACCTCTTTAGAGAGTTGTCCAACGACAATTATAATTGCCCTGACCACCGTCCCGGGGGCGCTAATTGGCCCCGAGGACGGGCCCCTGAGCGAATAGTCTCTTTCTCTCTCTTTCTCTTTTTCTTTACGGGATTTTCGGATTCTTCCGTCTCGCCCCCAAACGGACAATAGTCCGCCGCCAGGCGCGCATCAGGATGGAACGTTTGTTCTGATTCTATCCTAACAGAACATTTGTGCTATGTCAAGGGATTGCTATCCCAAATTCAGTTTGGGATAAGCGGCTCATTCCGTTTAGGGGGGAATCGCTTTTTATAGAGGGGGGGTGGAATTCAGAAAGCGCCGGACTGTAGTCCGGCGGGAACAGGTGAGTAGAAATGTTCAGAGGGATGGGGAGTAAATCGAATTAATCGGCAACGTGATTCCGGGGCGCTCACGCTGAGTTTGTAACCCGACACTTCATCTGCTGGGTTACAGCACAACAACTCTACTGGCTTATTCGCTTGCTCATTGCAGTTGGCGGATGACCATAACCACTTTGCCCTGGACTTCGACCATTTGGGGATCGTCCACGTAAATCGGCGCCATCGTGGGGTTCGCTGGTTGGAGTCGCACCCGCTTGCCTTCGTGATAGAAGCGTTTGAGGGTCACTTCTCCGCTATCTTTGAGCCACACCGCCGCCATTTCCCCATTTTCGACGCGTTGCTGATGCCGCATCACGACCACGTCGCCGTCGTGGACCAGCGCGTCGATCATCGAGTTCCCCTCGACTTGCAGCGCGTAGAGGTTGTCCGGATCGCCGACCAGGTCGCGCGACAACTCGATAGTCTCGTCTCCCATCAGGGCGAAATCGCTCTCCGGGACCGGGATGGGCGCGCCGGCCACGATGCGACCCAGGAGCGGCAGTTGGATCACGTCATCGCGCTCGCTTTCGGTGAAGACCCCCGACGTCAAGCGCAGCCCGCGTGAGACCTCCGGTTCACGGTCGATGTGGCCTTTCTCTTCCAGGCGTTTCAGGTTATAGCTCACCACGGAGGTTGAACTGATCCCCGCCGCGTCGCCGATCTCACGGATGGAGGGGGGATAGCCGTTTTCTCCGATATAGTCGTTCAAAAACGCCAGGATTGTCTCTTGCCTCTCGGATAAATGCTCGTGGGTGTTTGGCATTTGTTTCATTTGGACCTCCTCGAAAGCGTTTGGAAGATTCTGTTCTCATTATATAAGAACATACGTTCGATGTCAAGCGAATGAAACATCCCAATGACAGTTATCTGCGGGAGGTTCAGTCTGGCGTCACCCGTTCCTCGCCCGCGTAGACCCGGAAACTGCGCCGCCGGATGTAGCCGATCAGTGTGACCCCCCATTCGCGCGCCAGTTGCACGGACAGCGATGTGGGAGATGTGCGCGAGATGACGATGGGCGCGCCCATCCGCGCCGCCTTGCTGACCATCTCGGAACTGATCCGCCCACTGGTCAACAGGATGCCATCGCACGTGGGCTGCCCGCGACGCAGACAAGCGCCGGCTACTTTATCGAGCGCGTTGTGTCGCCCTACATCCTCCGCCACACACACCAGTCGCTCCCCATCGCCCAGGGCGGCCGCGTGGATGCCGCCTGTTCGCCGGTAGATGCGTGACGATTCCGCCAGCGCGTTCAGCAAACCCGTCACCTGTCGAGGGGTCACGCGCAGGTCAGATTTAATGGGATGATGCGCGTTGGCGATGTCCTCGAACGTCGCGCCGCCGGCGCAGCCGGTCGTGATAACGCGGCGATCGGGCAGACTGATGGCGTGCTTTAGCCAGACGTCCAGCGACAGTCCATCGCCGCAGGGGCGCACTTCCGCCACCTCATCGATCCCCTCAATCAATCCCTCGTTGTAGAGAAATCCCACCGCTAACGCCTCTAAACGGGTCGGCGTACACATCAAATTCACCAGCGGCCGCCCATTCACGTAGAGTATCACCCGCGCCTCGACCGGCGCCACGCCGCGCATCGGGCGGGATTGGTTATCGTAATAACCCACGTACTCGATGGGAAATGAAGCCTCGTCAATCGGGTTAATCATGCCTTCGCCCGCGCCAATACTTGTAACGCCCGTTCGGCGATTGCCTCGGCGGTGAAACCGAATTTTTTCATCAAGACCTGGTGGGGGGCGGATGCGCCAAAGTGGTCTATGCCGATCACATCTCCGTCAGCGCCGACGTACCGTTCCCATCCCAGGGGCGCGCCAGCCTCAATAGCCAACCGGGCCTTGACCAGGGGCGGCAGCACCGATTCGCGGTACGCGAGCGGCTGGGCGTCGAAAAGCTCCCAGCTCGGCATACTGACGACCCGCACGCCGATCCCTTGTTCCGCCAGCAGATCCCGCGCCTCCAGGGCGATGTGGACCTCTGAACCGGAGGCGATGAGGATCAGGTTGGGGATGCCGGAACTATCCACCAGCACGTAAGCCCCTCGCCCCACCGTCTCCCCGGCCGGCCGTCGGGTCTCGAATAACACCGGCAATTTCTGGCGGGTCAGGATCAGCGCGGTGGGCCCATCGCGCCGTTGTAACGCCGCTTGCCAGGCCGCGGTTGTCTCGTTGGCGTCGGCCGGCCGGATGACGGTCAGATTCGGGATCGCCCGCAGAGCGATCAGGTGTTCGACCGGTTGATGGGTGGGGCCGTCCTCTCCAATCCAGACCGAGTCGTGCGTCCAGACGTAGATGACGGGCGCGCCCATCAGGGCCGACATACGCACTGGCGGGCGCATATAGTCCGAGAAGACGAGGAAGGTGCTGGCGTATGGCCTTAACCCGCCGTAGAGCGCCATACCGTTGACGATGCTGCCCATCCCGTGCTCGCGCACCCCGAAATGGAAATTGCGGCCGCCGGGCGTCTCGCGCTGGAAATTGGCGTAACCCTGGAGCGTCGTCTTCGTGGAGGGCGCCAGGTCGGCCGCCCCGCCGACGAGGGTCGGCAGGGCCGGCGCCAGCGCGTTCAGCACCGTCCCCGAAGCCTGACGGGTCGCCAGCGGGCCATCGCTGAGCTTGAATGTGGGCAGCGCCTCCTCCCACCCGGCCGGCGAGTCGCCGGCCCACAACGTCTCCAGCGTCTCCGCCTCCGCCGGGTATGCGCCATGGTAGCGCTCGAATGTCTCTCGCCATTCGGTCTCCGCCTCTCGCCCCTGCCCGATAGCCTGCCTGAATACCGCCAACGCTTCCTTGGGCAGGGCAAAGCGTTCCTCGGTCGACCATCCTATGTGTTTTTTGCTAAGCTGCACCTCATCCTCTCCCAGGGGCGCGCCGTGCGCAACGGCCCGGCCCTGTTTATTGGGGCTGCCATGGCCGATTTGTGTGTGGCAGATGATGAGGGATGGGCGTTCCGTCTCCGCCTGGGCGGCCTGGATCGCCGTCTCAATCGCCGCCAGCTCGTAACCGTCCACCTCCTGCACGCGCCAATGGCAAGCCCGGAAGCGAGCGGGAATGTCCTCGGTGAAGGTGATGTTGGTCGAGCCTTCGATGGAGATGTCGTTATCGTCGTAAAAGCAGATCAGCTTGTTCAAGCCCAGGTGGCCCGCCAGGCTGGAGGCCTCGTAACTGACCCCTTCCATCAGATCGCCGTCAGAGGCGATCACGTAGGTGAAGTGATCGAAGAGGGGACAGCCCGGGCGATTGAAAGTAGTCGCCATAAAGCGCTCGGCGATAGCCATCCCGACCGCGTTGCCGAACCCCTGCCCCAGCGGGCCCGTCGTCGTCTCGACGCCGGGCGTCAGTTCCCGCTCCGGGTGGCCCGGCGTGCGGCTGCCCCATTGTCGAAAGCGCTTGATCTCCTCCATGGGCAGGTCATAACCGGTGAGATGGAGCAGGCTATACAGCAACATCGACCCGTGCCCGGCCGAGAGGATGAAACGATCCCGGTTGGGCCAATCGGGGTTGGCGGGGTTATGCTTGAGAAAACGGGTCCAGAGCACGTAGGCCACGTCAGCGATTCCCATCGGCATCCCTGGATGGCCCGACTGGGCCTTTTGAATGGCGTCCATCGCCAACGCGCGGATGGTATGGATACACAGTTGATCAAATTTAGCGGACATCAAAAGCTCCTCTCTCATAGGGGATTGTATGGTCTTTATTTTACCTGGAAAAACGTCGTTGGCAAGGAATGGCGCGCATTCTCTCCGCGGCCAAATTTGCTTGACCTCTCAAATCAACTTGGTATAATCTCCAGGCTGTTCCGAAAATATCTCCCCGTGCTGTCTCGGCGCACTCTGTTTGTCCGCCGGAAACGGGGGATAGTGATGACGATAAGGTGAAAACGAACGATGCGTGACGACTTGTGGAGGCGGCTGCGCGAGCTGGGCGTCGTCGAGGGGGTGCGTGAATTGGCGACCCGCCCGCCTCGTCCACAGACCGCTATCGAAGACCTGGCGGCCGGCCGTTTTCATACGACGTCTCACGGTCGCTGTTTCGTCGTTGAGTTATCGTACCCGATCGAGCGCCTTCACGGCGACCATGCCCTGGCCCGTTTTCTGGACCTGACTCCCCAGGCTCTCGCACAAATAGGCCGCGACCCGGCCCTGGCGCTGGTCGATCCGGGCAAAGCCTGCTTCATCGACACCGAGACCACCGGCCTTTCTGGCGGCGCCGGTACGATGGCCTTCGTCGTCGGATTGGGCTTTTTCGAGGGGGAGGAATTTCACGTCCATCAGTACTTCCTGCGCGATCCTGGCGACGAACCGGCCATGGTCGAGACCTTGGCTCGACAATTGTCCCGTTTCGAGTACCTGGTCTCTTTCAACGGCGTCACTTTCGACGCGCCTATCCTGGAGAATCGCTTCATCCTGGCCCGCGTCCCGTCCCCTATGACGCATTTGCCGCACTTGGATTTGCTCCCCCCATCCCGCCGCTTGTGGCGCTATGCGCTTCCCTCTTGCGCGTTGGGATCTTTGGAATCCGAGGTGCTGGGCGTGCAGCGCGAGCAAGCCGACGTGCCCGGCGGGCTCATCCCCTACCTTTATCGCGACTACCTGCGCACCGGAGACGCCCGCGAGATGAAGCGCGTGCTTTATCACAACGAGATTGACGTCCTCAGCCTGGTCTCCTTGGGCGTGCGGCTCCACCGGGCTGTCGCCGATCCGTGGAATGACGGCGCGCTCGATGGAGCTGCGCTCTACGGGCTGGCCCGCTGGTACGCCAGCGACGAGCGGGCCGAGGATGCGGAACAGGCCTATCGCGCCGCCCTCGTCGCCCCGCAGCCGCCGGACGTGCGGGCGCGGACGTTGCGCGACCTGGGGCGGCGCCTCAAGCGGGCCGAGCGTCGACGGGAGGCCTTCGGCTATTGGCAGCAGCTGGCCCTCGAATCAAGCGACGACGTGGACGCCCACGTCGAATTGGCCAAATACTTCGAGTGGCATGTGGAAAATCTGGCGTTGGCGGCCGGTTGGACGCGGGCCGCGCTGGCCCAGGTCGAAGCCTGGCCCCCCGGCCTCCGCCGCGCCGCGACCCAGGAGGAATTAGCCCACCGGTTAGAGCGGTTGGAGCGGAAGATGGCGGACGAGGCGCATGTAAAATAAAAGGGCGCTTGAGATGAGATTGCTCTCAACCAAGCGCCGCCTTATGGGCCGTGCAGGAATCGAACCTGCGACCCTGGGCTTAAAAGGCCCCTGCTCTACCAAGCTGAGCTAACGGCCCACGAATGAAAGTATAACACGGTGCTGGTGGGTTGTCAACCAGATCAAGGCTTTTGCTAAATTCATGCCCGCTAGAATGCGCCGCTAGAATGCGCTGCTACGGTCATCGTTTCGGCCGCTTGCCTGTTTCGTCTAGCTCCAAGCCCACGTCTCGAGGGCGTTGCAAGCGAGATTTGCCCCGAGAACCCGCCCTTGGGACGAGGGCTGAGAGCGTAGCCAGCCGAAACGATGACCAAGGCCAGCGCCTATGAAGCGTATCATTTTGAGGAGGACGGTGTTATAATATAACAAAGCGCGACGGGCCGTCGGCTTGAGGTGAAGAAGAAAAATGGTTATACCAAAAAGAACAATTCCTATTTTATCGATCATCGTGACGTTGATTTCACTCGCGGCCTGCCGGGGCGAGGTCGTCACGCCTGAACCGACTCGCGAGCTCCACCCCACCCATACAGCGACATTCGCCCCGATCCCCACGCCCCGGGCGACCGCCACCGCCCCCTTCGCGCCGCCCGTCGCCACGCCCACGCCGACCGTGACGCCGACGCCGATCATTCACGTCGTCCAGTCGGGGGATGTGTTGGGCGCTATCGCCTACCAGTACGGCGTTAGCGTGGAGGCGATCCAGGCCGCCAATGGTATTGAGAGCCCCCAATTTCTCCAGATTGGGCAGGAATTGATCATCCCGACCGGAGACGATGGGGATGAAGCGATTCCAGGCATGCGCTTGCCTACGTCGACGCCTGTGGCGCTGTCGCCCCAGGGCGTCTCTTTCCACCGCACGCCGGTGGGCAGCCTGTGGTGCCTGGGAGAGGTCGCGAATCCTGTTGAGGGGGCGTTGGCCCACGTGCAAGTGCGGGTGGCGCTCTACGACGCCGCTGGCGAGTTGCTCGTCGCGGTCAATGCGTTCGTGGTCGCCGATCTCATTCAGCCGGGGGAGCGCGCCCCCTTTGGCGTCCTGTTCACCAATCCGCCGACCGATTGGGTCAATTCCCAGGCGACGGTGATCCGTGGGGAGACGGCCGGCGAGTTGACCCGGGCCTATGTCCCCTTAACCGTCATCGAGGCGGACGGGCGGATGGCGGCCCCCCGCTTTCGGATTCAAGGGCAGGTGCAGAACACCGACGCCGAGCGGATGGCGAATCAAGCGGTCGTCATCGGGACGACGTATGACGCTGAAGGAGCGGTCACCGGCTTCCGGCAGATAACACTGGATTTGGAGACAAGCTTGACGCCGGGGGCGACGGCCCCGTTCGACCTGTGGCTTAATTTCCACGGCGATCCGCCGGCCGATTTCCACGTCATTGCCCTGGCCCGGGCGACGACTGAATAGACGACTTTTACCACATACCCGTGAATGAACTATATTCCTGGGTAGGCGACCAACCCCTGTTGGGCGGTTTTAGCACAGAAACGACAGCACAGAAACGGTCAACGGGGGTTGGCCTACTTACCCACAAGGTGATTGACTCGACACGCATTCACGGGTATTGACTTTTACCAGGAGGTGGTCCCGTGATATATCGCATCGTGCGCGCTATCGCTAATTTTATCCTTTGCTTGATCACACGGCGAGAATACGTGGGACTGGAAAACATGCCCTCGTCGCCCCCGTATATCTTGACGACAAATCACCTCTCCGCTTTCGATTCTCCCCTGCTGCTGGCGATATGTCCCCACACGATCCGCGCCTTTGCGGCCGCTAAGCATCGGAGACATCCCTTTTACGGGCCTTTGTTGGCGTTGCTGGGGGCGATCTGGGTGCGGCGCGGAGAGGTGGACCGTCAGGCGCTAAAAGAGGCTATGGACGTCCTGGAGCAGGGGGAGGTGCTGGGGATGGCGCCGGAGGGCACGCGGGCGCGCGGACCCTACGCTTTGCAGGAGGGGAAGGTCGGCGCGGCCTACCTGGCGACGCGCACCGGCGCGCCTATCGTGCCGGTGGGCATTGTCGGCAGCGAGAAAATTAAGCGCAACCTGCCCTGCCTGCGTTGCACCGACGTGCAAGTCGTCGTTGGAGAGCCCTTCCATCTGCCGGAAAACGGGCGTGTGCGGGGGCAGAAATTGCGCCAGTATACCGACGAGATGATCATGCACCGCATCGCCGACCTGTTGCCGGCATCGTACCGGGGCGTGTACGCCGGCGATGGAGGAGCCGTCATTGACGTTGACGGTAGAGCGATGGATCGACGACGCGCGCCATCTCTTTAGTGGCTAGTCGCCTATCCAGGAAGCGCTCAATCATCTTGGCGGAATCGGCGGGGTTTTCCACGACGTCGTTGTAACTGAGGTAGAGGACGTCGACGTTGGGTTGTGCGGCGATCCAGGATTTTACCTGTTGCAGGTGGTGCGCAAAGAGCTGGGCCAGCTTTTCGTCGCTGGTTTTATCGGGTGATTCGCCCCGATGAACGAGCATCCTGCGTTGCGAGGCGAGTATTTCCTCCATATTCCGGCGCATAAAAATGATCTGGTAGTCATAATCAGGCGGCAGGTGCTTCAGAAGCGTGGCGATAATCTTGACCGCTTTGCCCTGGGCGTCCTTCAGCCAGGCCTGGTCGTGTTCCAGTTTTTTCACCCGCTCGAACTCATAATATCCCTTGGGATTGTCGGTGTCTGGCGTCCTGAGGTGATCGGTGAGGATCGGCAGCCCGCCCGCCTCAAGCATTTTCATCATCATCGACGTACCCGAACGGGGCAGGCCGGAAACGATGGTGATGGCCGATTCCATTGGCGACTCTATCGCCGATGGCGTCGGTTGTTGATTCATCCGGTCGCCGCTCAATAAGTTCTTCAATAATTTGATCATATGCTCCCCATTCACTGATAAGACGTGCTCAAAGCCTTGAGAATGGCGGCGTGCACGACGCCATTGCTGACGACGACGCCCTGGTTGTGTTCCATCCGACGACCGGCGGTCCAATGCAGGGATTTCCCGTACATATCGGTCACGCGCCCGCCCGCTTCCTCCACGATCAAGGCCCCGGCGGCGTGATCCCATATCTTCTCCCGGTAATCGGGCGTTTGGGGTGAGGGCAGGCGCAGGTACAGGGCCGCGTCGCCCCGCGCCACAGCGCCGTACTTGGCCTGACTATCCAGTTTGAGCGGAGGGCGGGTGAAACCCACTGCCTGGGCGACGGCTTCTTGCAGAGCGTGGTCGCCGTGGGACGCTTCGACGCTCTCTACGAATCGCCAGTGGGCTTGAGCATGCTGACCGGCCCGCGCGGCGACGTGAATGGCTTCAAAAGCGTCGTTCCCCAGCGGCGCCGTCGCCGCGCCCGCCCCTCGGACCGCGGCGAATAACACGCCGCACGGGCCATCTTTCTCATCCAATCGCAACGGGAGCGCCGGGCATCCCAACACAGCCACTTTCGTATCCCCTCGTTCGATGAGGGCCAGCGCGATGGCGTACTGGTCGTTGCGTAAAAAGCCCTTGGTGCCGTCGATGGGATCCAGGGTCCAGAATCGTTCCGCCACAGCGTCGTTCCCGGCGGAGATCCAGCGACAGACCGCCTCTGGCGTGGCGTCGGGGTGAAAGCGCCGGACGTATCCGGCGACCTGCTGCAACATCGCCGCGTTTTCCGGTTCTCGTAATGCCTGGGCGTCCTCCTCTCCCACGATGGGGTCACGGGGGAAGGCGTCCTTGAGCGCGCGGCAGATCAACGCTTGCGCGCCGAAGTCGGCGATGGTGACCGGGCTGCGGTCCCCCTTCTCCAGCGAATCAACTTTGGTCATTTCCGCTTGAACGGCTTGACATAGGGCTGCTGCTTTGCTCACAGCTTGTATGGCGATCTCTTTTTCACATTGGTAATCCATTTGACATGTCCCCCTATGCTGTTAAAATTTCTGCACCACCATTATCATCATCGGAGACGCTGTCCGTGACGCGCACGGTATGTTCCCATTGGGCCGAGAGACTGCCATCGACAGTGACGACGGTCCAATTGTCATCCAATACGCGCACATGTTGCCCACCGGCGTTGATCATCGGCTCAATGGTAAACACCATGTTGGGCATGAGCGTCAACCCGGTGTGAGGTTCTCCAAAATGGCGCACGTCGGGAGGCTCGTGAAATTGCAGGCCGACGCCGTGCCCGATGTACTCTCGCACGACTGAGTAACCGTGGCCTTCGGCGTGCCGTTGAATCACGTGCCCGATGTCGCCCAGGGTGTTGCCCGGCTTGACCTGTGCAATCGCCAGGTGTAGACATTCTTGGGTGACCTGGACCAGCTGGCGGGCCTGTTCGGAGATTTCGCCGATCATAAACATGCGGCTGGCGTCTCCGTAATATCCATCTAGAATAGACGTGACGTCGACGTTGAGAATGTCGCCCTCGCGCAACACGGTATCATCGGGTATGCCGTGACACACGACATGGTTGATGGAGGTGCAGACGCTTTTAGGGAACCCACGGTAATTCAACGGGGCGGGGATGGCGCCGCGAGCGACGGTGTACTCATGCACGCAGTGGTTGATGTCGTCGGTCGTGACGCCGGGCTCAATGCGCGCTTCCAGCATATCCAGGATGTCCTTCGTCAACTGCCCGCTCCGCCGGATCCCGGCAATCTGTTCTTCCGTTTTGATGATGACGCGGGAGGGGCGCCGCGTCTTGCCAATAATCGCTCGGTTGCTGCGGCCGGTTGCTCTATCTTGCTTCCGGTGGCAGTTTTTATATTTCTTACCACTGCCGCACCAGCAAGGGTCATTTCGTGATAGTTTGTGCATCATATACCTTTCGGTTTTATGTAGAGCGTCTTAAATAATTGCTCTAGCCACCGTCACGCGGGCGCTAATCGGCCCGAGGACGGGTCTCTGAGCGAATTTTTTAATAGTCTCTGTACCTGGTTTGATGAGGATGCCAAGCCATATTATACCACTATTCACGAGGGAAGTTAAAACAATCAATGGAGGATTTTTAAATGGGTTTATTCGACAAATGCAGGCAGTATACAACGGCCAAGGATTTGCAATCGTCCGGCCTATACCCCTACTTCATCCCTCTCACCCACAGCGAGGGGACCGAGGTCACGGTTGACGAGCATCAGCTAATCATGATTGGTTCCAACAATTACCTGGGATTGACGACCCATCCGAAGGTGCGTGAAGCCGCCATCGAAGCGACGCGCCTATATGGAACGAGTTGCACCGGTTCTCGCTTCCTCAATGGCACGTTGGCTTTGCACCTGGAACTGGAGCGCCGGTTGGCCGACTTTATAGCAACCGAGGCGGCGCTGGTGTTTTCTACCGGTTACCAGACGAACCTCGGTACGATCTCGGCCCTGATCGGGCGGCGGGACGTCGTCGTGACCGACAAAGACGATCACGCCAGCATCGTCGATGGGTGCCGCCTGGCGCTGGGTAAGACCCGGCGCTTCCGCCACAACGATATGGAACACCTGGCGCGCGTTTTGTCTGGCCTTCCCGAGGGAGCCGGCAAGCTGGTCATCGTGGATGGCGTCTTCAGCATGGGGGGCGACATCGCGCCGCTGCCGGAAATCGTCTCGCTTTGCCGGGCGCATGACGCCTGTTTGATGGTGGACGACGCCCATTCGGTGGGGGTGCTGGGCGGCGGTCGAGGCACGGCGGCCCATTTTGGGCTGACCGATCAGGTCGATTTGACGATGGGCACGTTTAGCAAATCCTTCGCCAGCTTGGGCGGTTTCATCGCCGGAGAGGCGGACGTGATCCATTACATCCAGCACAACGCCCGTTCGCTGATTTTCAGCGCCAGTATGCCGCCGGCGAATGTAGCGACCGTTCTGGCGGCGCTCGAGGTGATACAGGCCGAGCCGGAGCGCATCGAGCGGGTGAAGCAGATCGGCGACTATATGCGGGCTGAATTTCGCCGCCTCGGTTTCAACGTGGGAGACAGCCAGACCCCCATCATCCCCATCATCATCGGCGACGATACGCGCACTTTCCAGGCCTGGAAGGCGCTTTACGAGGCCGGCGTCTACACGAATCCGGTCATCTCGCCGGCCGTGCCGCCGGAATTATCCCTCCTGCGCACAAGCTATATGGCCACTCACACCGACGAGCAACTCCAACGGGTGTTAGAGGCCTTCGCCCAGGTGGGGCGGGCGTTGAACTTGATCGCCTAGCAATTTTTAGAACGAGATGCAAAAGACTGCGGCAAATATCTTTGTAAAAAGCTGCGTGGTACACCCGCGCCTATCGAGCACTACGGAGGTTGACAAAGCGTGTCCGAATTCTTAAATGGAAAACTCCAGGTGAGAATGCGCTTGTTATCGTCCTATGCGAGATGATTATAACAGAAGACATCCTTGACAAAAATTTCAACCTATATGATAATCCTGCCATATTCAAAGGAGGCTCACATGACAAAACCAATCGAGGTCACTGACGAGACATTTGAGAGCGACGTGTTACATGCCGCCAAACCGATCCTGGTGGATTTTTGGGCCGAGTGGTGCGGGCCTTGCAAGATGATCGCGCCCATCGTCGAAGAAATCGCCGAGGAGTACAAGGATAATCTGCACGTGGCCAAGTTGGATGTGGACAGCAACCGGAGCATCCCTCAAAAATACGGCATTCAGGGTATTCCCACGCTGATCCTGTTCCATAACGGTGATGAGAAGACGCGGGTCGTTGGCTTTCGCACTAAACAAGCCCTGGCGGAAGAATTATTGCCTTATATCGAATAAGCGCCTATCCGAAAATCGTTCAAAACCGCCCCGGGGCGGTGCGTGGGGCGAGTTTTAGGGTCTAACGGATTAGTATGCACGTTTCGATGTCTCTTTTGGTTTCTGGCTCGTCCCCGTCTGGATAAGGTGGATAAGGTCAGGATCGATTCTAGTAGTGAGCGCTTGTGTCCGCCAGCTTGACGCAACGTTTTTTTGTGATATACTCGCACGATAGGACAAGTACAGATAGAAAAACTGTGATTGGGAGAAGTAAGCGCCGAAGCGGGGTCCAGAGAGTCGGGTGAACGGCTGAGAGCTCGATACCAGCGCCGGTGTTGAATGGCCCCAGGAGTTGCTCGCCGAAACGAATGAGCGCCGTTTTAGACAGGCTCATCATGCGGAGTAGTCCGAGCCGGAGACGCCACCGTTATCATGGCCGAGGATGTCGCTTGAGAGAGACAAATTTGTCCTCTCTCTAAAGCCGCATCTGCCTAACGAGTGAGGCTGGCTTTTATCCCACGACGCGCCAACACGGCGCGTTTTTTGTTTGTATGGCGAGGGATACGGGCCGCCTAACCGGGGTGGTACCGCGAGTGCTGTCTAACACACCCGTCCCTGGATTGGGATGGGTGTTTTTTATTTTCAGAGGAGAGTTAATGATGTATCTGGAACGTGTTCAATTGAGAAGCGAGGATTATCCCACTGACTGTTACTATCCGTTCAACGTGCCCATCCTGAGACACCCGGCGGAATTGGCGTTCAAGAGCCGGATCGTCTTCTTCGTTGGCGAGAACGGTTCCGGTAAATCGACGTTGTTGGAGGCCATCACCCGGAAGTGCGGCATCCACACCTGGGATAAGCCCAAGCGTCATCTGGCCCATCACAATCCTTACGAGACGAAGTTGTCGAAGTACATCACGGTGACCTGGGTCAATGGGCGTGTCGCTGGATCGCTCTTCCGGGCCGAGACCTTCCGCGATCTGGCCGATTTCCTGGATGACGTGGCGCTCTGCGATCCGGGGCGGCTGAAGTACCACGGCGGTCGCATCCTTAACACGCTGTCGCACGGCGAGGGCATCCTGAGTTACCTCAGCAATCGTTACAAAATCAAGGGCTTGTACATCCTAGACGAACCGGAGGCCGCCCTTTCGCCAGCGAGCCAGGTGAAATTCCTGGAATTGCTCCGCCGCCTGGACGACGCCGGTCACGCGCAGCTCATCATCGCCACTCACTCGCCGATCCTGCTATCCTATCCCGGCGGGCAGATTTTTAGTTTCGATCGATCCCGCATCCGGGAGGTTGATTACGAGGAGACGGCGCATTATAAGGTTTACAAGCAGTTTTTTGCGAATAGGGATTACGGAGTAGGGAGTAAGGATTAGGGATTGAGGAGTAACTCCCCATACTTCTTACTCCCTACTTCCTACTCCTGCCAGAAAGGAGCGATATTATCGAGAAATCATTGCGTTTCATACTGTTCATCATTACCCATAACACAAGGAGAAGAAAAAATGACTCAATACAAGTATTTACTAGATGAAAACAATATGCCGACCCATTGGTACAACATCGTGGCGGATATGGAGACCCCGCCGCCGCCCTACCGGCATCCGGCGACGTTGGATCTCCTGGGGCCTGACGACCTGGCGCCGGTTTTTCCCCGGGCCCTGATCGAGCAGGAAGTCAGCGCTGAGCGTTGGATTGAGATTCCTGAAGAGGTGCAAGATGTGCTCAAGATGTGGCGGCCCGCCCCGCTTTATCGCGCCCATCGCTGGGAGAAGCAACTGGATACTCCGGCCCGGATTTACTACAAGTGGGAAGGGGTCAGTCCGCCCGGCAGCCACAAGCCGAACACCGCCATCGCCCAATGTTACTACGCCAAGCAAGAAGGGCTGGAGGGCTTGGCGACTGAGACCGGGGCCGGGCAGTGGGGCAGCGCGCTCAGTTTCGCCACCCAATTCTTCGGCCTGCAATGCCAGGTGTTCATGGTGACCATCAGTTATCACCAGAAGCCTTACCGGCGCGTGATGATGGAGACCTGGGGCGGTCGTGTGATCCCCAGCCCCAGCAGCGAGACGAACGCCGGCCGGGCGATCCTGGCGAAAGATCCGGAGACGACGGGCAGCCTGGGCATCGCCATCAGCGAGGCGATCGAATACGCCGTCACCCACGACGGTTGGAAATACTCGTTGGGCAGCGTGGTCAACTTCGTCCTGCTCCACCAGACGGTCATCGGGCTGGAGGCCAAGAAGCAGATGGAGATGGCGGGCGATTATCCCGACATCCTCATCGGATGCGCGGGCGGGGGCAGCAACGCCGCCGGATTGATCTACCCCTTTATGCAGGATAAGCTGACTGGGGCCAAGCCTGACCTGCGGGCCATATTCGTCGAATCGACCGCCTGCCCCAGTATGACGCGCGGCCAATACGCCTACGACTGGGGCGACACGGCCAAAACCGGCCCGGTGACCAAGATGCACACCGTGGGCCATGGCTTCATCCCCGCGCCGGTCCACGCCGGCGGCTTGCGTTATCACGGCATGGCGCCCACCATTTGCCACCTTTTGAGCAATGACCAAGCCGAAGCCCGCGCCTATCACCAGATCGAAATCTTCGACGCGGCCCACAGCTTCGCCCGGGCCGAGGGCTTCATCGTCGCCCCAGAGACGGCCCACGCCATCAAGGCGGTCTACGACGAGGCGATGGTCTGCAAAGAAGCGGGCGAGGACAAGGTCATCCTGTTCAACGCCAGCGGTCACGGACATTTCGATCTCTCGGCCTACGACGCCTATCACGGACGGGACCTGCTCGATTATGAGCTGGAGGAGGATCGGCTGGCGCGGGCGTTAGACGATTTGCCGGAGATTGCGGAGTGAGGGTTGCAGGTTTGATGTTTAAGGTTTAAGGCCGAACTGAGTGGAGAGCAGGTAGATTGGGGATAGGGATGTACACCAGTCTGCCTGCTTTTTTGTCGGCTACCTACTTGTCTCCTTCTCGGTTCCATGTAGAATGGAGCATCGTAGGTGTTGATGAAAATCACGTATCGCGACCAGGAATGGGAATTGCAAGGACAACGACGGGTGCGGGAGGTTATCGAAGAAGTCGGCCTCATCCCCGAAACCGTGCTCGCCGTGCGGGATGGCAAGTTGATCACCAAGGACACCATCTTGAGCGAGGGTGACGCGATCAAACTGGTCGCCGTCATATCGGGTGGGTAGGGCCTGTCGAGGATCGACGATGAAATGTCTCAAGTGTGGCCGGCCGGCTGTGTTCCACATGCGCCACCATAAGCTGGCGCTGTGCGAGATTCACTATCCGGAATGGTTCGTCAAACAGACGGAGCGAGCGATCCGGAAGTACCGCCTGTTCGATTCCGTGGCGCGCGTGCTGATCTCAGCGCGCCGGGTTAGAAAGGATGAGGAGAAATGGATATCTCGCAAATCACATCAATCTATGGAAAAACGTTCGATTGCGCGTGCGGCAAAACACATCACATTGATCCCCAGGGCGTGATTTACGCGCCGGACGCGGTCGCGCAGCTTCCCGATGTGGCGGCGGCGTGGACGGTCGGACGCCGCGCGGTCGTGCTGATGGACGCGCGTACTCGGGCCGTCGCGGGGACGGCTGCGACGGCTGCGCTGCGAGACCGGGGCTGGGATGTCTCCGAAATCGTCGCGCCAGATACCAGCGCCGCCGGGCCGGTCTGCGACGACGAAACTTTCGCTTGGTTGCGGCCCCAGATGGAAGGCGTGGATATCGTCATCCCGGTGGGCAGCGGCGTGTTGAGCGATCTCGGAAAATGGATGGCCTTCGATTTAGACGTCCCCTACGTCGTTTTTGGGACGGCCGCCAGTATGAACGGTTACGCATCGGCCAACGTGGCGGCGACGGTCAAAGGGGTGAAGACGCTTATCCGAGCCCGCGCGCCCCGCGTCGTCCTGTCCGATCCGGACGTCATCCGCGACGCGCCTTACGAGATGACCGCCGCCGGCCTGGGGGACATCCTGGCCAAATCGGTCAGTTCCGCCGACTGGCGGATGAATCACGTCCTATTCGGGGATTATTTCTGCGCCCGTTCTGTGTCGCTGATCGCCGAGATTGAGCCGCTCTATCTCGATCACCCCGACGATGTGCGCCAACGGAAGCCGGAGGCTCTGGAAGCGCTGTTCCACGCGCTGTTGTTGACCGGCGTGGCGATGACGATGGCGGAGACCTCGGCGCCGGCCTCCGGAGGTGAACATCTCGTGTCGCACACGCTGGATATGATGTCATCCCTCGACGGCGTCCCCCACGACTTACACGGCCGGCAGGTCGGCGTCGGTACCGTGCTGGCTTCCGCGCTCTACCGTCGCATCATCGGGTTGGAATCGCCCGATTTCTCCCGCGCCGAGGCGGTCGTCACCCAGGACATCGACGGGGAATTTTGGGGGCGCTTGAGCGGAGAGGTCGCGTCCCACTATGCCCAGAAGATGGCGCGCATGCGGGAAGCGGTCGGCATCCTCTCCCGTGGGAATGCCTGGGATCGTCTGCGCGAGGAAATGACGTCTTACGTCCGCCCGCCGGAGCAGATTCGCGATTGCCTGAAACAGGCCGACGCGGCCTACCGCGCGCAGGACATCGGTTGCTCGCGGGAAAGGCTGCTGCAGGCGGTCGAACACGCCCACGAGATTCGCTCTCGCTTCACGATCATCGACCTGGCCCGCCTGGTGGGTTTACTGCCCCGCTCGGCGGCGGAGATCGTTGAGGCGTGGGCCTTGTGAATCCACCGGCGGCATGCCTGAATGGATGATTGTCACCAACGGCGATTTGGTGTACAATCCAGGGGCGATGAGTCATTTATGGACGCCCTGGCGAATGCCATATCTCCAAGGAAAAGAGCCCTTGCCGGACGATTGCCTTTTTTGTATCAAGCCTCAAGCCGAGGACGATGAAGCGCACATTGTGCATCGCGGGCGCTTCTGTTACGTGATCCTCAACCGTTTCCCCTACAACAACGGTCATCTGATGATTGTGCCATACGCTCACGTGGCGACGCTGGAGCGGCTCGATTGTGAATGCACGGCCGAATTGATGGAACTTAGCCAGTTGAGCTTGCAGGTGCTTCGAGAGGCGTATGATCCCCAGGGATTCAACGTCGGGATGAACATTGGCGCTGTCGCTGGCGCGGGCGTCGCCGATCATATTCATCTGCACATCGTCCCGCGCTGGGGTGGCGATACCAATTATATGACGACTCTGGGGAAAACGCGCATCATTCCGGAATGGATCAATCAAACCTATGAGCAATTATGCCCTCTTTTCGAGCAAATGTGCCAGCCGCTCACCGAAACGGATACGTAACAGACCTATCACATCCGTTCATCTACTGCGCCCCCTCGACCCGGATGATTTGGCTTATCTCCGGCGACAGATCCACCCTGACCTGCAAATAACCGTCGGCCCCGATCTGCCGGAACCGCACCGCTATCACGTCCTCGTCGCCGGGCGTCCGCAGCGCGAGCACGTCGCCGCCAGTCCCAACCTGCACACCTTGATCGTGCCCTGGGCTGGCATCCCCAACGAGACGCGCGAGTTGATGCTCGAATTCCCCCACGTTAGCGTGCACAATTTGCACTATAACGCCGTCGCCGTCGCCGAAATGGTCGCGACCCTGATGCTGGCGGCCGCCAAGCACATTGTGTCGGCCGACCGCGCCCTTCGCGCCCACGATTGGACGCCTCGCTACCGCCCCACGCCATCCCTCCTCCTGGACGGCAAAACCGCCCTCATCCTGGGATATGGCGCCATCGGACGGCGAGCGGCCCAGATATGCCGGGGGCTTGGCATGCAGGTGTTGGCTATCCGGCGCGAGCCTGCGACGCCGGGGGAGGGGGACGCTTACGCGAACGAGATCCATCCCCCCGAAACGCTGCATAACCTGTTACCCCAGGCCGACGCGCTCATCGTCTGCCTGCCCCACACCCCGGAGACGGATCGCCTGATTGGTGAAGAGGAGCTGAATCTGCTCCCGGACGGGGCCCTGCTGGTCAACGTGGGGCGCGGCCCTGTGATCGACCAGACGGCTCTCTATCGCGCCCTCAAAGATGGCCCGCTTTACGCCGCCGGGTTGGATGTGTGGTATAACTACCCCTCTGATGAGGATGCTCGCTCCCACACCCCGCCGGCCGATTACCCGTTCCACGAGTTGGAGAACGTGGTGATGAGCCCGCATCGGGCCGGACACATCGACGGTAAAGAAGAGGGACGCCTGGATCGGCTCGCTGTGCTGCTCAACGCCCTGGCCCGCGGCGAACCGGCGCCGAACAAAGTCGATCTCTCCATTGGCTATTGATGACGACCACCGACTCAGGAGTAAACGATTAATGCAATCCTCAACTTCCAACGACCGCCTCAATGTGCGCCTCAGCGGCATTCTGTTACACCCGACCTCGCTGCCGGGCCGATTTGGCGTCGGCGATTTCGGCGACGAAGCGTACCGGTTCGTGGATTTCCTGGTCGCCGCCGGGCAATCCTACTGGCAAATGCTGCCCTTGAATCCCACCGGCTACGGCGACTCTCCCTACCAGACCCATTCCGCTTTCGCCGGGAACCCGATGCTCATCAGCATCGAGCGACTGATGCAGGCGGGTTATCTGACGGAGGCGGATATATCCGATACGCCCCACTTTCCAGACGATCGGGTGGATTTCGGGGCGGTGAACCATCACAAGCGGCGTTTGCTGAAGCGGGCTTTCGCCAATTTCAGAAGCAGCGCCTCGGATAAAGCGCGCCAATCCTTTCTAGCCTTCTGTGAGGCGCAACGCGACTGGCTCGACGGGTTCGCCCTATTTATGGCGCTCAAGGAGGCCCACGACCTGGAACCCTGGCTGGCGTGGGAGGATGAGCTGGTCTATCGCCGCACCGAGGCGCTGTCTCGCTGGCGCGACCGGCTGAGCGAGGCGATAGAAGAGCACCAATATATCCAATGGCAGTTTTTCGAGCAATGGCTGGCGCTCAAGCGATACGCCAACGAGCAGAACGTCCACATCATCGGCGATATTCCCATCTTCGTTTCGATGGATAGCGCCGATGTGTGGGCCAATCCTCAGCTGTTCCACTTCGACGAGGAACGCCAGCCCACCGTCGTCTCCGGCGTGCCCCCGGACTACTTCAGCGAGAACGGCCAATTGTGGGGGCATCCGCTCTATCGCTGGGACGTGATGGCGCAGAACGATTACGCCTGGTGGATCGACCGTTTCCGCATGGCTTTCACCCAGTCCGACGTCGCGCGCATCGACCATTTCCGCGGCTTCTACAACTACTGGGAGTCGCCGGCCGGCGCCGAGACGGCGGTCGATGGGCGCTGGGTCCGCGGTCCCGGGGCCGAATTCTTTCGCGCCGTCACCGACGCCCTGGGCCAAGTGGCCATCATCGCCGAGGATCTGGGCGATTTCGACGAAGAATCCCGCGCCGGCGTGGACGCCCTGCAGGAGGAATTCGGTTATCCAGGGATGAAGGTGCTCCAGTTCGCCTTCGCCGGCGACCCTGACAACTCGTTCTTGCCCCATACATATATCCCCGATTGTATCGCCTACACCGGCGCCCACGATAATGACACGGTCGTCGGCTGGTACCAGACCACCTCTACTGAGGCGGAGCGGGATTATGCCCGCCGTTACCTGGCCCGCGATGGGTCTGACATCGCCTGGGATTTGATCCGGCTGGCCTGGTCATCGGTGGCGCGCACTGCCATCACCACCGTCCAGGACTTACTGAGCCTGGGCCACGAGGCGCGGATGAACACGCCTGGCGACGTCGGCCCGCCCAACTGGTGCTGGCGCTTCCGTTCCGGCGCGCTGACGGAGGCGGTCGCCGCGCGCCTCCGCGATATGACCCAAATCTACGGTCGCTTGCCCTGAGATAAGGGCCCCAGGTAAAATGAGATACGAAATCCTTGACAAACCCCTCTCTATTTAGTATAATGTAATGACATTATACTAAACCCCTTCAGAGACTATCAAAAATTCGCTCAGAGGCCAGTCCTCGGGCCGCTTAACGCCTCCGGGATGGCGGCTAGAGCAATTATTTAAGACTTCACCTGATGAAAGTCGAGTGTCAGCGTGTCATCCATCAATCGCGACTCACCCGTTCCAATATATCACCAACTTAAGGCGATCATCCAGGCGCAGATCGAAAGCGGCGTCTGGCGCCCTGGCGATCGCATTCCCACCGAGCAGGAGCTGTGCCAGCGATATAACATCAGCCGTTCGCCGGTGCGGCAAGCTCTGCAAGAATTAGCATTTGAAGGCTTGCTGCTCCGCCGACCCGGCCTGGGCACCTTCGTCGAGGGTGGTGCGACCGCGGAGCTGGCGACCGGTACACTGATCCACACAATGAACTCTGACCCAAACTGGTCGCAGGTGCTGGGCCACGCATCTGAAGCCTGGAACGTGACTCATCCGGATCAAAAAATCAAATTCGAGCTCGAATCGGTCAACCACAACGATCTGTACAACTTGTTGAGCACCGCCGTCGGGAGTGGAACCGCCCCCGACGTGGCGATGGTGGATGGCGTTTGGGTCGCTGGCCTGGCCCAATCCGGCTTTCTGTATGCGCTCCAGAATCAGATGACCGGCGCGCAATGGAATCACAGCCAGTTTGCCCAGGACCTATACCCGGCCTTCGTCGAGGCGAACTCGTACGCTGGTAAATTGTATGGACTGCCGGCCAAGTCGGATGCGTCGTTGCTCTGGTATCGCAAGGATTGGTTTGAGCGAGAAGGGCTCGCGCCGCCGAGTGACTGGCAAGAATTGCTTGACGTCGCCCGGCATTTTCTTCAACCGGCGGTCCAGGCGCGCTATGATGGGGCGCATCCGCTGATCTTTCCTGGCGGGTTAGCCGCCGGTGAGGCGACCGTTTACAACTTGATGCCCTTCGTCTGGTCGGCCAGCGGGGAGATTTTCGATGCTGACGGGAACGTGGTGTTGGACGCTCCCGCCACGCGGCGCGCGCTGCAGTTCCTGCGGGACTTGGTCGCCCTGCATCACGTCAGTCCGCCCGACGTGACAGGTTACGACGAGTATACCAGCCCTCACCTTTTCGCCCGGGGGAAGGCGGCCATGGCCCTCGGCGGCAGTTACGAGAGCAACCTCATTCTGGAAGTGAGCGGCTGGGGACATGAGACGTTTTCCCGGCGCGTCGGTTACGTCGCGCCGCCCCACGCGCCGGGCAGTCGTTCTATCTCGACGGTAGGGGGGACGAGTTACGTCGTGCTGCGCCAATGTCCCAGCCCGGCGTTGGTGATGGATGTCTTGCAGGCGGTCACCGATCCGGAAATTGTTGGGGATATGTATCGTCAAACCTTACGCAATCTCCCCAGCCCCTCTTTTGACGCCCTGCTCAATCCAGAAACGGACCGATTGCTGATGCAGACGTCTCGGATGATCGCGTCCGGTCGCGCTCGTCCATCCATCCCTGACTACGTGAAAATTTCACGTCAATTACAAAGTATGTTCGAGACTGTTCTTTCTACTGACGTTCCCATCGACGAGTGCTTGCAGCGCACAGCCGAATTCATCGGCGTCATCAGCGAACGACCCTATCAAATCTAAAGATTGGCGCTAGCCATCCGATAATCATCAACCTCCCGTCGGTTCGCTGTCAGAATTGGCCGAAAATATCAAAACGCGCAAATCGCACCTGTTGATACGGATTCCGAAACAGCGGGGGGTTAGAGGCGCTGAACAAAGTGAGGAGGTGAGAAGAAGGCAGCCATTCCAAAGTTACGTGATGCGTTAGATTGGTAAGATAGATGTAAATAGTGAGATATAAGAGGAGAGAAAAAATGAAGAGGCAACTGTTAACCTTAGTAACAGGCTTAGTCGTTCTGAGCGTGATTCTCACGGCTTGCGGGCCCCAGGAGACGCCGACGCCGGAACGCATCGTTGAGACAGTCGTCGTTCCAGAGAAGGAAGAAGTGCAAGTAGAGGTCGAGGTTGAGGTCACCCGTGAGGTCGTCACCGAAGTCGAAGCTGAGGTCGAACCGGTCGAGATCGTTCTCTGGACCAAGGAAGGGGAGGCTGACGGCGGCCTTCAATTCGTCCAATCGTTGGCTGACGATTTCACCGCTTTCAACCCCCACATCACGTTCAACATTATCAACAAAGACGTGGAGACCCTGCGGGAGGACTTCCTCACCGCCGGTTTGGCCGGCAGCCTGCCCGATCTGTTGTGGACGGTCAACGACCACGCCGGGCCTTTCACCGACGCCCAACTCCTGATGGCGGTGGATGACGTATTCGATCTGAGCAAGTACGTCGATGCGGCCCTGGCGGCCGCCCGGTTGGGCGGACAGACCTGGGGCGTGCCCATCTCCAACGGCAACCACCTGATGCTTCTGTACAACAAGGATCTGATGGAGACCCCTCCGGCGAACACCGATGAACTCATCGCGGTGGGGCAGGAGTTGACCACCGGCGATCAATACGGCCTGGTCTACAACCAGACCGAGCCCTTCTGGCTGGTCCCCTGGCTGGGTGGATTCGGCGGTTCTGTCTTTGCGGAAGATGGCACGACCCCCACCCTCGACACGCCAGAGATGGTCGCTACCCTCCAGTTCCTGTACGATATCAAGTACACCACCCCCATTATCCCGGCCGAGAGCGACTACGACGGCGCCGACACCCTCTTCAAGGAGGGCAAGGCGGCGATGATCATCAACGGCGACTGGTCGCTGGGTGGATACAAGGACGCACTGGGGGACAGCCTGGGCGTGGCGCGCATTCCCCAGGTCGTGGGCGCGGAATGGCCGCACCCCTATACCAGCGGCACCTACTTTATGTTGCCCTACACGCTGGAAGGCGCCAGGTTGGAAGCCGTGGTGGACTTCGTTCGCTTTGTCACCAGCGCCAACAACCAGGCGTTGATGATCGCCAAGCTCAACCGCCTACCGGCCCTTGAGGCCGCTCTGGACGATCCCCTCATCGCCAACGACCCCATTCTCAAGGGATCGGCCGATCAGATGGTCGTCGGCGTGCCGATGCCCACCGTCACCGAGATGCGTTGCAACTGGGACGCGATGAAGCCGGAGATGCAGGCCGTGCTGGCCGACACCAAGGCCCCTGATGACGCTGCCGCAGCGATGCAAGAGGCGGCCGAGAATTGTATCGAAAGCCTTGACTAAGTCGATTTACAGGCGAGGAGGGCGACCCCCTCCTCGCCTCTTTTGTGTGTATGTAGACGTGTGTATGTGATGTGTGTATGTAGACGAGGAGGAAGTAAATGGAATACTTGACGTTTGAAGTCATCTGGGGCGCTTTGCAAGAGGTGGGCGGCACTGTTCTCTACATCCTCGTCGGGACAGCCTTACTCGAAATTCTGGTCTACCTTCTGTGGACCCCCCTGGGCAAGTTCAGCCAGATGATGGATCGGGGGATCAAACCGGTGGGCGATATGCTCCGTCATCTCATATCGGGCCTGCTCATCCTCGGCACCGTTGCCTTCGCCGTCGCAATGGTCAGCCCCGGTCAAGCACCATCGCCCCTATCCGGCTATTGGCCTGTGCCAATCGCAACTTTTTTGTTCGGGCTTTTTATCTCCCCACTGGCCCCCACGATATTCAGTCAGAAACTCCGTTTGCCCTATATGCTGCTGGCGCCGGCCATTGTGGGGCTTTCGTTATTGGTCGTCTACCCCCTGCTGTGGGAATTGAACGTCTCATTCACCAACTTGAACCCCCGGAATTTCAGGTCGCCGAACTTCGTCGGGTTGGCGAATTACGTCGAGGTCTTCACCAGACCGGTGCTCAAGCAGGTGATGTTCTTTCCCGTGTTCATGCGTACCATTCTATGGACGGTGATCAACGTGACCTGTCACATCCTCGGCGGCATGGGGTTAGCGCTGCTGATGAATCGGAAACTCAAGTTGCGCGGCTTCTACCGGACCTTGCTGGTATTTCCCTGGGCCATTCCGCAACCGGTGGCCTGCCTGGCCTGGCGAGGCGAATTCCATTTCGAGTACGGTTTTGTGAACATCATGCTGCAACGTCTGGGCTTCGCGCCCATCCAGTGGATGAGCAACCCCACGTGGAACTTTGTCGCGATGTGTATCACCAATATCTGGCTGGGCATTCCCTTTATGATGGTCATTATTCTGGGAGGCTTACAATCCATCGCCGGTGAATACTACGAAGCGGCCGAAATTGACGGCGCATCGGGATGGCAACGGTTCACCAACATCACACTTCCCCTTCTGCGACCTGTATTGACGCCCGCCATTATTCTGGGCGCCGTCTGGACCTTTACGAATTTCAACGTGCCTTTCTTCATCAACCAGAATGAGTTGGAAACCAGCGACACCTTGGTGACCGCCCTCTTCCGCTCGGCGTTCCAATACTTCAACCTGGGCAATGCGGCGGCCTTCGCCTTCGTGAACTTCGCTATACTGCTCATCTTTTCCATTCTTTACATCCGGGTCACCGGAGGAGTGAAAGGAGCGACCGAATGAAAGCGGCTGTATTACCCAAACGTCAGGAGAGAAGCGCCTGGCAACGTTTCTTCCAATCAGGCCGAGAGGACAGCCCGTTTAAACGCCTGCTCATCCACCTGACGCTGATCGTATGTTGCATCATCGCCGTCTACCCGGTGTTGCGGATCGTGAGCATCTCTCTCCGACCCGGCGATCGCTTGCTCTCCACCTCCCTGGCGATCATTCCAGAGGACGCCACCCTCGACGCTTACAAGACCGTGCTCCTGGAGAAGGAATTCCCGGTCTGGATATGGAATAGTATCACCATCACGTCGGCCACAGCCGTCATCGGCGTTATCCTGGCAGCGACGTCGGCCTACGCTTTCTCCCGTTGGAAGTTCCCCGGTCGACGGCCCGGCCTGGTGTTCCTGTTGGCCACCCAGATGTTGCCGGCGCCGATGATGATGGTGCCGATCTACATCCTGGCGATCAAGCTTGGATTGACCCAGACCTATCGGGGATTGGTCATCGCCTATTCTGTCTCATCGGTGCCTTTCAGCATCTGGATGCTCAAGGGCTATTACGACACCATCCCCCACGAGTTGGAGGAGGCGGCCCTCATCGATGGCGCCTCGCCGATGCTGTCTTTCTGGCGCATCATCCTGCCGCTCTCCACGCCGGCGCTGGCTATCGTTTTCCTCTTCAGCTTCATGTCGGCGTGGACCGACTACCTCTTCGCCCGGGTGATGATCGCCAGCGAGACTGAACTGTGGACCTGGGTGCTGGGCGTGCGAGATTTCCAGAGCCAGTTTCAGACTCAATGGGGACTCTTCTCGGCGGCGTCCGTCCTGGTAGCGATTCCGGTGATGGCTCTCTTCCTCTACTCGTCCAAGTGGCTCGTCTCCGGGTTGACGCTGGGCAGCGTGAAGGGGTAGCGTCAAGTTCTGATCGCTAGACCGGCCGAGCCGCGCCGGTCGTAAACTTAATCTACGAGAAATATGGAGGCAACCCTTGACCGACGTCCACACCCCCGAATGGGTCAAAGACGCTGTGTTCTACCAGATATTCCCCGACCGTTTCGCCAAGAGCGATCGGGTCGCCAAGCCGTCCAACCTGGAACCGTGGGATTCGCCCCCCACCACGTATGGCTTCAAGGGGGGCGACCTGCGGGGCGTCGCCGAGCGCCTGGACTATTTGGAAGACCTGGGCGTCACAGCCATCTACTTCAACCCGATTTTCCAATCGGCGGCTAACCATCGCTATCACACCCACGATTATCACCACGTCGACCCCATCCTGGGCGGGAACGAGGCCTTTCGCGAGTTGCTTGACGCCGCCCACGCGCGCGACATCCGCGTGGTGCTCGACGGTGTCTTCAACCACGCCAGCCGGGGTTTCTATCAGTTCCACCACACCCTGGAAAACGGCGCCGCGTCCCCTTACCTGGACTGGTTTCACTTCAACCTGGAACGACTGAAGAATGGGGAGGCCGATCCCTACCCGCCGGGACACAGGATTCAAGACTGGAGCCGCAGCCAGCCCAGCCTGGACACGTACGGTTACCTAGCCTGGTGGGACCTGCCCGCGCTGCCCAAGTTCAACACCGATACCGAGGCGGTGCGGGATTTTCTCCTCGACGTGGCCCGACGCTGGATCGAATTCGGCGTAGACGGCTGGCGGCTCGACGTGCCGGAGGAGATAGACGACGATGACTTCTGGCGAGCATTCCGCCGCGCGGTCAAGGCGGCCAATCCGGAAGCCTACATCGTGGGCGAGATCTGGGACGACGCGCAGCGTTGGCTCCAGGGGGATCAATTCGACGCAGTGATGAATTACATCTTCAACCGCGCTTGCCTTGGCTTTTTCGGCGGAGAGGGATTAGACGTCAACCAACGACCCGGCGGTTACGAACTACAGCGCCTGAACGCCTCCCGGTTCGCCGACGAGATGGACCACATGCTGTCGCTTTACGGCTGGGAGGTCGTCCAGGCCCAGCTTAACCTCCTCGGCAGCCACGACATGGCCCGCTTCTTGACCCTGGTGGGCGGGGATAAGGCCGCGCTGAAACTGGCGACCCTGTTCCAGATGACGACGCCCGGCGCACCGTGCATCTACTACGGGGACGAGATCGGCATGGAGGGCCGGGACGACCCCGACTGCCGGCGCGCCTTCCCCTGGGACGAGGCTCGCTGGGATCACGACCTGCTCGACTGCTTCCGCCGGGCGATTCGCCTGCGCCGCGAACATCCCGCCCTGCGCCGCGGGCGATACCATCGTCTCCACACCGACGATCAGCACAACGTCTACGCCTTCGCCCGGCAGAGCGACGACGAAACGCTCCTGATCGTGATCAACAACGACGCAAACCGCTACGACCTGGACGTGCCCGTCGCCGGCCTACTCGCCGACGGCGCGACCCTGGAGGATCTGTGGGGAGACCTCCACACCCAGTCGCCTATCACCGTAACTAACGACCACATCGCCGGCCCGACCCTGCCGCCAAGGGGCGCGGCTGTACTGAAACCGAGGTAGAACGTATCAACATGCCCGGAAAACTTTGTCCCAAAGTTATCCTCGAAGGCACGCGATTGACCCACAAGACCGACATCGCTTTCGCGCTGAATGAGCATCCCCGCATCGTCGGGCCGCGCAAATATCGCTATCATTCCCCCATCATCTCAGCCGAGTGGTGCGCCTTCACCAACTTCCCCTGGGGGCGCGGGTTGATCAACTTCGAGCCCCACGAGGAACACCTGGCGCTGGAGACCTACCACACCTGGGCGCGGCTCTTCGAGCTCCTGCGCTATTACTCGTGGATCGTGGACCGATTCCACATCTCCACCCGCGCCTACCAGCGCCAGACCTATGGCGTCGATTACAACTTCCGCTGGCTGGAACAGCGCCTGAAGCCCATCGGTTTCCGCCTGGTCTTCGTTACGCGGACGGCGGAATCCTTCGAGATGGCGCGCGCCGAACGACTCAAGGTCTCTGGCAATCCCGCGCAATACGACGACTTGCAGGCGTTCGTCAAGGAACAGGCGCTCATACGCCGCCTGGTCGACGAGTCGATCCTGCCGACCCTGGAATTGGATCTTTCGGACGACGACATTCCCCGCGCCGCCGAGCAGATCGCCGATTGGTTGGAACAGACCGGCGGCCTGTGGAGCAGTTAAAAAATGAATGGAAGAGGTGCATCATGATGAGAACCCGCAGATCGCTGTTTTCGACCTGGATTTTGTTGATCGCCATACTCCTGAGCGCCTGCCAACCGACGCCCACATCCACCCCGCCGCCGACTGCGCCCCCGGACACGCCGTCCGTGGCGACGCCCACCGCGCCTCCGCCGACCGAAACGCCTGCCCCCATCCCTTCCCCGTCTCCTGAAGGCGCTATTGATGAGGATGCCATTTATCTCGCCATCGTCTGGCACCAGCATCAGCCGCTCTATTACAAGGACCCAGATACCGGCGTCTACGCCAAGCCCTGGGTGCGCGTCCACGCCACCAAAGATTATTACGACATGGCGGCGATGGTGGAGGATTACCCCGACGTCCACGTCACCTTCAACTTGACCCCCTCATTGATCAGGCAATTGGAGGATTTCGTCGCCGGCGCCAAGGACGAGTACTGGCTCCTGGCGGAGACTCCCGCCGCCGACCTGACCGCCGAGGAAAAGCTGGACGTCCTGCGCTACTTTTTCGACGCCAACTGGGATAACCAGATCGGCGTCTTTCCCCGCTACCAGGCGCTGCTCGATAAGCGCGGCGTCGATGCCAGCGACGAGGCCCTGGCTGAGGCGGCAGAGCGTTTCACCGAGCAGGATTTCCGCGACTTGCAAATCTGGTTCCACCTTTCCTGGTTTGACCCCGATTTCCTGTCCGCCGAACCGCTCAACTCCCTGGTCGAACAAGGGGCGGGATTCGCTGAGTCTGACAAACAGATCGTCTTCGACGAGACCCGCCGCATCCTGTCCGAGGTGTTACCGGTTCACGCTCGGCTCCAGAAAGCGGGGCAGATCGAGATCACGATGACGCCCTACGCCCATCCTATTCTGCCCCTGCTCTACGCCACCGATCTGGCCCAGGTCGGCGCGCCGGACGCGACCCTGCCGACCCGTTTCTCCTATCCCCAGGACGCCATCGCCCAGGTAGAACTGGGCGTGGCCCGCTACCGCGAACTCTTCGGGCAAGACCCGCGCGGCATGTGGCCCGCCGAGGGCGCCGTGGCCCAGGAGATCGTCAAAATGGTCTCCGACGCCGGCCTGCTCTGGATGGCCTCCGGCGAGCAAGTGTTGGCCAAGTCCCTGGGCGTCGACGGGTTCACCCGCGACAGCCGGGACACCGTGCAGGAGGCCGATATGCTCTACCGGCCCTACTACGTCCGTCATCGCGACGAGCGGCCCGTCGCCATCATCTTCCGCGACTTGCTCATCTCCGACAAGATCGGCTTCACCTATTCCGGCATGCCGGGCAAACAGGCGGCCGCCGATTTCATCCAGCGCATTCACCACATCAAGGCCCAATTGGACGCGGCAGGCGCGGAAGGTCCCCATCTGGTCAGCGTGATCCTCGACGGCGAGAACGCCTGGCAATATTACGACAACGACGGCAAGGAATTCCTGCACGAGATGTACCGCTTGCTCTCCGAGGATAACACCATCCAGACGGTAACCCCCTCCGAGTACCTGGCGCGCTATCCCGAACAGCGGGAGATCGACCATCTGTGGCCCGGTTGCTGGTTCAGCCCCGACTTCGCCACATGGATCGGCGAGGACGAGGAAAACCAGGGCTGGGAATACCTGCGCCGCACTCGCAAGATGCTCGACCAATACCTCAAAGGGGATAAACAAGGCCAGGCCGCCGAGGCGCAAATCGCGGCGGCCCTGGAGGCCATGTACGCCGCCGAGGGGTCCGATTGGTTCTGGTGGTACGGCGCCGACCAGGATTCCGGCGATGACCCCGCTTTCGACCGCATGTATCGTCAGACACTGATGGACGTCTACCGGGCGGTAGGGGAGGACGTCCCGACCTGGCTGAACGTGCCCATCATCCCCAGGGCCTCGCCGCCGCCAGCGCGGTCGGTGCAGGGGCTTTTCACGCCGGCAATTGATGGCGTCGCCAGCGCCGAAGAATGGGCCAACGCCGGCTTCTACCAGGAGCGGGGCGGCGCGATGGCTCGCTCCGACGATCTGGTGGAGGCTCTGTACTACGGTTATGACCAGCAGACGCTCTATCTACGGTTGGAAAGCGTCCGTCCGTGGGCCGAATTGGGCGCGGAGACGGAGGCATTGATCTACGTATCTACGCCGGGCGCGCCTCAGGCTAACGGTGTCTCCCGTTACGGCGCGACGATGGAACCGCCCACTGTGCTCGGCTTTGGCGCCAGCCACGAGTTGCGGGTCTCCGTGGACGCTTTGACTACCACGCTCTCGGCAGCCGCCGAGGGGGGCGGATGGGAAATCGCGCCACCCGCAGAAACGGACGAGGGCCGCGAGGCCGCCCCTCAGGCCGCCCGCTCCGGGACGACGATGGAAATCGCGCTGCCCTTCCGCGCTCTGGGAGGCGAGTTGCGCACCGGCGACCCACTCAGTTTCGTCGCTGTGCTCAGCCAACAGGGGCGCGACGTCGACCTGGCGCCCTCAACCGGTCCGGCGCGGGTGACGACGCCGGAACTGCATCCTATCATCCCCCTGCTGACCATCGAAGATCCTCAGGGAGATGACCATGGCCCCGGCAGTTATACCTATCCCACCGACCCGGTCTTCGATCCTGGCGCTTTCGACTTGCGCCAATTCGTCGTCGGCACCGATGAGGCGGGGGAGGAGTTGATCTTTGCCTTCACCTTCTTTGGGCCGTTGAACAATCCCTGGGGTTCCGGGAGCGGCCTGGCGGTGCAGACGTTGGACGTTTACATCGACGTGGATGGTCAGGCGGGATCAGGTCGTCGCATGCTGTTACCGGGGCGCAACGCCGCCCTCCCACTGGAACAGGCGTGGGATTACGCCATCTGGGCCGAGGGGTGGACGCCCGGCGTCTACTACGTGGACGAGGCCGGCGAGCCTAAGCCGATCAACACCGAGTTGAACATCGCCGTCGATCCGGTCACGCGGAAGGTGACGCTCCGCGCGCCTCGCAGACTCTTCCCTGAGGGCGACCCGGCGACCTGGTGCTACCTGGGCGTGGTGTTAGGTCAGGAGGGCTTCCCCGCCGCTGGCGTCTGGCGGGTGCGCGACGTGGAATCCCAGGCCGCCCAATGGCGCTTCGGCGGCGCGCCGCGAGACACCAACCACACCCGCATCATCGACCTGGGATGGCCCGCCGACGCCGTCCCCTCTCAAGAGGACATGTTGTCCAACTACCCCTCCTCCTCGGAGACGGATATGGACGCCCTGGGGCCGGACGACTTCGCCCAGGTGGAGATGGCGTCGCCAGAGTAATCAGTTTCACTGCAATGACCTCTCAGAATGATATGGGTTGTTTGTAGTGCGGGCGCTAGATAGCGGCGCTAGATCTAGATAGCGGCTTCAGCGCGCTTTTACGGCGATAAATCGCCTACTACGAACTTGGCCCCAAACGAACTTGGTCGCAAACGAACTTGGCCCCAGATGAAATGAAACACACCCGAATGATATGGGTCTGTCGCGCTATTAGCGTTTGACAATCATAGCGAGATACGCTATGATTTGAGCATAATGATCAAGCGTTTCACGTGCAATGAAACCAAAAAGCTGTTCCAGCGGGAGTTTTCACGCAAACTCCCGCAAAATATCAAACGGGTTGCACGGCGAAAGCTGCTAATCTTGGATGCAGCAGAGATGTTGGAGGACTTGCGTGTGCCACCCGGAAACCGTTTGGGGCAACTGCCAGGGAATAACACTTCTCCCGGCTTAAAAATCACCTGCTTGGCTGAGCTCCCGATTATCAACTTGTCGGTCCCATGTTGGAGACCTGGACTAGCACCTGGACTAGCAAAGGACTATGCGCATAAATGTACCCAGATAGTGAAATTCTCTTTCCATCCCGTTGTATCTCTCAGTTACGAAACCTGCGTGATGAAGAATGGGCCAAACTGATCGATCACATTGCCTCACTGCCCGACGGGCACGAGGACGTTCTCGGATTGTCCCGACTGATGATTGAGTTGGGCAGTTGCCTGACCTGTGACCTGGACAGCTACCGCGCCTCGTTAGGATGCTGCACGTGTGCCTGCCGGTCCATCAGTGGCTTCAAAGGCTCCGATGAGGAACTGATCGAGCAATTTGAACAGGCCCGAGACGAAGTCCGAGAATACATCGAAGCGGACGACATCCCCGCTCCCATCAAGGCCATGGTCGTCAGGGAACCCGCCTCATAATCGCGCACTCGTTTGTTCACTTGCCACTCGCGCGAAGCGCCGTATAATCACGATATGATGCGTAAAGCGCCCCTTTTGCTCAGCCTGCTGCTGTTGTCGCTTCTGCCTGCCTGTCAGATGCCACTCTCTGATTGGATGTTCAATCACACCGGGGAGAATGCGCCATTATCTCAAGTGCGTGGGATGGCGCTGTTGGCGACCAATGTCTTGCATCCCCCGCCCCAGACCATCGACCTGACCCCTATCCCCCACACCGGCGTCAACCCTTTCGGGATCAACGTCTTCCTTAATGAAGAGGTCGAGAAGGCCAAACGCGAGCGCTCGGTGCAGATGATCGCTGAGGCTGGTTTCCATTGGTTGCGTCAGGAATTCCCCTGGGAGGACATCGAGATTCACGGCAAGGGGGATTTTGAGGATCGGCGTCACGAACCGCACCGTTCCGCCTGGGAAAAGTATGATCACATCGTCGATTTGGCCGAGCAATATGGCCTGGCGGTCGTCCCCCGCCTGAGCAACCCGCCCGCCTGGACCCGCGCCCTGACCAATACCATCGGCGTCTACGCCCCGCCCGACGACTTTTCCGACTGGGGCGATTACGTCCACGCCGTCGTCTCGCGCTACCGGGGGCGGGTGCGCTATTACCAACTGTGGAACGAGCCGAATATCTACCCGGAATGGGGCGAGCGCCCGGTCGACCCGGAGGGCTACACGCGGCTCCTGTGCGAGGGTTACCGGCGCGCCAAGGAGGCCGACCCAGACGCGGTCATCGTCAGCGGCGCGTTGGCTCCAACTGTCTCCCTCGATCCAGGCCCCGGGCCGGGGTTGGGATTGCGCGATTTCGTCTTCCTCCAGCGCATGTACGACGCTGGCGCATCCGCCTGTTTTGACGTTATGGCTGTCAACGATTATATGCTCTGGTCCGGGCCCACCGACCGGCGTATGCAGCCCCTCAACGTCAATTTCGCTCGCCCAATCTACATCCGCGATCTGATGGTCGCCAATGGAGACGCGCATAAAGCGATCTGGATCAGCGAGATGAACGCTAACGCCGTGCCCAACGATCCCGATATCCATGGCGTGGGCGTCTATGGCCAGGTGACGTTGGACCAGCAGGCCCGCTATGCCCCCCTGGCCTACCAGCGGGCGATGGAAGAATGGCCCTGGGCAGGCGTCGTCAACTTCTGGTTCTTCAAGCGCGCCTCTGACGCCGAGCGAGACCAATCCTGGTACTATTTTCGCATGGTCGAACCGGATTTTACGCCCCTACCGGTCTACGAGCGTGTGCGCGAATACACCGCCAACTTCGAACCCGCCCTCCACGTCGGCGCGCACCAGGAGGATCACTGGGCGCTGGATTACCGGGGCGAGTGGGAGACGGTCGAGAGCGAGAACACGATCCTGGGCGCTTATCGCACCGCGACAGAACCGGGGGCCGCGCTGCGCTTTGCGTTCGACGGCGCCTCCCTGACGCTCCATCCCGGCCCTGGCGCGGGCGAGATCGAAATCCGGGTCGATGGGCAAGCGCCCCGGCGCATATCGCTCGACGGGCGGCCGGCGTGGCTCGCGCGGGGGCTGCGAGAGACGCGCCGGGAGGCGACGCTGATCGCGGTCTCTGGCGATGTGGGGGTCGATATGCTGGTCGTCCACCGCTCGGCGCTCAGATCGGTTCTGGTGAACGCCCGCGCGCTCGTCTACCTCGCCCTGGGTTTGGTCTGCGTTGGGGGGCTGGTCCATATCTTTCGCCGCCGGTGAATCGGGTGATTGGGCGATTAGGTGACTGGGTGATTGCTAAACGATGACGATTGCGCCCCAATCCGCGTTTTATATTTCCCGCCCGATTCGTTACGCGCTGCTGGTCGCGCTGTTGTTGCTGGCCTTTTTCCTCCGCTTCTATCGCCTGGATGAGCAATCCTTCTGGAACGACGAGGGCAACTCGGCCCGCATCGCCGAGCGCCCCGTCCGCCTGATCGTGGCGGGGGCCGGCGGCGATATTCACCCGCCGGGCTATTATCTCTTGCTCCATTACTGGCGCGCGCTGTTTGGACACACAGAGTTCGCGTTGCGCGCCTTTTCGGCGATGTGCGGTGTTGTCATGCTCGCCTTCACCTATCTGTTGGGACGCCGCCTGTTTGATCCCACCACAGGCCTGACTGCCGCTTTCCTGGGCGCGATTTCGCCCCTCGCCGTCTACTATGCCCAGGAGGCCCGCATGTACGCTCTTCTGGGTGCCCTATCGGCGATTTCCACTTACCTGTTTCTGCGTCTCTTACCGCGTCCCGGCTTGACCGTCGCCGGGCGCGAACGCTTCGCCTACGTCCTCGCTGCCGCCGCCGGACTCTACACTCAATACGCCTTTCCCTTCGTGCTCATCGTCCATAACGTCGTTTTTGGGCTGTGGTGGTTGATCCGGATACGCCGTGCCGGGCCCCGCTGTCGCCGCCTGCTTGTATGGATCGGATTCCAGCTCGCCGTCGCCGCGCTCTACCTGCCCTGGCTGCCCACCGCTATCCGGAGCGTCACCGGCTGGTCGCCAGCCGGCCGGTCTTACGAGTTGATCCCGGCCCTGTTCGACATGCTGCGTGTGCTCAGCGTCGGCGTCACGCTCCCCACGGAGCGCGCCGTCGTCGCCCTGGTTACCGCTGGGGCGCTGCTCATCGTCGGCCTTTTGGGCGGCTCTCCTATCGGGAAGCCGGCGCCAGGCCGACGCGAAACCATTCCCTCGCCTGTGTTTAATATCGTGGTCATGGCGATTTATTTACTCTTGCCCATCGCCTTGATTCTCGCATTCGATCTCTACAAATCGGAATGGCTCAAATTTCTCATCGTTATTCTTCCGCCCTTTCACATCCTCCTGGCCCACGCCATCCACCGCCATCCGTCGCTTATTACTCTCTCGCTGGCCTTTATCCTGGCGCTATGTATTCCCACTGCCATCTCTCTCCACAATCTTTATTTCGATCCCGCCTACCGCCGCGACGATTACCGGCAGATCGCCGCCGACGTCGAGACTTACGCTCGTCCGGCCGATGGAATTATCCTCAACGCGCCCAACCAGTGGGAGGTCTTCACCTACTATTACCCTGATCATTATGTCTATCCGGCCCCCTACCATCCCATGCCCAAAGAAGTGGATGCGTTCCTGACCCCGCTGCTGGCGGATCACCGGCGGCTCTTCGTGCTCTACTGGGGCGACGCAGAGGCGGATCCGCGTCGGCTCATTGAGAGCGCGTTATCGCGCCGCGCCTACAAAGCCCGCGATTGGTGGTACGGGCGCGTGCGCCTGTCGATATACGGGACGGCCCCCTTATCTCAAGCGCCCCAGTCGTCGCTCGACGCCCATTTCGGCGGACGCACAGGCGACCGCATCACGCTGCGCGGCTATGCGCTGGCGGATGTAGACGAAGCGTTCGCGCCCGGCGACGTCGTCCCGCTGACGCTGTTCTGGCAGGCCCAGGCCCCTGTCGCCGGGCGATACAAGGTGACCGTCCAACTCCTCGATGGACAGGGTCATTTGGTCGCTCAGCAGGATACCGAGCCCCGCGACGGACTCCTGCCGACGAGCGATTGGCAGCCGGATCGGGCTCTCGCCGATCACTATGGCGTCTGGTTGCCTTCGGCTCTTCCGCCCGGCGATTATCCTCTGTTCGTCGGCCTCTACGATGTGCACACAGGGGAGCGCTTGCCCGTCACTGCCGATGACCAACCGGTCGACAACAATCTGTTGCCCCTGCGCGACATTCGCGTCATACCTCCCGACGCTCGCTTGCCCAGTTTGCTCACTCATGGTAGACTCTAAAAATCATCTAGAATCCTTGCACAGCGAGCAAGAATTTGGTGGCCAAGAGAGTCTTAAATAATCGCTCTAGCCACCGTCCCGGGGGCGCTAATCGGCCCGATGACGGGCCTCTGAGCGAATTTTTTAATAGTCTCTCAACAGCTCTTTTTAGCTCTGGCTCGTCCAGGTTAGGAGATCATTATGCAAAAACAAAAGTACGATGTCGCGATCATCGGCGGCGGGCCGGGCGGGTATGTCGCAGCCGTCCGCGCAGCGCAATTGGACCTCGACGTCGCCCTGGTCGAAAAAGAGAATCTGGGCGGCGTGTGCCTTAACTGGGGCTGTATCCCCACCAAGGCGCTCCTGCGCAACGCCGAGGTCATCTTGTTGTTGGGCCAGGGCCAGCAATACGGTTTCAAGCTGAATGGTTTCGAGGCCGATTATGGCGCAGCGGTTGACCGCAGTCGAAAGGTATCCGAACGATTGGTCAAGGGGGTCGATTTGCTGATGCGCCGGAATGGGGTTGACGTCTTCGAGGGCGTGGGCGCGCTCACATCGCCTCGCACCGTCGAGGTGACGTTGAATGAGGGCGGCGCGCGCACGTTGGAGACGGAACACGTCATCGTCGCCTCTGGCGGGCAGGCGCGCGCCATCCCCGGCGTCGAGGTGGACGGCGAGCGGGTGATGACCTACCGTCAGGCCATCATCCTGCGCGATCTACCGGCCTCGGCCGTCATCGTCGGGGCGGGCCCCATCGGTATGGAATTTGCTCACGTCTGGCGCGCCTATGGCGCCGAGATCACCGTGGTGGAGATGATGGAGCGCGTCCTGCCGCTGGAGGACGAAGAGGTCAGCGCCGAGGTGGAGCGCGCCTTCAAGCGCAACCGGGTCAACGTGCTCACCGATACCCGCGTCCAGAAAGTGGCGATCACCAAAAGAGGCGTTCGGGTGCGAGTCAGCGCGAATGGAGATGAGAACGGCGAGGAGCAGATGCTAGAGGCGGAACGCGCCCTCATCGCCATCGGTGTGCGCCCTAATAGCGCGAACATCGGCCTGGAGGAGATCGGCGTTGAGTTTGAACGCGGCTACATCGTCGTCGATGAGTCCATGCGAACCAGCGTGGAAAACGTCTACGCCATCGGCGACGTGACCGGCAAGATGCCGCTGGCCCACGTGGCCTCCGCTCAAGGGATCGTCGCGGCCGAGACCATCGCTGGGACGGAAACGATTACCTTGAATTACGAGATGATGCCCCGTTGCACCTACTGCCATCCCCAGGTCGCCAGTTTTGGCCTCACCGAGGCCCAGGCGAGCGAGCGAGGATACGAGGTCGCCGCCGGGACGTTCCCCTTCCGCGCCAACGGCAAGGCGCTGGGGTTGGGCCAGGGCTATTACGACGGTTTCGTCAAGATCGTGGCCGACGCAGCCAGCGGCGAGATCCTCGGCGGACACCTGGTCGGCCCGGAGGTGACTGAATTGCTGCCGGAGTTGGTCTTGGCTCGTGACTGGGAACTGACGCCGGCCGAAGTCGCCCGCACTGTCCACGCGCACCCCACGTTGAGCGAGGCCCTGATGGAGGCGGCCCACGAGGTCTTCGGGAAGGCGCTGCACATTTGATGAAGGGTCATGCTGATTACCACGTCCACACCCGGTTTTCAGCGGATAGCGAGGCCGAACTTTCGGCTATGTGCGAGGCCGCCATCGCCCGGGGCTTGAGCGAAATTGCATTCACCGATCACGTCGATTTTGGACACGCCGACATCCAAAGTTGCTTTAATCCGCTCGAATACCTGGCTGCGATAGCGGATTGTCGCGCGCGGTACGCCGGTCGCTTGACCATCCGTGCAGGGGCCGAGATCGGGGAACCGCATCTCTTCTCGGAGAAAGCGGCCCCTATTCTATCCCAGGGGGCGTTCGATTTCGTCATCGGCTCGGCCCATTATGGGGCGCCTCTCGATCCTTCGTCCGGCGTTGAGGGTCTGCGACCGGCGTGGAAATCAGTTTATTTCGAGCAGCCTCTGGACCAGGCATGTGAGGCCTACTTCCAACAGGTGCTCGGCCTGGCCGAGACGGGCGATTTTGACGTCTTGGGCCACGTCGATCTGATCAAGCGGGACGCCCGTGAATTCGGTCATCCCTACGATGGCCCGGGACCCTACGCTGACTTGATCCGCGCTGCGCTGCGCGCCGTCGTCGAGCGGGGCAAGGGGATTGAGGTCAACACCTCGCCCCTGACGAAGGGCCAACCGGAGATGTGCCCTTCGCTGGAGATCCTGCGCTGGTACCGCGAGTTGGGCGGCGAGATTCTCACGATCGGTTCCGACGCCCATCGTCCGGAAGCGGTCGGCGCTCATTTCGACGCGGCGTTGGAGATGGCCCGCGCAGCCGGTTTCACCCGGTTAGCGCGCTTTGAGAGTCGCCAACTCGCGTGGGTCGAGATATAGCTTATTGAGAGATTGCTGAGGGAGATATGAATAAGGCAGAACAATCAAAATCCTCTCCACGTCCAAAACGGCGCCCGGCCTGGTTGCGCGTGCCGGCCCGTAGCGGCGAATCCTATCACTGGCTCAAGCGATTGATGCGGGCGAAGGAATTGCACACCGTCTGTGAGGAGGCGAACTGCCCCAACATCGGCGAGTGCTGGGGTCACCGCACTGCTACGTTTCTCATCCTGGGCGATACGTGCACCCGCAATTGCCGCTTCTGCGACGTCAAGACCGGTCGGCCCGCGCCCGCCGACCCCAAGGAGCCGGAGCGCGTGGCTCAAGCGGTCCAGGCGATGGATCTGAAGCACGCGGTCATCACCTCGGTCGACCGGGATGATCTGCCCGATGGGGGCGCTTCGACCTTCGCCGCTGTCATTCGTCGCATCCGCGAGTTGCAGCCGGGCTGCACGGTCGAGGTGTTGATCCCCGATTTCCGGGGTGAGATCCCGCCCCTCAAGACGGTGATGGACGAGCAGCCCGACATCCTGAACCACAACGTGGAGACGGCGCCCAGCCTCTTCCGCGCTGTGCAACCCCAATGCCGTTACGAGTGGTCGCTGGATGTGTTGCGCAACGCCAAGGCGCTGTGGCCTGAGGCCATCACCAAGAGCGGCGTCATGGTCGGGTTGGGGGAGACGGCGGACGAAGTGCTGGACGTTATGCGCGATCTGCGCCGGGTGGACGTGGACATCCTGACCATCGGCCAGTACCTCCAACCGACCCGCGAACACCTGCCCATCGCCCGCTATTACGAGCCGGCGGAATTCGAGATGTTCCGCGAGCGAGGCTATGAGATGGGTTTCCGCTGGGTGGAGAGTGCTCCGCTGGTGCGCAGTTCGTACAACGCCGAGGCCCAGGCGCGTGAACTCTCGACCGCCGGCAAACGGCAGGCTGGCGTTGAGGAATCTACGCCCTAGTTTTTTGTGACGCCGTTCACGCGCCTGGCGCGTGGGCCAGTGTCACGTCCCCCACGGTGAGCGTGTGACGCTCGCCGTCGAGCGCGCGCAGCAGCAGCGCGCCGCTCTCATCCACCCCCTCGGCTATGCCGGTAATCGTTCCCTCTTTCGTGCGAACTTGCACCGGTCGTCCCAGCGTCGCCAGCCGCGCCGACCATTCGGCGTGGGGGCTTTCGCCGGCGCGCAATCGCTCGTAACGGGCCTCAATTCCGTTCAGCATCGCCGCGACCAGGGCCGCCCGGTCGGTCTTTCGCCCGGTCTCCGCCAGGATGCTGGTCGCGTGGGGCGATAATTTGGTCAATACGTCGGGTTCGACGTTGACGTTGATCCCGATTCCAACGACGACGAAGTCGAGCCGTCCGCCTGTGAACCTGGTTTCGGTCAGCACGCCTGCCAACTTTCGCCAACCGTGCGGCGGTTGCTCGTCTGCGATTGTAATTGTAATCGGGATGATGAGATCGTTGGGCCATTTGAGCGCCGCGTCCAACCCGGCCACGTTGGACACCGCGTCGGCGGTCGCCAGGGAGCAGATTGCCGTCATCCACGTGGCCTGGGTGGGCCGTGAGTCGGGCCGCGGGTTGGGCCGGAAGAGCACCGAGCACAACACACAGTCGCCGGGCGGGGCGAGCCAATGGCGCTTCATTCGCCCTCGACCGGCCGTCTGCTCGTCGGTCAGCGTCATCGTTCCCTCCGGCGCGCCCTGTGCCGCCAGTTCTTTGACCAGGTCGTTGGTCGAAACGACCTGCCGCCGGACGATCAAGTTTCGTCCAAAGGTTTTGGTCTTGAGCAGCGCTTCAATTCGAGGGGCGTCGAGGGGTTCCATAGTTGCCGGGGGCGGCGTCTGCACGTGAGTTGGGGTTATTCGGGGGGGCAAATTGTCGTTTGACGGGTGGATTTTAGCCCACGTGCCGGAAGGTCCAGAAGCGGTTGATGAAGAAATTCCAGAAAAGGACGATGCTGGTCGCGATGATCTTGGCCCCATTGTAGGCCAGGTCAAAATGGGCCATCCCGACGCGCGAGGCCAGCGCGGCCATTTGTCTGGCTAATAGTCCCATTTCTCCCAACAACCAGCGGTCGGCGAAGCTGAAGATCGTTGTGTTGATGAACAGTCCCACCACGTTGACCAGAGAAAATTGCACGAATTGCTTGCGCAGCGAGTCGTCTCGCGTTTCTGGGTAGACCCACAGCCGGTTCCAGATGAAATTACTGACGACGGCGGTGGAGAAGGAACAGGCATTGGCCGCTACCTTGGGGAAGCTGGCCAATTGGACCAGAAAATTTAGGACGCCAAAGTCGATGATGGCGCCTAGTTTGCCGACAAAGCTGAATTTGATAAATCGTCCGATCTCCTTGCGATTGGTTGTCGCGGTCTCTACGAGATGGTTGGTTAGGGAAATGACTTTATTCATAGGTTGCCTCTTTATATCTTGAGGTGGTGACTTTTACTGCACTAACGTTGGCGCGACTCGCTCGCCATCTGGATCCGCAACGCCGATGCCTAAATTGCGCGCTTCTGTATCCACGGTCTGATACACACGCAACCCAAAGAAATAGGGCATGAAAGGTTTCGCCACGCCGGCGTCCACTAACTGTTGTTGGAAGCCTTGATCTTGCAACCGGTTGTGCCACCGTCGCAATTCCTTAAGGCGGGCCCGTGTCTTGGCCTCCACCAGAACGGAGACTGGTTCTCCCTCTGGCGTCTCGACCTTGAGGACAATGTCTACTTCTCCGTTGATGGCCAGTGCGTAGGGGGCTTCCAGCAGTCGATACCCCTGTTGTTTCAGGATATAAGCGACGATTTCTTCAGCTTCACCCTCTACCTCAATACCTAGGACATTGCCTATTAGACCCACCTGGTGCTCAACTCTGTCCAGGCGTACGAGGATATCTTGTTGAGTGGAGGCTAATTGAGCCAGATGAACCTCGGTACGCTTCTGCGCCTCGGCCAACTCCTCGACACGCTTTTCGGTGCGCTTCTGCGCCTCGGCCAACTCCTCGACACGCTTTTCGGTGCGCTTCTGCGCCTCGGTTAGCTCATTTATCGCTATCTCCAGGCGGTCGACACGCTTTTCAGTGCGCTTCTGCGCCTCGGCTAGCTCGACAAGCGCATTTTCTAGCCGGTCGAAGCGCTTTTCGGTATCGTCTCGATGTGCGTTGAGACTGCGTTCCAGGCGGCCCAAGCCATTCTCTCGCAATTCCTGGCGCAATATATCAGCTTGATCCTTGAGCATGGGGGCGACGATTTCCTGTACCCAGTGGACCATTTCTGGCGTCTTTAAATCATATTTGGATGACATATTTACCTTCCTCACCTTCTCTTTGGGTTGATAAGGCATATAGCTGATCTCGGACTTCCGCTGCAGCCTAATATGCCATTATCAAGATACCAACGCGCCAAAGCATGCCTATATTATAATCTGGACTGGGTTGTAAGGCAAGGTGATGTTTTGGATGAAATGAGCCAGGCCAATAGGCCTAACATGACGCCGATGTGCAGATGGACGTTGTTGACGTAGAGGTTGTCGAACAGGTGATGGACGCTGAGATGGGTCCACGCGCCTAACAGGCCGATGGCCATGCCGCGTTGCAATCCCTCGGCCCGGCGGGTGACTTTCCAGGTTTGCCGGAAGACGACGCCCCACAATATGAGGTAGGCGATCAAACCGATGACGCCGGTCTCGGCGGCGATGTTGAGGTAGTAGTTGTGGGCGTGTCCCAGCGCGATGGGCCAGTTGATGAGGGCGAAATCGGTGTAGGCCGGTTCGTAGCAGCCAAAGCCGACGCCGGTCCAGAAATTGGCGCGGAGCATTTCCAGGGCTGCTTGCCAGTGGGCCATTCGTTCGACGACGGCGTAATTGGCGTCGTGGATGCCCACGCCGCGCACATCCTCAAAGCTGACGTATTGGGTGAAATCGGTCAAGCGCGCCGCGACGGGCGCAGGCAGTAGGCCGGTCGCATAGACCCCCAGCCCACCGACGACGATGACGCCGACCAATAACGCGCCCCATTTCGTCTCGCGCGGCAGGGCCGCCATCATCGCCAGCATAGCGGCGGCGAAACCGATCCACGCCCCCCGGCTCCATGACGCGACGAGGGCGATCAGCATCGCGAGGACAGCGCCGCCGGCTAGTAAGTTGGTCGGTTGGAAGGCCGTTAGACCAGTAGACCAATCTTCCAACACACCAGTATACCAATTTCCCAACACGCCAACAGCCAGCGACACGGTCAGGCCCAGGTAGCCGCCGTATGGATTCGGTTGCTCGAACGTCCCGTAGGCGCGGTAGAAGCCCTCGCCCAATTGCAAAATAGCAAAGTGGTCGGGACCATCGCCGCGCAGCCCAAATTGCCACAGACCTACGCCAGCCTGGAAAAAACCGGTCGCCAGCAGCAGGCCGACCAACCAAATCGCGCGTCGTTGGGAGAGGGTGTGGTAAACGAAGAGGAAGAGCAGTAGAATCTGTATCCATTTGAGCAATTCGAGAGCGCCGTAGGTGGACAGATCGACCGGGTTCCACAAGGAGAGGAGAGCGGCCCCTATGAAGCCGAGGAGCGGCAATAACAGGGGTGGGTGAGGCGCGCGCAGGTCCCGCCGGAGCAGGCCGCGGGCCAGCCAGACCGCCAGCGTCAATGCGACAAATACCTGGGCAATCTGTGCCGGTATCTGGGGCGCCTCTGCTCGCAGATAAGCCCACAGCGGCCCCAGGAAGAGTAACGCACCCACGCCGACCAGCGGTTCGATCACCGTCGCCACGCTGAGAACTGATAACAGGACGAAGAGCGCCCCGCCCAGCGGCGTCAGCCGGATCAACAGCAGACCAGCGCCTAGAGCGAGCGCCAGCCCCAGCGCGGCGCTTCGCGGTCTGTTCATCCGCTTTTCTGTTTGCGCTCTGGTTTCCGCGCCAGGCCCAGGCCGAGATGATCCAGGGCAGTCATTAACCCAGTCTGCAAATCGCTCAACGTCTCCACATCACGCCAATCAATGCCGAGATCCACCACCGTCTCGGCTACGGCGTTGGAGATGCCGGTGAGGATCGTCCGGGCGCCCTTGAGTCGCGCCGCATGGATCGTCTTGTTCAAGTGATTCGCCACGCCGCTGTCCACCATCGGCACACCGGTGACGTCCAGTATGACGATCTTGGCCCGGTGCTGAGCGATGCCCGCCAACAGCCGTCGTGTGATGTCTCGCGCCCGTATCGTGTCGATGGCGCCGATCAATGGCATAACGATGACGCTGCCCCCGCCGCCGGGCGCGTCGATGACGGGGATCACCGGCGTCGATAGTTCTTGAATGGCCTGCCGCTGCGCCTCAATCACTTCTTGTTGTAATCGTTCCTGCTCCGCTCTGGCGCTTTGCACCTGTTCGAGGGCGCTTTCCAGTCGTTCTTGTAGCTTCAGATCTACCAGCCTTCGCAGTCCCATCTCGGCGATGTGTTTGGCGATCACGTAAAGCAGTTGCGCTGACTTTTGCACTTGCTCCTCGGATACACGGGTCACCTGGTGAAAAGCGTCGATGAACGCTTCCTCATCCGCGCCGATCTCTCGGGCGAAACGGCGAAAATGGGCCTCGTCCAGGTCATCGACCAACACCTGCCCGGCGATCCAGTTTGCGATGTGATGCCCCCGCACGACAATCGGAGCGGCGGCGTCCACCAGGCCGGCGCTCATGCAGCGTTGGTAGACGACTTGTCCCTGCTCCACCGATTTGCGCCCTAATATGCTGCCGCTCTGATAACATTTCTGCGCGCCCAGAGGCGTCTCCCGCGTCATTCGGCACAACGGGCAGAAATTGCTGTAATGGGTGATCGGCGTGCCGTCCACCTCGATGATCGTCGAACCGAAACCGGTGGCCGCCGTGAACGCATCCAGAATCTCTGTCAGGACGTCGAGGCTGACGAGATCCGTCAGTCGATATTCTCCAGCCGCCAGCGCGCTTTCGATCTCTTGGTCTAGGCTCTCGCTGATCGTTGATTGCCAATCCTGATTTATCGCTTGATTTTGTTTGATCTTTTTCATTTTACCGATCCTTAACTAAGACGTTCTATTCGATTTTCCCCCGCCGCATGAGCAAATGAATTGCTATTCAACCAATTTTCTTAGCGTTGCGCGGTTCGGAGGGGAGTGACGCGATGTAAGTCTCGGTAGCAGCTGACAGATCGGCGTAAACGCCCCGGTAGGCGGGCGGCAGAAGGGCGGCGATCTGATACATCATCTCGTCCGCCATCTGTTGGCGCGCCTGGCTTGTGACCTTGTTTTCTTCGACGGTTAGGTGGAACGGTTGGCCCACGGCGACGTGGAAGTCGGTGCGGCGGAGCCGGGCGAGGTTGCGCCAGAAGTCTTCTCCGCCATAATAGGCCATGGGAAGGATGGGCGCTTTGCTGCGCAGCGCCAGAATGACGACGCCGGCGTGGGCGCGTTGTAACTTGCCGTCGCCGCTGCGGGTGCCTTCCGGAGCGACCGCGATGATTCGTCCCGCCTCCAACGCCTCCAGGGCCAGGCGGAACGCTCGCATATCTGCCGCGCCCCGATTCAGTGGGATGCCGCCCCACAGTTTGAACAGGGGGCGCATCAGGGGATTTTGCCAGTATTCGGCTTTGGCGAACCCGGTCACCGGGCGCGGCAGCAAATGGGTGTAGATCAGGGGGACTTCTAGGAAGTTGATGTGGTTGGCGATGATGATGAGCGGGCCCTGCATCGGGACGCGCGCGAGCTGGGCGTCGTCTACCCGGCAGGCGATGCGCGTCAGGCGTTTGAGAACGGCGTTGACGAGTCGAAATAGCAAAGTGTGTCGATGGGAATTGTGAGCGGTCATAAGTGCTCCCTGAGAACGTGTCTAATTTGACAATGGCACATTACAGCGCACAGTGGTTAAAACCGCGTGGCTACAGCGCGTAAAAATCACGCACTGCAAAACCTGCCTTCGCAGGTTCGTTTATAGTCGGCGTAGGTCGACTTTGCAGTTGTGGCCCGCGAATTTATTCGCCGGGGGCAAATGTGCTTATGGAGCAGCTGTGATCTCGTAACTGTACGATCCGATCTCGGTCGTCACCGGCGCCAGCCCGGAGATAGCGATGATGGCCCGGTCTGTATCCCGGTCGAGGGGGATGATCCACGTTCCCATCTGATCCTCTGCCAATTCCAGG
>DAOTUC010000156.1:0-5948 GCA_034437315.1 Anaerolineae bacterium
GCGGGATGCGTTCGCCGAGGCCGGGTCGTTCCCCGGCGGTTACACCCGCTCCACGGCGAAGAAGCTCCAACTGACCGAGGTCCCGGCCTTCGACCCGGCGCTCGATCTGCGCCCGCTGGATGACCTGGGCGAGCGATTAAGCGGTCTGCAAACGCGCATCGCCGCCACAGACCGGTTGATCGACCTGATCGTCTACCGGCTGTATGGCCTGACGACAGCCGAGGTCGCCATCGTGGAGGGGCGCGCGGCGGCGGATGCGGGAGCGACCGCGTGACCCGCCAGACGATCCACACCTTGCGAGCGACGCCGCTCTTCGCCCTCCTCTCGGAACCGACGCTCGAACGGGTGAGCCGCGTGGCCCACGTCCGTCGCTACGCCCAGGGCGAGATCATCATCTTTGCGGGCGATCCCAACCCCTCCGCCTATTTCATCGTCGAGGGGCGGGTGTGCATCTATCGCCTGGCGAGCAGCGGTCGCCAGCAGGTGTTGACGCAGTTGGGGCCGGGGAAATCGTTCAACACCGTCCCCCCCTTTCAACCCGACGGCGTCAATCACGCCACCGCCGAAGCGTTGACCGACGTGCTGGTCTACGCCATCGCCGGCGACGATTTCCGCCGCTTGGTGGAGACGAGCGGCGAGTTCGCCCTGGCGATCGTGGAGGATTTCGCCCGCCGCCTGGACCACCTGACCGACCTGGTGGAGGATTTATCGTTGCGCAGCGTGCGCGGGCGCCTGGCCCGCTTCCTCCTGGAGCGCGGCGAGGCGGGCAGCGTCACGCGCCGGTGGACCCAGGAGGAGATGGCGGCCCAACTGGGCGCCGTCCGGGACGTGGTGGGGCGCGCCCTGCGCGATTTCGCCGACGACGGCTTGATCCGCATCGAGCGACAGCGCATCCTCTTGCTCGACCGGGCGGCGTTGGAGGAGGAAGCGCGCGCATAGAGCGCGTTTTGAAAGTCGATTAACCTTGCGAGGGGATTTGGAAAGAAATAGCTTAGCAACGTTTTACCTTCTCGAAAGCTTCGACAGAGCGGGATCTACCCAGTTTTGAGCATTTTAGAGAGTCTTGTAGCCTGGCCCACAGCAGATTTGAGCTTTCGGGAAGGCGGGTATGGGTATATCATTTGGGTGCGTTTCATTTCATTTGAGGCAAGGCTCGTAGTAGGCGATTTATCGCCGTAAAAGCGCGCTGAAGCACGCACTACAAACAACGCTCAAAGCATTTGAAACACACCCATATCATTTTCTTCTACGTCCCGAGGGTTAGAAAATGCGCGCTTTGCCTCTATCGCCTTTCGCATATATAATGGCCCGCGCTATGACAGAACATCCGTATCCCATCAAGTATCCGCGCAGGAGGCTGGCCCGGGGCGCGGCTCGCTTCCTGGGTCCTCTCATCCTACCCCTGTTTTTTAAAATCAAGGTCAGCGGGCGGGAACATTTCCCCTCAGGAGGGCCGCTCCTGGCTGTAGGGAATCACACCGCTGTCATGGAGGCGGTCCTGATGGCGGTTTATACGCCCTGGCAGGTGGAAACGCTCGGCGCGGCCGACATCCCCCACGAGACGTTGAGCAAGGTGACGATGGAATTCTTCGGTTTCATCCCGGTAAAGCGGGGACACTTCGACCGGGCGGCTCTGAGGAAAGCGTTGGCGGTGCTGGAACAGAAGGGCGTCATCGGCATATTCCCGGAGGGCGGCATCTGGAACGCCGGCGCGATGCGGCCTCAAACCGGCGTCGCCTGGTTGAGCTACCGGGCCAACGCTCCTGTGCTCCCCATCGGTTTCGGCGATACAACGGGCGCGCTGGGGGCCGCGCTCAAATTGGAGCACCCCAAACTGACGATGCGCATCGGAGAATTACTGCCGCCCGCCCGCCTGCAACCGGGAAAGGCGCGCAAGGCCAGCCTGGAGGCGTACGCTCAGCGGGTGCTGGATGCTATCCGGGCGCTCCTCCCGGCCAACGAGCGGGCGTCTCAATCTACAATCGCCAACGAGCGCTTTGATCTTGAAATCGCCGCCTATCGCCCAGATGGAAGGACGTTCCCCACACCGCATCATCTGTCGATCCGATATCCCCAGGCTCTGGCGAAAATGCTCCATCGGCCGGCTATCCTGAAGATATTCACCAGCAACCTATGCCTGCCCACCCAGCCCCTGCAAAATTTGACCCAAGCGCCCACCCCGGCGCGAGTCGCCACAGCCATTCAGTCCATCCTGGACTATCTACAGGATCAGAATCCTTACCTCTTGACCTATCGTTTTGGCCCCAAGGAAGCGGAACAGATGGCGCTCGGCCTGGAAGACCTGCTCGCTCTGGCCCGATGGGCGGAACAGGCGCAGGCCTCGCTCACCATTACACCTATTCGGCGCTACGAAGACCTGACCCAACAGAAGGAAATCGTGCAAACTGAGCAGGGCGCGTTCAAGCAGTGGCGCTAGGGGAGGGGGGATTGGGTGATTGGGCCATCTGAACCAGTCCATCAATCTACCGACACACCACCCTCTACTCTCGCTCGCGCCGCTTTCTCAATAACCGCTCGGCCAACGTCTCGCCGGGGGGCGCGTCTGGGGGGGCGTGTCCAGGCTCCTGGGGCTTGGGCGACGGCGGGGCCTTGATCTCCGGTATGGCTGCTTCGGAAAGCGCGTCGGAAGACGCGTCGGAAGGCGCGCTGGGGGCGGCACCGGGGGGCGCGTCTGATGAAGGGCGTCGCTCCTCGGCGCGAGACTTGGCCTCAAACAGACGACCGACCGGCGAAGAGGCCTCGTCGTCAGGGCGGGCGCGGAGATGGGGACGCCAGCGTGGCAGCCAGCGACCGAGCAAGGTCGCCGCCCGCGTCGTCAACCAGCGCCAGGCCTTCTCCCAATCCCGGCGGCTCAAGGCCAATCGTCGCACGCCCACGTCGAAGGGGATTAACACGATCGCCAGACCCAGGAGATAGGGCCACAGGTCGCGGGCGCTTCCTGTCCCTCGCAAGGTGTGCGCGAAAGCCTGCCCAGCTTCCTCCAACATCGCGCCGCCGCCCAATTCCGCCAGGCGGGCCAGCGCGCTTTCCGCGTCCTCCGCATCCCAGCCCAACGCCGCGTACTCGGGCGAATAGCCCATCACCCAGCCGGTCGTCATCGCCGCCGCTTCGTCGCCGTTCAATGACCCGGTCAAGCGCATCACGTAGGCCCCTTCGGCATGCGGTTCGAACGTTCCCTCGTAACGGCCCGGCGCCGTCTGCGCCAGGTCGACGAGCACGGGCTCGCCATCGGGCCCCACCAGGCTGACGCTGGCCTCCAGTCCATTGATGAAGGCGCCGGATTCATCGACCGCGTCGACCGAGACGAGCGCTTTCTCGCCCCGCATCTCCACCGAGACCTCGAGCGGCGCGTCGGTCCGTTCAACGATGGTCCAGCGCACCACCTGCGCCCAGAAGCGGGCGAAACCGTCCCAATCAACCCACTGCTGGGCCCAGCGGGCGGTCGCGTCGGAGGTCCAGGCCGTCGCCCGTCCCAATCCGTATTGCCATGCGGCTAACAATGGATCCTGCTGATGGGTCGCGAGGATGACCTGCCCGGCCGGTTTGGGCGTGGTCGCCACGTAACCGATCAACGGCGGAACCTCGTCAATCCCGGAGAGCATCGGGCTGACCGACGCCAGACGGGGGAAGAACAACTCCTCGACCACGTAGGAACGCATCGCCAATTGGGTCTCCTCGGCGAAGATGACGGGCAGGTTGGCGGCCCGGTCGGTGAGATAATAACGCCCGTTGCCCAGTTCGGCGATCTCCTCCAGAAAAGCCAGATCCTGCCCGCTCCCGATGGCAACGGTGCTGAGGGTGATGTTCTGCGGCGCCATATCCTCTTCAATGATCTCCTGTACGCCCTGTTGATGTTCCGCGTCCGCCCCATCGGCCAGGAGGATGACGTGGCGCACCGAGCGGCTCGAATCGTCCAGGTAGGTCAGCGCCTCTTGCAAACTCTCCAGGACGTAGATGCCGCCGCCGCCGGGCTGCAAGCGGATCACCTGTTCGATCACCTCCCCCCGCCGGCTGCCGGGCAATGGGCCGATGACGTCCGAGGGGCGGTCGTCGAAGGCGATGACGGTGATCTCGTCCAGGTCGTTGATCAGCTCGGCGACGCGGGCGGCCGCCTCGCCCGCCAGGCGGATCTTCTGCACCCCATCTTCTTGCGCACCCATACTGCCCGACTTGTCAATCACGACGACGATGGACATCGGCGGGAAACGCTCTTGATCTTGGATGGTCATCTCCACCGGCAACGTCTCTTCCAGTGGGGTGTCGTACCATCCGCCGACCCCAAAAGCGTGGGGTCCGCCGACCGCCGTGAGCCCGCCGCCCAGATCGCGCACGTAAGATTGGAGTGCGCCCATGGCCCGGGGGGAAAAAGCCTGGGCGGGTGTATCGACCAGGACGACGGCCGCGTACTCGGCCAGCGCCGCCGGGTCGGAGGGCAGCGCGCCGATTGAGCGCCGCGCCACGGTCAAACCGGTCGCCTCCAGGGCGGCCGCCAGGAACGCGCTTGCGTCTGGCTCGCCGGCCTCCGGCGTTCCAGCCCGCGCCGCTATGAGCACACGCGGCGGCCCCTCGACCATGGCGAAGGTCGAAAGCGCGTTGTTCTGTGGGTATAGGTCGATGGCCGGCGTCAGGTAGGCGCGGAAGGGAGCGAAACCGGGCTCATCGGCGGTGAGGGGAATGACGAAGGTGTTGGCGCCGGGGTTGAGGTGAACCTGTCGACGCGCGACGACCAGGTCGCCGGAAAGGATGGTCAGCACCGCGTCCATATCGACCGTCGCGTGGGCGGTGACGGAGAGGGAAAATTCCTCCTCCTGGTGCAAGCGGCTGGGGGCCGAGAGATCCGAAAGCCACGCCTCCCCTTGCTGCCCGTTCTCCCCATCCATCAACGGTTTGAGGGTGAAGGCGTCCACTTGCGCGCCCTGCGACCGGGCCACACGAACCGCCTGTTCCGCCTGGCCCAGGGTCGCCCGGCCGTCTGAAAGGATGACCATCCGCCGCGCCGCGCTTGAGGGGAAGAGCGCCATGCCCAATCGAATTGCGCTTTCAAGGTCGGTTTGGTGAGTGCGGGGGATGGAGGCGATCTCGCCCAACTCGCCGCCGCCCATCATCGGCCGCTCGACCAGAGCGTCGGCGCCGAAAAGCACGAGCGCCGCCCGGTCGTCCGGCCTCATCTCCGCCAGCGCGGCCTCGACAAAGGCGAACGCCCGTTCCCGTTCCGCCTCCACGATGCTGTCGGAAACGTCGACCAGGAAGACGACTGCCAGATCATCGCTCCCGTGGACCGATTGCAGGCCCGCCAGGCTGAGGATGACGAGGCCTGCAATCAGGCAGCGCAGGATCAGGGCCGCCCACACTCGTCCGCGCCCGTACCGTCCCCTCGGTCGTCCCAGGTAGACGAAATAGGGTATGATGACGAGCAAGAATAAGCTTAAGGGTTGTTTGAGAGTCATCTGATGGGTAGTAGGCCAACCCCCGTTGGCCGTTTCTGTGCCAAAACCGCCCAACATATGACAGGCGCGATTGGGGCCTGATGCGGCGGTTTTCGGCCAATTCTGACAGCGAACCCACGGGCGGTAGATCAGTTTCCTGGGTAGTATAGTGCATAGAGTGACAGAAGTCAATGGAAGCCTGGCGCGCGCTTGTAGGTTGGCGTCCGTTAAGCTCATGGTATAATATAGTGCTGATGCACGCAGGTCGATTGTGCGCGGCCCGGTCTGAGATCGACGCCCGCCATGCCCGAGTGGCCATCTCGTTCAAAATCATTATTCGCCGATGGATTGTTGCTTGTCATTTCGTTTTATACTGGAGTTTTCCACTTAAGAATTCGGAAGTCTTCCGTCGAGTATCTCAGAGGCAAAGTTGATTGACTATCACGTCAAAATCGGCTGTTCAATGCGCCTTTTGAGACTTCCGAATTCTAATGACGATTG
>DAOTUC010000157.1:0-24185 GCA_034437315.1 Anaerolineae bacterium
AGGATGCCATAAAACTCTCATTTGTCCAGTCCTAACCTGGACCTGCTTGGAAGCGGAAGTGACTACGAAAAAGCGATCTCACGGTGCATTTGGGTACTAAAAGTGGTGTGTCGCTTTTTCTGTTTGGCCTTTTTTGATTTATCTCAACTGTTGAGGGACACTACCCAAAGGTCACGTTATCCTGTTAATCTTGTCAATCCTGTCCATTTTTCCAGTTTCAGGTAGAACTGAACAGCCCTGAGGAGAGGGGGGAGGGATGGCTTAGCGCTACCGGTCCACCAATCTACCGGACAGGGTATAACCGACGCCGCGGACGGTGTGGATGACGTCGTGATCGGCGACCTCTTTGATCTTTTGGCGTAAGCGGTAGATATGCTGGCGGACCGTCTCGCTGGCTTCCCATACTTCGCTTTCGTATCCGTGGACCGCGTCGATCAGCTCCTGGGGGGAGATGACGCGCGGCGCTTCCTGGGTGAGGTAGGCCAATATGTCGAACTCGGTCGGCGTCAGGTCGAGCGGGGCGTTATCTATCGTGATCAGATGGCGCAGGAAGTCGACGATCAGATCGTCCCACGACAGGAAGCGCTTTTTTCCCACGGTCGATTCGGAAGGCGCCGGAGACGGGGCGGCTTGCTCTGTGATGGCGGCCCGAATCGTCTCCAGTTCGTTGGCCATTTGTTCGATGTGGCGCAACAATTCGGGCGGTTGCGCCTGTTGGTTGTGCAATCCTCTCTTGATGCTGTCCCTTAATTCATCCGGCCGGCAGGGCTTGAATAGATAATCGTGGGCTCCCTGGCGCACCGCCTCGACCGCCGTTTCCAGGGAGGCGTGCGCGGTCAGGACAATGGCGACCGTCTGGGGCGCGTGTTGGCGCAGGGCTTTCAACACGTCAATGCCGCTGACGCCCCGCATCTTCAAGTCGATCAGCGCCACGTCGAAATGTCGTTCGCTCTCCAGCATGTGGAGCGCCGCCTCGCCGCTCTCGACAGTGGTGACGTGATAGCCGTCTCGCGAGAGTATTTCCTCGAGAGATGAGCGGATGTTTTCTTCGTCGTCGACGACTAAAATTTTTTTTCCAGGGAACATTTGTGTCGCCTCTTCTTTCCCAGTTACGCTGGGGCCCGCGAAGCTCGAGTGGCCCAATAGGGCCTGAGCGGTTCCGGTTCTGTCATCTTCGGTAACAATAAAGTGAACGTCGTCCCCATGCCCGCGTGGCTTTCCACCTGGATGTCCCCGTGGTGCGCTTTGATGATGCCATAACTGATCGAGAGCCCCAGGCCAGTCCCTTGTTCTTTGGTCGTGGAAAACGGCTCGAACAGACGGGCCAGAACCTCGGGCGGCATTCCCTCGCCGGTGTCGCTGAAAGCGATTTGAATCGCCGGGCGCGGCGTCGTCTCATCAATGTAGATTTGATCCAATGACGTGGCGATGTGGAGCATCCCGCCCCCCGGCATGGCGTCGATGGCGTTGAGCACCAGGTTGAGAAACACCTGTTTCAGGTGGTCTGGATTGGCCTGTATGAGCGGCAGGCCCTGATTCCATTCACGCACGACGTTTACCTTGCTGTGCTGGAGCTGTTTGTAGGTCAGTTCCAACACACTCTCGAGGACGGCGTGGATGTCGGTCGTTTTGAAGCCCTCGCTGGCCGGCCGGTAGAAATCTCGCATGCGGCGCACGATGGCGGCGATCCTCTCCAGTTCGCTGCCCACCGTGTTGAGGTAACGAGTCATACGGGCTTTGTCTCCCGCGCTCTCCAGTTCTTCCTGGGCCAGCGTCAGGTAGGAGATGACCGCTTGCAGCGGGTTGTTGATCTCGTGGGTGATGGATGCGGCTAACCGGCCCAGCGCGCCCATCTTTTCGGCGTGGACCAGTTGAACCTGGGCCTCATCCCACTCGCGCAGAAGCGCGCGCAACTCGTCGTAGAGGCTGGCGTTTTCCAGCGCGACCGCCAACGTGGCCGCCAGCGCCTGGAGGGTGTGCAAGTCCTCGCGGGTGTAGATGCCGACCTCGTTGCTGATGACCTCAATAACGCCGATGAGCCGGTCGCGGACTAGCAGCGGGACAGCTATCATCGCCCGGGGCGGCGTCCGGGCGGCGTCCGGATGTTTGTTATCCGCCGGATGTTCGTTATCCGCCGGATGTTCGTTATCCGCCGGATGTTCGCTATCCGCCGGATCAACCCAATTCTTAAAGCGCGCGTCTTGTAGCGCGTCTTTCAAGAGCAGCGGTTGACGATGCGCCATAATCCATCCACCGACTCCCTCCCCTTTGGCTAATTGAGTTGTGACCTGGATCTCTCGATTGCCTGCCAGCGCCTTGACGAAGTGGAGCTCGCCTGTCTGCGGGTCGGGTTGGAGCAGCGAGACATACTCGGCGAAGAACAAGCGCCTGGTTTGGGACAGCGCGGCGCGAACGACGGTGGCGTGGTCGAGCGTCGAGGTCAACATCACGCCGATCTCGTTGAGCAGGGCCAGTTCGTTGGCCTGGCTCTTGATGCTGGTGAACAGCCGGGCGTTCTCCATCGCCGAGGCGATGATGGAGGATATGGCTTCCAGAAAGCTGAGGTCATCCTCGTCAAACGTTCCTTCTTGCTTGTTGATAATCTCAATCGCGCCGGTGATTTTATCCCGGTGTTTCAGGGGGGCGCACATCAGGGAGCGTGTTTGGATGCTGATGTTTTCGTCAATCTCACCGTACCAGCGCGGATCATGGCGTACATCGTTGACGTAAATCGCTTGATCGTTTTCCACCACCCACCCGGCGATGCTTTGCCCACGGGGCAAGCGTTTTCCGCGCAATGGGATCGCTTCATCCGTCTCGCCGATCACGAAAATGAGTTCGCCGCTCTCCTCGTCTTGGAGCAGCACCGAGCCAACGGTGGCCCCCAAAGCCTGGCAGGTCAGGTCCACGGCCTGGCGCAGCATCGTATCCAGTTCGAGCGACGAGACGGCGGCCTCGCTGACAGCGTTCAGCATCGCCAGGCGCGTCGATTGTCGTTGGCTGGCCTGGTAAAGCTGGGCGTTGCGGATCGCTTGCCCGATGCGGTTCATCGCTGCGTTGATCAACGCTTCGTCCTCCTCGATAAAAGGGCGCTCGACGGGTGCGCCCCCGAAGGCGAAGATGATGGCAAGCTCGTCTTCGCCCCGGGCGGTCGCCGCCAGACCATAATCCCAACCACGGACGGGGTCGGCCTCGGCGATGGCGAGCAGGTCGTCGCCGGAGATGCGAGTCAAGGGCCGTTGCGCCAATCGGCGCAGGAGCTTCTCCAGTTGATGGGCGCTTTCATCGTGGTAGGCCGTCTCGCGCCACCCATAATCTGGGGCGAACAGGTGGATGGGCCGGTCCTTGGCGGACGGGGGGAGTAAAATGAGCAGGTTGTTTGGGGTGTTCAGCGCCTCCCCCAATTGGATCAGGGCGACCTCGGCCACTTTCTGTGGATCAAGCGTCGTCGGCATGATGCGGTCCAGGTCGTTGATCGCCTTCAAACGATCCATCTGGCGGGTCGTTTGATAGAGCTGGGCGTTGTGCAGCGCTAGGCCTACCTGTTGTCCGATGGTCTGGAGCAATGCGCGTTCCGCGCCCGCCGCATTATGATGATCTGCCCGCCAGGCGAGATGGAGGATTCCCAGCGTCTGATTTCCGCTGCTTAATGGGACGGCGACGTGATCCCTGAATCCCACGTCGCGCAAGGTTTCCGGGGATTCAGCGATTGATTCCCGGGCCACGCTTTCCTGCCCGTCGACGAAGGATTTTGGCATACCGCGCCACACGGGAATGTGGGGCGGATCGTCGGGCGAGAATCGAGGAGGCAACGCGACCCATCCGGCGTCGGCGTTCAGGGCAGCGAGGATGACGTCTATAACGGCGTTCAGCAAATTATTCGGATCCAGTTCCGACGCGGCGACCGAGGCGATGGTGTACAGGGCGCTTTGCTCCTCGGCGTAACGCCGGAGCGCCTCCTCAGATCGCTTGCGCTCCGTGATGTCGCGGATGATTACCTGGGCCGCCGATTCTTCCCGCCACGTAAAATGGGCGGCGCTGATCTCGACCGGGAAACTCTCGCCGCTCGAATGGATGAGCGTCGCTTCGATGGAGTCGGTTGGCTTATGGCCCGCTACAGCCTGTTGGAGATAGGCCGAGCACGGTTCCCGATGTAGCGCCTCGATGAATGCAGTGATGGCCTGGTGGACGATCTCGTCCTCTTCTCTGCCGAGGAGGCGGCACAATGAGGGGTTGACCAGTTGGATGACCCCGGCGGCGTCGACGAGGAGCAGCCCATCGGGCGAGACCTCGATAATCTGCTCGAATTTGGACCGTTCAAGCAGCAAGCGGTAACGATTGAGCCGGGTGATGGTCCGGACGCGGGCCCGCAATTCAGACTGATCGAAGGGCTTGGAGATGAAGTCGTCCGCGCCAATCTCAAGGCCCCTGGCGCGAGAGGCCCGATTTTCCAGGGCGGTGACCATGATGATGGGCACTTCAGCCAGAAGCGGGTCGGCCCGTAGGCGCTGACAGACCTCAAACCCATTCATATTCGGCATCATCACGTCGAGTAGAATGAGATCCGGCGTGATCTGTGCGGCTTTCGCCAGTCCCTCGGGGCCGCTTTCAGCAAACGTCAGATGATAACCATCTCTGGCGAGCACGATTTTCATTAATCGACGGGCGACAGGGTCGTCGTCCACAATGAGAATGGTGCTCTTATTCGTAATGGGAGATCGCTCGGTGCTGTTCATATGGTCACGTCGTGCGAACATATCGTCTTAGTTAAACCAGTACATCACAGCGACGACGCTCAAGCTCCACATAGCGAAGGCTGCTTGCAACGGGCGGTCGGAGAGGGCGATCTCTTCCGGCGCGCCGCCCATGCCTTCGACGTGCACCAGGTAGAGGTAACGGAAGAGACAATAGACGACGAAGGGGATGGTCAACATCATCGTGTAGTTGGGGGGGAGATTGGGCGCGGAAAAGGTGTAGAGGGCGTAGGCGATCAGGATGGAGGCGGTCACGATGCTGATGATCTGATCCAGGAGCGCCAGGTTGTAATCCTCCAGGCTCTTACGGTGCATGTTGGCGTTTTCCTCCAACAGAACTAACTCGTGGCGCCGCTTGCCGAATCCGAACAGGAGCGCCAGGAAAGTCATACAGATGTAGAGCCAGGGAGAGAATCGCTCCGCAGCGACCAGGGGCACGCCGGCCGCCACGCGCAACACGAAACCGGTCGCGATGAGCATCACGTCGATGATGACCGCGTTCTTCAACCAGAACGAGTAGATGATCTGGATTGATAAATAGAGCGCCAGGATCGCGCCAAACAGTGGTTGCAACAGGAAACCGGCCGGCAACGTCAGCGCCGGGATGATGATAGCGGTCGCGAGCGCCGCCGAGGGGGATAATCGCCCGCTGGGGAGGGGGCGCTGCCGTTTTTTAGGGTGTTGACGATCTTTCTCGATGTCGACCAGGTCATTGATCAGATATACCGTCCCTGATATGAGGCATAACAGGACGAAACCGGCCGTGGTTTGGGCCAGATAGACGGGCTCGAAGAGTTTGACGTCGAAGACGAGCGGGGCGAAAACGACGATGTTCTTGGTCCATTGACGTGGACGCATGGTCTTGAGCAGATCGATCAACGACGACATAGCAGGCTATCCTCCGGATGCAGGTGTAATAATAACTGGCATACATACGTTTCATTTCGGTTAGGGACAGGAATCTTGCGAAGGCGCATTTAAATAATACCAGAGGTAGCCTATTTCGGCAAGAAATCGTTCTTGACATATTATTCAATTCGCGTACCATAGATGTATGGTGACAGCGGGCGTAGACGTGGGAGCGATTACGGCCAAGGCGGCGATATTGGCGGACGGCGAATTGATCGCCGCTTCTGTGATGCTGGCGGGCTACGATCGCGCGGCGGCGGCGACCCAGGTGTTAGCGCAAGCGATGGCCCAGGCGGCGCTCACGCGAGATCGGATCGCGTGTTTAGTCAGCACCGGTTACGCGCGCGTGCAAGCGCCGGGGGCCGACCGGACGGTCACCGAGATCACGTGTCACGCCCGGGGCGCCCATTACCTCTGCCCCGACGTGCGCACGGTCATCGACATCGGCGGTCAGGATAGCAAGGGCATCTCCGTCGGGCCGGGAGGAAAAGTGCTCGATTTCGTGATGAACGATAAGTGCGCCGCCGGCACAGGCCGTTTTCTGGAGGTGATGGCCCGCGCTTTGGAGGAGGACCTGGCCGATTTTGGCCGCCTGGCCCTTTCGGCTTCCACGCAGGCCAAGATATCGAGCACCTGCACCGTCTTCGCCGAATCGGAGGTGATCACCCACCTGGCGGCCGGCGCGCCCAAGGCGGCGATTGTGGCGGGCATTCACGCCTCCATCGCCGCCCGGATCGTCGCGATGATGGCCCGCGTCCCGATCCGCGACGACGTCGTGTTGACCGGAGGCGTGGCGCACAATCTGGGCGTCGTCCGGATGCTGGAGGAGAGACTGGAGCGCGCCGTCGTCGTCCCCGAACACGCCCAGTTGGCCGGGGCGATTGGCGCGGCCCTCATCGCTGCGGATTATAAGTAAGGAGGCTATTGACTGGATGAGGTCTGGCAAGAGGTCTGGCAGAATGGCCACAGGAACGAGCCGGATACAGGCGGCGCGCCGTCGGCTGGAGGATGCCGCCTGCGAGTTGCGCCAGACCGGCAACCCTCACCGAGCGCTCGGTTTCCTCACCGCCTACGCGCCGGAGGAGCTGTTCCACGCCGCCGGGCTAAATCCCGTTTTCGTCTTTCACACACCGGAGGATCAGGGCCGCGCCCGCGCCCACCTGCCGAGTTTCGTCTGCTGGGTCGTCGCCTCCGCCCTCGACCAGGCGCTGGCGGGCCAGTTGGACGGGCTGGCGGGATTCGCCCTGGGCAAGTCCTGCGACGCCACCCAGGGCCTGGCCGATCTGTGGCTCCGCTGCGCGCCCGACATCCCCCTGTTCCATTTCGGGATGCCCACCCGCCTGGATGGGGCCGCTGCGCGCGTCTATCTGCTGGCTGAATTGACGTCGCTGCGCCGGCGCGTTCAAGACGTGACCGGGCGACTGATTTCGGACGACGACTTGCGGGGGAGCATCGCGACCTACAAGCGGACCCGCGCGTTGGTGCGCGAGCTTTACACGCACGCGGACGAGCTCTCCCCCGCAAGCTTTTACGCGCTGCTGCGGGCCGCCCACCGGACCCCCAAGGCGATTTACAACCAGCACCTGGCCCAGTTGTTGGCCCAACCTTTTATTCCCCCAGATTCTCCCGCCAACGGCGCGGGGAGTATCTTGCGCGTGATTCTGGTCGGGCCGGCGTTGGGAGACCCGGCGCTGTTCGACGCGCTCGACCGGGCCGGCGCGCGTGTCGCCGGCGACCTGTTCGATCTGGGCGAGCGCTATTTCGCGCTCGGTGCGGCCGATGTGTCCGATGTGAATGAGGATGGGAATCCCCTGGCATCGCTGGCTGACCGTCTGCTGGCGCTCACACCGACGCCGACCAAGCACGATCCGACCCACCGCCGGTCGGCGCATCTATTATCCCTGGTTCGAGAGCGGAAGGCCGACGGGGTTATTTTCGCCCGTCAGGCCTATTGCGACCCACACGGATTCGATCTCGCGCAAATGGGCCGGGCGCTGGACCAAGCGGAGATCCCCTATCTTGCGCTCCAATTGGAGCAGGCCTCCCAGGCCGGGCAGTTGTCGACCCGCGTCGAGGCCTTCTGCGAGATGATTAGATCGGCCTAGGAAATCTATGTCCAAATACCCTCGCTTGAAATCACTCAAGTCGATCACGCGGCTGATGACGCGCTATTACGTCCAGCGCAAGGCAATGGCGCATTTCAAGCCGTTGGCCTACGTGACCAGCGGCGCGCCGGTCGAGATCCTGGAAGCGATGGGCGTCCTCACCCTCTACCCGGAAAATTACGGCGCGTTGTGCGGCGCGCGGCGGGCCGCCGTCGATCTGTGCGAGATCGCCGAGGCCGAAGGGTACCCGGCCGATCTGTGTTCGTATGCGCGCAGCCACGTCGGGGCGGTGTTGCAACCCCAGGCGGCTCCGTTGAACGGCATGCCGCGCCCCGATCTGCTGGTCTGTTGCACCAATATTTGTGGGACGGTGCTCAAGTGGTACGAGGCGCTGGCCGACGTTTACGACGCGCCTCTCTTTCTCCTCGATGCGCCCTACCAGCGCTCGACGCCGCCCGATTCCCACGCCATCGCCTACGTGCTCGAGCAGTTGCACGAGTTCGTCGCCTGGTTGGAGACGCACACCGGCCGCTCGCTGAAACCGGATCGCCTCCTGGATGTGCTCCAGCGCTCCCGCGAGGCGATCGAGCTCTGGCAGGCGGTGTTGGCCTTCGGCGCGCATCGTCCGTCGCCCATCAACACACCCGATCTGTTCGTCGCGATGGCGCCGGTCGTGGCCTTGCGGGGGACGCGGCAGGCGCTCGACTGTTACCGCCGTCTGCTGGACGAGTTGGAAACGCGCGTCGCCCAGGGGATCGGCGCCGTGCCGGGGGAACGTTATCGCCTGCTGTGGGATAACATCGCGATCTGGCATCGCCTCTACCGCTTCTTCCGGCCCTTTATGGACGCTGGCGCCTGTTTCGTCGCCGATACGTACACCAACGCCTGGACGGCCGAGTTGACGACTGACGAGCCCTTCTCCGGCATGGCCCATGCGTACACCGGCGTGTTCATCAACTTGAACCTATCGACCCGCTTGCAGATGATCGCCGACTTGGCCCGTCGTTTCCAGGTCGATGGGGTGGTGATGCACGCCAATCGCTCCTGCAAGCCGTTCTCCATCACTCAGCAGGTCGTGCGGGATCACTTGCGGGAGGAGCTGGCGGTCCCGGCGCTCATCCTGGAGGCGGACATGTGCGACACACGTCTCTACAACGCCGGGGCGATTCGGGAGCGGAGCGCGGCCTTCCTGGAGATGTTGGCGTGACCGGCTTTTTCGAGCGCGTCTATCGCGTGGTGCGCCGGATACCGTCTGGACGGGTGCTCGCTTACGGCGACGTCGCGCGGATGTTGGAACATCCCCACGCGGCCCGCACTGTCGGCTGGGCCCTGGGGAGCTTGCCCGAAGGCTCCGGCGTACCCTGGCAGCGGGTCATCAACAGTGAGGGGCGCGTCTCGACATCGCATCAAGAGGATGGCGTGAACCTTCAGCGGGCGTTGCTGGAGGCGGAGGGTGTCGAATTTGACGAAAGTGGGCGCGTGGATTGGGAACGCTTCGGTTGGGCGGGGCCTTCTCCGCAGGAGATCGAAGCGCTGCTGGATGCATAATGGGGGAGGTGGTTATTGACGATTCGATTTGGCTTGATCTGGAACACGTTTAGAGACGATTAAAAAATTCGCTCAGAGGCCTGTCATCGGGCCGATTAACGCCCCCGAGACGATGGTCGGAGCAATGATTTAAGACGCTCTTTAGTTTGCCAAGAGGAGGTTATGCATGTCCTGTAAACAAAATTTCAAGCAATTGATCCTGCGCGTGACGGCGGCGCTCGCGGGCGTCGTCGCTCTGTGGCTTCTGCTGGCTTGGTTGGTGTGGAGCCCCTCGTCCAGCGCGTCTGGCGTATTCCGCCCGCTGACTTTCTATAGCCCCATCCATCCGGTTGGGGATCCGGTGCTCAACGTCGTCAAGACGGTCGATGACAATAGCCCATCTCCCGGCGACGAGATCGAATACACGCTGACCTATTCCACGACAGATCCGGGGTCCGAGGTGTTCCACGTCGAGGTGTACGATTTTCTGCCCGCCGGCGTGCAGTTCCTATCCTCAGATCCATCAGCTTCGGCGAGCGGCGGTGTGTGGCGCTTGACACATCCTTCGTTGGACGATACAAACCAGACGGCGACCATCCGCGTGCGGGTACCCAATGGGTACCGGTACCAGCATCTCTACAATCGGGCCATCGTGGTGGGAGATGGGGTTGACGCGGCCTACGACTCGCTGCTGACGCCGATAACGCATCCGCCCAAATCGTTGCAGATCACCAAGATGGGCGATCCCGCCGTGCTGGCTGGCGGAGAGTTGGTCTATCGTCTGCGCTGTGAGAACCCGAATCTCTACTACACGGCCGAGGACGTGACGGTGGTGGACGTCTTGCCATCTGGCGTCTCGAACGTGCAGGCGTCGCCCCCGCCGGACGAGGCGACGTTCCCCATGCTCTCCTGGTCGCTGGGGGATTTGGCGCCCGGCACGTGGCGGACGATCCGCGTGACCGTGACGGCGCCCTCTTCTGTGGGCATTATCACCAACACCGCCTTTGCCGTGGCCCAGAATGACTGGGAGATGACGAATGATCTGTTCGCCACCGAGGTGATCACCCAGGGAGCTATCCTGCGGCTGGAGAAGCTTGGATCGGCCGAGGAGGCTGACGTGGGCGACGAATTGCTCTATACACTGGAATATGAGAACATAGGCAACGAGAACGCGACCGGCGTCGTCTTGACCGATACGCTGCCGGTGCCGGCCCACGTAAGCTACGTGAGCGCCAGCGGGACGGTGACCGTCGGTGGGGACTTGGTCGTGTGGGACATCGGAGAGGTCATCTCCGAGACGACGGGCGCGGTGACGCTCACCGTCGAGATCATCGGTGGCCGGGGCGAGACGTTGCGCAACTGGGCCGACATCACGGCGGGCAATTGTGATCTTCGGCAGGACTATTTCGACACGACGGTCCGCAAGGCCATGATCTATCTGCCGCTGGTGATGAGGGATTCCTAGCGCATTGCGGTTGAAGGGAAAAGCCCTGTCTTGATCAAGGCAGGGCTTTTTTTATTGACCCGTCACCGAATTGTAACATCCCTGTAATTGGAAATTATAGATGCTTGTGGCATAATAGAGTCCAGTCTAGCAGCCGGGTAAGCGTTCAGGTGATTGAATGGTGGGACACAGATGAAAATGAAAAAGAAAATGAGAACGTGGCCATGCTTGATCATCGCGCTCGTGTTCATTTTGATCCTGGCCGCGCCCGTCTCGGCGCAGTCCCAGGCCCAGGTGCACGTCGTCCGGGCGGGCGAGAACCTGTTCCGCATCGCGCTGCGCTACGGCGTGACGGTCGATGCGCTGGCGCGGGCCAACGGCTTGAGCGACGCCAGTCACATCTACGTCGGACAACGCCTGACCATCCCGGGCGGGAACGGGGGAGCGCCTGCGCCAGCCCCATCTCCAGACACGCCCAGCGTCCACGTCGTGCAGGCCGGGGAGAACCTGTATCGCATCGCGTTGCGTTACGGGGTGTCATATCAGGCGTTGGCCGCCGCCAATGGGATCGCGAATCCCAACCACATTTACGTCGGGCAGCGCTTGAAGATCCCCGGCGCTGGGACGACGCCATCGCCCGCTCCCCAGCCGAGTCCATCCGGGCAGACCTACACGGTGCGGCGCGGGGATACGCTGTCCGCCATCGCGCTGCGCTTCGGCGTCTCAATGTGGGTGCTGGCGCGGGCGAATGGGATCAGCAATCCCTCCTTCATCTACGTGGGGCAGGTGTTGCGCATTCCCGACGGCGGATCGCCGGCCCCGGCGCCATCGCCCGCGCCCACGGGTGGCCGGTGGATTGACGCCGATCTCAGCGCGCAGCGGGTGACCGCCTACGTGGGGAACACGCCGGTGCGTAGCACGCTCGCTTCGACCGGCCTGCCAGCCACCCCGACCCCCACGGGACAGTATCGCATCTACGTCAAATACGTCTCGACCACCATGTCCGGCCCCGGCTATTACCTGACCAACGTGCCCTACACGATGTATTTCTACCGCGGATACGGCCTCCACGGCACCTATTGGCACGCCAACTTCGGGCAGCCGATGAGCCACGGGTGCATCAACCTGCCCACGCCGGAGGCCCAGTGGTTCTTCAACTGGGCTTCGGTCGGCACGCTGGTCAACATTCACTATTGAGGCAATTTCATTCAGTTCAGGGCTGAATAGACTTCGGAAGTTTCAAAATCGCACGGTCAGCCAATATTTCGAGGCTGATCAAGGCTGGTTTTTCTTCCAAGCTCCTTGGGGCTAAACTTCCGAAGTCTTATCTTGATGACATTCACTATTGAGGGGGATGGTTATTTCGTCGTCTCGACCCGCTGCCAGAGGGATTTGAGGGGGCGGCGCAGCAAGCACACGTTGAGAAAGACCAGCGCCCACAGATGCAGCCGGGCCGCGAACAGGAGCAGCGTCCACATCAATTCGCGTGAGTGACGGGGATAGCGCAGCGCGATTCGGGATCCATACCACATCTCCTGCCAGGCGGAGCGCATCCGGAAGGGGGATTTGCGGATGTGGTCCTGGGCGTAACCGCCGGCCGAACGGACCTTCTGGCGCAGCCAATCCGGGTAGGTCGTGGGATATTTGACGTATACGTGGGCCTCCGGCGCGTAACGGATACGGTATCCCTGCTGAGCGATGAGGTGGGAGATCACGCCGTCCTCTGCCAGCGCGTCCTCCGGCACGTGGTCGATCAACGCACGTTGGACGGCGAAGAGATAGCCGGAACAGACGATAAACGCGCCCTCTAGATCGCGGATTTGCCGGATCTGGTGAATGCCGTTGGTGAGGAGGTGGGACCAATAGCCCAACACCGTATCGCGGGGGCTGACACTCAACGGGTGGCTGCTCACCGCGCCCACCTGTGGATCGTCGAAAGGGGCCAACAGATGGGCCAGGGCGTCCTCGGCGACCACGACGTCTCCATCGCTAAATACTACAACGTCGCCCCGAGCAGCCTGCAACCCCACGTTGAGCGCCGTGGGTTTTCCGCGCTGCGGGTCGGCCACGTGTCGCACCATGGGGTAGCGGGCGGCGTACTCGTCGACCACGAGAATCGTTTCCGGATCTGGAGAGACGACCAGGATTTCGGCCTCGGCGGGCAGTTGGGGGAGAAACGCTTCAATGGCCCGACCAACCGTTGTGGGCTCTTGAAACGCGGTAATGATGATGCTGAGCATAGCGCAATTATACGTCAGGTAGGGGTGAAGTCAACTGGATGTGTTTCAAATGATCTGGCGCGCGAGTCGACCGGCTGTTGGAGCGGCCGGCCCCAGCCGGTAAAAGGGCGATAGCTTAACTGGAGAATACGAGCAAATAGACAATTCGTTTTATCTATGCTAGAATAAAATCGGTGATGGGCGGGAGATGATTCTCCTGGACACGCCTAAATCGCCCGTTACGAACAAGGTGGGAGAGAGGTTAACGAGCTTGGAAGACGAAAACGAACGCCAAACCCGTCATATTGATCTTTCAGAGGTGATCCCCCAGGTGTGGATTGTCGCGGCGGCGCTCGCGCTAGCCATTATCGTCTTGATCGTGGCCGCTTTTCTCGCCTGGCGGGTCAGCCAGACCCCCTTTCCAGGTTTTTTTGTCGAGCCGACGTTGGTGGCGAACGGCCTTGAGGATGCGGCCTGGTCGGCTTACGATGCGGGCTTGCGCGTCCACGACCAGATCACGGCGCTAGACGAGCAGCCCTTGCGTACGTCCGGCGCGTTGATGCGCGCCCTGGCGCAACGGGCGGTCGGCGACCGGGTCACGGTGACGGTCATGGGCCTAGATGGTCAACAGCGCGAGTTCAAGACGACCCTCCGCGCTTTCCCCTTGAGCGCGCTGGGAGATTTCTTCGCCCTCCCTTACGCTATCGCCGTCATCTACCTGGGCCTCGGCGTCGGCGTGTTTATCAAGCGATGGCGTGAATCGGCCGGCCGGGCCTTTGCCTTTTTGTGCGCCCTGATCGCCCTAAGCCTGGGTTTGGTGCTCGACCTGTACACCACCCATTACTTCCCCCGCTTGTGGATCAGCGCCTTTGCGTTGGTGGGGGGCGCGATTTTGCACCTGGCGTTGGTCTTTCCCCAACAAATTCGATTGCTCAATCGGGCGCCCGCATTACGCTACCTGGTCTACATCCCAGGGATCGGGATAGCGCTTTTTAGCCAGTTCTCAATCGTCAATTTCGCCGCGCCGCGCCTTTATTTTGAAATCTGGCAGCTCGTCTACATTTCGGCGGCCCTGAGCGCGGTTGTGTTCCTGGGCATTATGATTTATCGCAGCCTATACTCCGAATCGCCCATCGCCCAGGCGCAGGCCCGGATCATCATGTGGGGCAGCCTCCTGGCTTTTGGTCCCATCTCATTCTGGCTGATCTCATTTTCCTGGTGGGGATGGCAGATTGGGTTGATGTTTGCCTTCCCCTGGTTGGCCCTCTTTCCTCTTTCAATCGCCTACGCCATTTTGCGCTATCGCCTTTTCGACATCAACTTGATCATCAGCCGAGGGGTGATCTATGCGCTCCTGAGCGCCATTGTCGTGGGGGTCTACGCCCTGTTCGTGTATATCCTGGATTTATCTCTAGACGTCCAGATACAGGTTGGTCACCCGCTAGCTTTGGGCGTCTTCGTCTTCCTGCTGGCGATTCTGTTAAATCCGATGGAGGGGCGCGTACAACGGGTGGTCGAAAGGCTGTTTCTGGGTGACTCGGTTGATTATCGTCAACTCACGCGCCGCTTTTCCAACCGCTTGACCGAGACGACCAACCTGCCGTCGGTTCTGGAGGCGCTCAATGAGGCCATGGCGTTGGGTTGGACGCTCTCCCGAGCAGCGCTCTATCTGTATGATCTGCGACGGGGGCAATACGTCCCCCATTCGCTGGGAGATGCAGATTTCCCCGACGTAACCTTTCCGAAGAACAGTTCCCTGGCGCGGCAGATGTTGCGACAGAGAAAAAGCCTCTTCCTCTACCACGATCGTCCCTTGCCGCCCGATTTAGACGATGAAAGTGAGAAGCTGGATGACCTGCGCCCGGCGCTTTTCGTCCCCATTCCCAACCACGGATGGCTGACGCTGGGCGAGAAATCCAGCGGCGCGCCATTCTCGTCCGATGATCTCGCCGCCCTGGAATCGTTGGCCTCCCAGATCGCTGTCGCTTTGGCCAAGGCGGAACTTTTCACCGATCTAGAACGCCGGATGACCGAGGTGGAAGTCCTCCGCTGGGTGGGGCAAGCGGTCAATTTCTCGATGGACGTCGACGATTTGCTAGAACTGATATACACACAGGCTGGCCGGGTGTTGGATACGACAAACTTCTACATCGCGTTGTACAATCCAGAGAAGCGCTCACTGTCCTTTGCTTTCTACGTCGAGAATGGCGAGCGGGTGTACAATGATTACGAATGGTCGGTCGACACTGGCCTGACCGGGCAAATCGTGAAGTTCGGTCGCGCGATCGTCACCGACGATTACGTCCGGGCGTGCCGGGCCAGGGGCGTCACGCCCGGCGGTCAGCCCGGGAAGGCCTGGATGGGGGCGCCGCTTAACGCCGGCGATCAGATTATCGGCGTGATGAACGTCTCCAGTTTCGATCCCGCCGTGACCTATTCCGAGGACCAGTTGCAATTCTTCTCGACGATCGCCGACCAGGCGGCTGCGATTCTGGATAAGGCCCGCCTGTATCGAGAGATGGCCGAGCGGGCGCGTCAGTTGGAGGCGCTGAACGAAGTCGGCGGCATGATTACGTCGACCCTGGATCTGCCGAAGGTCCTGCGCCTGATTATGGACAAGGCGGTGGACCTGCTCCAGGCGCAGGCCGGCTCTCTGGTGCTGGTCGATCAGGACACCGGGGAGTTAGTGTTTGAGGTGACCGCCGGCCCCGGGTCCGCCGACCTGGTGGGCATGCGTCTGCCGCCCGGCACCGGTATTCTGGGCGCGGTGGTGCAGGATCGAGAACCGGCGCTTATCCAGGACGCGCAGACCGATCGACGTTGGTACAAGGACCTGGATGAAGCTTTCGTCACCCATTCCGTCATCGCCGTGCCGATGGTCAGCCGGGGAAACGTCATCGGAGTGATTGAGTTGCTCAACCGGCGTGATGGGGTCTCCTTTGACGAGGAAGACCAGCGATTGTTGATGGCTTTTGCGACCAACGCGGCCGTCTCTATCGAGAACGCGCGTTTGTTCACCCAGACCGACCAGGCCCTGGCGGCGAGAGTTGAGGAACTCTCTATGATGCAGCGCATCGACCGGGAGCTCAACGCCACCCTGGATTACGACCGCGTGATGAGCCTGACGCTCGATTGGGCGATGCGGATGACCGAGGCCGATATGGGCCTGGTAGCCGTCGTCGTCGAGAACGAAGAAGGAGAACGCGGATTGCAGCTCCTGGCGAACAAAGGGTATCCGGAACAATTTATCTCCGCCTACCAGGATGAACGATGGCCCCTGGACCATGGGATTATCGGGCGGGCGGTGCGCAATGGCGAGCCGGAACTCTTGCTGGACGTGGAGGAGGACCTCGATTACCAGGCGACGACGCCCGGCGTGGTCGCGCAATTGACGGCCCCTATCTGGTGCGAGGATCAGATCGTGGGCTCAATCGCTTTGGAATCCTTCCAGCAGGGCCGGCTTGATGAGGAATCGCTGGCTTTTGTGACCCGCCTGGCCGATCACGCCGCCATTTCAATCACCAACGCCCGCCTTTTTGAGCAGGTGCATCGGGCCAATGAGGCCAAAACGGAGTTCATCTCCTTCGTCTCCCACGAATTGAAACAGCCGATGACGTCGATGAGGGGCTATACAGACCTATTGGCCCAGGGGGTAGCCGGCGAATTGAACGAGGGCCAGCGGGGATTCTTGAATACGATTCGTTCAAACGTCGAGCGGATGGATACGCTGGTTAGCAGTCTGCTCGATGTTTCGCGCATCGAGAGCGGGCGCATTCGCATCGAGATCGGGGACGTTTCAATCTCGGCGGTTGTCGAGGAGGCCCTGCACACCATTCGCGCTCAAATCGAAACCAAGCGACAGTCGTTGGCGGTCGATATCGCGCCGGATTTGCCCCTCGTCCGGGGAGACCGCAGCCGGTTGGTGCAGGTGATGACCAATTTACTGAGCAACGCTCACAAGTATACGCCGGAAGGCGGGCGGATCAGCGTCTCTGCTCAATGGGACGAGAATGGGTTCGTCGCCTGCTCGGTCGCCGATACGGGGGTGGGAATGTCGCCGGCGGATCAGGAGCGACTTTTCACCAAATACTTCCGCTCCGATGACCCTTCTGTGCAGAGTGAGCCGGGCACCGGATTGGGGCTGGTGATAACCAAAAGCCTCGTGGAGTTGCAGGGGGGCGAAATCTGGGTCGAGAGCGAACGGGGCGTGGGGAGCACCTTCACATTCACCGCGCCCGTGGTGGAATCGGAAGCAGCGAGCGGGTAGCTGAAGCGTCATTCGCTTTAACGGGTGCGTTTCAAATGATTTAAGCCTTGTTCGTAGTACGCGCTTTTACGGCGATAAATCGCCTACTACAAACTTGACCTCAAATGAAATGAAATGCACCCAAATGAAATGAAACACACCCCCTTAACCGAGATTACTGGGGGGACTTGAAGCGATTTTCTAATCGTTCCAACAGTTCGGCCGCTTCAACCAATTTGTCCAGCGGATTTTGATCGCCGGTGAAGTAGCGATAATCGCAGGGGATGATGTCCAGCGTCTCTACCAGACGGTCGTGGTGTGCTTGCAACATCTCCTCGCTGACCCCGTAGAAGGCCGCCACCTGTCGGCGTTTGACCGGACGCAGATTGACTTTGCGGATGGTGTAATCCAGGGCGACCGACCAGGCCTGGGGCGTGCGAGTGTCGAGCGCATCGCGTCCCAGCGCGATGCGATACTCCAGCCAGGCCTGGATGGCGGCTCCAATCTCCTCAATTGTCAGATCAGCCTCAGACATCTTGTCGGTGAGAAGCGTCTCGACAGCGTCCATGCTGCTGGCGAACATCGGTTGGAAGCGCTCGATCAACGGGGATTGGGGTTCCAATTGCATAAAGCCAGCCAGAGCGCGCAACGCCTTGTCAAAATCCCCGCTGCGGGCCAGGGCGCGGGCCAGGTGCAGCAGGTAATCCGCCTCATTGGGGACGAGACGATTGGCCATTTTCAAGTGCTCAACGGCTTGATCGATGTTCCAGCTATGATAGGCCTCAATGCCCATTTCCAATTGGTCGTCCGCTTTGCGGCGATTATTTTTGTCGTTTTGATCAGGCGTCATCACCAACTCCTTCAACATAATTCCGAACTGTTTCGATTATAGCATACTCATAGGATAAGGGCAACGCGCTGTAACGCTTGCATTAAACGCCCTCTGGAGCGCGCTTGCTTTTGTAAAACTTCCGCCCGTGTTATAATCCCATCAGTCGCCCCGACTGATGGGGGTGATATGATGTTGGAGATTGGCGCTCATCTTGTTCGCTCAAAGCGGAGATTTAATGAATAGACGCAACTATCGTTTGACCTGGCTGATGTGGTTTTTATTGACGCCGGTGATCTTGTTAGGCGTGTGCCGGTGTACTGGCGGCGCCGACCCGGAGACGCTATTCCGGGACGATTTCGACAATTCCAACGGGAAATGGGGCGTGGGACAATTTGATCACTTCGAGCGGGGCTACGACCGGGACGAGTATTTTATCGAATTGTATACCCCCAATTGGCTGGCCTGGGCCTCTGCCGGGCTGGACTTCGACGATGTCGTGGTCGAAGTGGACGCCTACCTGTCGCCCGAATCTTCCGATGGGCATTTAGGCGTTCTCTGCCGCTACGTGGATGAACAGAACTTCTATTATTTTGCTGTGAGCCCCGATGGCTATTACGCCATTTTCCTCATTCAGGACGGGGCCCCCGAGGCGCTGACCGGGGAAAATCAGCAGATGGAACATTCTCAACTGGTGCAGGCAGAGGCGCAGACGGGGGAGCCGAGCCGTGTGCGCGCGGTCTGTTACCAGAGTCAGCTTAGCCTATACGTGAACGGCGAACTGATTGAGACAGTCGTCGATGATACGTTGGTCGAGGGAGACGTCGGGCTGGGAGTCGGGAGCGGCCCGCAGCCCAACGTCCGCGCTTATTTCGATAACTTTGTGGTGACGGAATCTTAACTTCAGGTGTTGGGAGTGGAGATGACAGCGATGGTCAGGATAAAGTGGATTTTTTTGATACTCTTGTTGGGCGCGTTTTCCCTATCCGGTTGCAGCAGGCCCGAATCTGCCTGGTCGGACGATTTTTCTGATCAGGAGAGCGGTTGGTTGGCCGAATCGGATGCATCGGCCGAGGTGGGGTATCGGGATGGCGTGATGCGCGTTCTCGTTAAGACGCCCAATAGCCTGGCGTGGGCCTCCGCTCAACGGGCCTTCGCCAATTTCCATTTGACCGTTGATGCGATGCAGGTCTCCGGCCCCAACGATAATGAGTATGGCGTGTTAATTCGTATGCAGGATATAGATCATTTCTACGCCTTCTCAATCAGCGGGGATGGATATTACATGGTCAGCAAGTATGACGGCGTATCCTGGGAGGTGTTGAGCGGAGAGGATTGGTTGCCCTCGGACGCCATCAAACAGGGGCGGGCGACGAACAACCTGGAGATCATCTGCCGGGGCGCAGAGATGACGTTCATTGTCAATGGCGAGGAATTGGCCCGCATCCAGGATAAGGCCTACTCCCGGGGAGATGTAGGCTTGTACGCCGGCGCTTTCTTCGAGCCGGACGTCGAGGTGCATTTTGACAATCTGAGTATCGAGCCGCAACCGTGAATCCGAGGCCGGCTGTGGGTGTTCTGTTGTGAACGTTTACCTGGAGAGCCTCGGTTGCCGGTTGAACCAGAGTGAGATTGAGACCCTGGCTCAACAGTTTAGCGCCGCCGGAGACGTCGTCGTCGACTCCGCCCGGGCGGCCGACGTGTGCATCCTCAACACGTGCGCTGTCACGTCGGCCGCCGGGCGAAAGTCGCGCCGTCAGATCAGGGCGCTGGCCCGAGATTGCCCGCGCGCCCGCATCGCCGTCATCGGTTGCTACGCCACGCTCGCCCCCCGGCGCTGCGCCGAATCGCCGAACGTAGCGTGGGTCATCCCCAATGAGCGCAAAGGGCAGATCGCCCGTGAATTGGCCTCGACCGCCCCCCCTTGCGCGGACGTGCACGCGCGTCCGCCCGCACGCACGCGCGCCTCCGTCAAGGTGCAGGACGGGTGCGACCAACATTGCACCTACTGTATCGTGCGCTTGTTGCGCGGGCGCAGCCGCAGCCGGACGATGACCGAGATCGTCGCCGAAATTCAGGCGTTGACGTCGGTCGGTTGCCGGGAAGTTGTGCTGACCGGCGCTTGCCTGGGGGCGTATGGTCGCGATCTGGGAGACGGCGTGGGATTACGCGCCCTCATTGAGACATTGTTACGGCGCACCGAAACGCCTCGTTTGCGGCTCTCCTCGTTAGAACCTTGGGATCTTGACGCCGCTTTCTTTGACCTGTGGGAAAATCCCCGTCTATGCCGTCAGCTTCATCTGCCCTTGCAATCCGGTTGCGACGAGACGTTGCGGCGGATGGGGCGGCGGACGGATGTGGACGCTTTCGCTCGGCTGGTGGAGACGGCGCGGGCGGCGATCCCGGATTTGGCCGTGACGACCGACGTGATGGTTGGCTTTCCCGGTGAGAGCGAGGCCGACTTTCAAGCGAGTTATGCTTTCGTTGCAGAGATGGCGTTCGCCCGTTTGCACGTGTTCCCCTATTCACCCCGTCCGGGGACGCCGGCCGCCCGGTTGCCGGGCCAGGTGAGGCGGCGGGAGCGCCGGGCGCGTTCTCAAGCGATGCGCCGTCTGGGGAGCGAATTGGCCGCCTGTTTCCGCCGTCGCTTTATCGGGCGGGAGATGGACGTGCTGTGGGAACATCGCCGGGACGACGGCGCGTGGCCCGGTTTGACCGATAACTACGTGCGCGTTCTGAATGACGCGAACGACGCGAACGACGCGAAGGGTACAGAAGCTTATTTGTTCAACCAGATCACGAAGACACGCTTGATTGGCGAGCGAAATGGTCGCTTGCTGGGGGAGGTTGTGAGATGACCGATTGTCTCTTTTGCCATATCGTTCGCGGCGATGCACCGGCTCGCATCGTACACCAGGATGAGGACGTCACCGCCTTTCACGACGTCAATCCCCAGGCCCCTGTGCATCTCTTGATCATCCCAAACCGGCACATCGCGGGCGTGCGGGAGGTCGTCGCCGAGGACGCCCAGGCGTTGGGGTGGCTTTTCGTGGTCGCGCGGCGCTTGGCCGAGGATTTTGATCTATCCGATGGGTATCGCCTCGTCGTGAACAACGGCCCCGCCGCCGGACAATCGGTGCAACATTTACACGTGCACTTGCTGGGCGGGCGCAGTCTGTCATGGCCGCCCGGTTAAGGCGCGCTCGGACTTGATTCTGGCTTATCCAGGTTGGGAAGAAGGGGGACGTTATGTTAGTCAAGGATCGCATGATCGCCGATCCGATCACCGTCGCCGCTGAGACGACAGTAGCAGAAGCGCTGGCAATCATTCGTCATCACACGTTTCGTCATTTGCCGGTTTTGGATGCGGCGGGCGACCTGGTCGGTGTGGTGACCGAAAAGAGCCTGGTTTACGCCGCCCAGGAACAGCCGCCGAACGAAGAAACGGCTGCCGGGAAACAGGTGGGATCAATCCTCGAAGGGCCGGTCGTCACCGTAGCGCCGGATTTGCCCATCGAGGAAGCGGCCCGGCGGATGATCGATCACCGTGTCGATTGCCTGCCCATTATTGAGGGCGGTCAACTCATAGGCATAATCAACGACATCGATATATTCTGCGTGTTGGTTGAGGGGCTGGGAGGCGGTCATCCCTCATTGCGCTTGACCTTGCAGGTCCCGGAGGCCGTAGGCAGCTTGTTGAAGGTCGTCGGTTGCGTGGCGGAACTGGGCGGGAACATCCATTCATTGGGTACGTTCTGGGGAGAGGGGCCCGAAGATCGGATCATTGCCTTCCGGCTGGAGGGTGTGGATCGTCAAGCGGCTGTTCGAGCCCTGGAAGAAGCGGGGCTCCAGATCGTAGACGTGTGGGAACCCTGAGGCGCGCACAGATCGCCTCGGTCCCACGGGATTGGCCGTAGGCCGATTTGCTTGACAACTCGGTCAGGCGCGATTATAATTTGCTAGGATGGCCTGAAGAAGAGGTGAAGCTGGAGAATTTCCCACTTCTTGAAAGGCGATAACAAACCAGTTTCGTACTGGGGATGGAGAGGGGGGATAGCGTGACAAAAGTCGTGATTGAGAGCGGTGAATCCTTTGACTCCCTGTTGCGGCGATTTAACAAGAAAGTTCAAAGGGATCGCGTGATGTCGGAAGTGCGTCGCCGTCGCTTCTTCGAAAAGCCAAGCGTCGTCCGTAAGCGCAAAAAGGCCGCCAAGCTGCGCAAAAGCCGCCGTCAGACGTACAAAGAGCGTCAACTTTATTAGAACTTCCCACTAAACTGCCGCGAGACCACGTATCGCGCGAGGCCGCATTCATAGGGCGTCACCCACGATAGCCAATTGGCTGCTGTACCGGGAGCGATTCTGAGTTTGGCAAAATTGGGGGTATTTCAAGTAACTTCTGCATTTCAAGGGTCGTATGTACCTGTTCAGATGCAGAAGTTATTTATTGTTCACAATCCCTTGTCATCTAAATAACACGGATTAGGGTAGTAGGCCAACCCCTGTTGGCCGTTTTGAGGGTCAGAACCGCCCAACGGGGGTTTGAAGTCCGTGCTAATTACACAGGCCTACTGAGCATCATCCGCCAGCAATTGAACCAGGATAGCCTTCTGCGCGTGCATGCGGTTCTCCGCCTGATCCCACAAAACCGAATGTGGCCCATCGCAGACGCCATCCGTGATCTCCTGCCCCCGGTGCGCGGGGAGGCAGTGCATAGCGATGACGTCCTCCTTGGCCTCCTTCAGCAACGCTTCGTTGACCTGATAGGGCATAAAGACTCGCTCCTCGGCCTCGTCCTCCTCTCCCATCGAGGCCCACACATCGGTGTAAATCACATCCGCCCCGACCACGGCCTCGTGCGGATCGTGCGTGGCCAAAAGCTCACTGCCGCTCTCGGCGGCGAATTGCTGACCCTGTTCCCACACCTGATCGGACAGCTCAAACCCGGGAGGCCCGGCAATCGTGAAGTCCATCCCCAACAATGCAGCGCCGAAAAGAAGCGAGGTCGAGACGTTGTTGCCATCGCCGATGAACACCAACTTGTGCCCGTCCAGCTCCCAGCCCTTATTCTCTATAATGGTCAAGAAATCAGAAAGGGCTTGACAAGGATGATTGTAATCCGAGAGCCCATTGATGACCGGCACGCGGGAGTATTCCGCCAAGGTCAGAATATCACTATGCCCAAAGACCCGGGCCATAATGCCGTCCACATAACGCGAGAAGACGCGAGAAACATCGGCCACGCTCTCCCGCTCGCCCAGTTGAATCTCAAAAGGGGAAAAATAAAGCGACTGCCCGCCCAGATGAATCATCCCCATCTCGAAGGAAGCGCGGGTGCGCAACGAGGGTTTCTGGAAGATCATGCCCAGGGTCTTGCCCTCAAGCAATGGCCGATTGCCCCCCTCTTTCCACTCATCCTTGAGGTCAACCGCCAGTTCAAGTAAGCCCCGAAATTGCTCAGGGGCGAGATCAGCGATACTGAGAAAGTGGTTCATTCTTATCCCTCCATAAAATATTATCGTAATTACCCGGATGTGTGATTTGGACACAGAGAAACGCTGAGTAGGCATTGAGATTCACAGAGACGGCAAAGAGGTTTCTCTATACCTCTCTGTTATCACTTATCGCTCAAGCGGATTCACAATCCGCGTTTTCCCTCTGTGTAACTACGGCCTGAGCAGTCACTTGACTTAACAACTTTTGCTAGCATGTAGGGATGAAAATCATCCCTTTTGAAAAAATGTCCGGCAGCGAGGCACTGTGGACAAAGTGAAGTATACCACAAGCAGCGCGGGAAAGAAAGCGCAATACCTACAAAAAAGCCTCCCCGGATGACGCATCCGTTGGAGGTTAAGGGACAACGAAATCAACCAACCCTACGCCACAGCCGAGTCGTGCGGCAAGGCAAACGCCATCAACAATGCGGCAATCAGCGCCAGCACCGCGCCGAAGAAGAACGGCGCCGCAGGCCCGAAGCCCGGCCACGCGCCGACGCCCTGCCAGAGCACGCCGGCAATCAGCGAGGCCGGGAAATCGAGCACGCCGATCACGGCGTTGTACGTGCCGTAGGCGGTGCCTCGCAGCTGCTCCGGCACGATGTCGGCCACCATCGCCTTGGTGGTACCGTAGGCCAGGCCGTAGTAGACGCCGTAG
>DAOTUC010000158.1:0-8095 GCA_034437315.1 Anaerolineae bacterium
TAATGCAAAATTTCGAAAGCCTGATTTTTGTGGTAAAATAGAAGAGTCGCGGTGTGTGACTCGAACCGTATTGTTTTGAAAATGCACGCTCAAGCGTTGCCAGGACAGATAAAGGAGGTTGAAGATGACAGTTACAGAACTGCTCCATCAAAGTGAATTGTTCATTGGACTTGCGCCGGAACAGATCGAACAGATCGCCGCTCTGGGGCGGGAGGAAACTTTTGATGAGGGAGATATCATCATCGAAGAAAAATCGCCGACCCACGAGTTATACATCATCTGCAGCGGCATCGTTGAGGTAGAGGTCGCACGGGGATCGGTCCACGATGTGCCAGGCCCGCCTCAACTCGATTCTATCGTCCGCCTGGGGCAAGGGCAAGTTTTTGGCGAAATGGCCCTCGTCGACAGCGGCAGCCGGTCGGCCACAGTGCGCTGCGCCCAGGATGATACGACCCTCTACGTCATCCCGCACCATGAGTTCTGGGAACTCTGCGAGAAGGACCATCACATTGGTTTCGTGGTGATGCGCAATTTGGCGGCTGATCTATCCTTCAAGATGCGCCATCGCAACTTACAGGTCAGGCTGGGGAGGGAAAGGCAATGATTTACAAAGTGAGTTACGTTGTGGTGGATAAAAAACATCCCGGAGAGATCATCAATATGGATACTCCGCCGCATGTGGGCGATCGTGTGCAACTTGGCGACGAGATGTTTGAAATCGTCGAGGTCGTTGATCTGATTCCCCCCCGTGGGGAATTTGCCTATCTCCACGCAACCTGTCGACCGTTAGACGAAGCATCCTAAAAAGGCGAGGATGAACGATAACGAGCGAATCTCCCGCTGGACGAATCAATAGTGTTTGAAGCAGGAGGGATCTTTGACGCAAAAACGCGTGCTCATCATCGAGGATAGTTACGAAACCCAACAACTGCTGGCTGAACTTGTGCTCGAACCGAACAACTATCGTCCGATTCCGGCCCTGGATGGGGAAGAAGGGCTGCGCCTGGCCCAGGAAGAAAATCCAGACCTCATCGTCTTGGATATGCAGCTTCCCAAGTTGAATGGATTAGAGGTGCTGGAAGCGCTGAATGAGAAAGGTCTGGATATCCCCGTCATCTTCACGACGGTTCGTGAATCGGTCGAATTGGTCATCCAGGCTTTCAGGTTAGGGGCGCGCGACTACGTGATCAAACCCTTCGGTCCCATAGAAATGCAAGAAGCGATTCGACGAGTCTTTGCCACCGGTACGCTGCGTGAAGAACGAGATCAACTGACCCAAAAGCTGGTGGAAGTCAACCAGAAATTGCAGCGGCAGATCCAAGAGATGAGCGTCATTTACACCGTTGGGCGATCGGTCACCTCGTTGCTGGACCTCAATCGAATTCTCAATCGCGTCGTCGAGGCGGCTGTATATCTGGCTGACGCCGAAGAAGGTCTCCTGATGTTGCTGGACAAAGAGGGGGATGAGCTCTATCTGCGAGCGGCCAAGGGGCTGGATGAGAAGGTCGTGAGGAATCTGCGCGTCCGGGTAGAAGACAGCGTCGCCGGGCGGGTCATCAGTTCCGGGCGGCCGGTATTCTTGACCGGCGGTCAGGCGAAGATTGTGACGGGATACCTGAGCAAAGCCCTGCTCTATGTACCCATGTTCACCTCCGACCGGGGCGTCATCGGTGTGTTGGGGGTGCTCAACCGCGAGAAAGAGCGCAAATTCACCGAGCGGGAGATGTTTATGATCTCGGCGTTGGCCGATTATGCCACCATCGCTATCGAGAACGCCCGTCTGTTCGAGGCCGTTGAGGTTGAACGGACCAAACTCGCCACGATCTTACAAGAAGTGGAAGGCCCCGTCATCGTCGTGGATGAGGCGGATAGAATTTTGCTCTGCAATTCGGCGGCCCGCACCCTGTTGGCGCTTTCCGATGCGGAAGAGGATTTGGTGGGTCTGCCTATCGACCAGGCTGTCTTGCATCCCGATATACTTGGGATGTTTCAGGAGATACAGCAAACGAATCGCGTCATTTACAATGAGATTCCTCTGCCTAACAGGCGCACGTTCAACGCTCAACTTACACCCATTGAAGGGATTGGAAGAGCGCTGATGATGCAGGACGTCACGCACTTGAAGGAATTGACGCGCATCAAATCCGAGTTTGTGACCGCCGTCTCGCACGACATTCGGACGCCTCTGACGACGATCCAGGGATACATCGAGCTATTGCCTCGCGCCGGTTCTCTGAACGCCCAACAACAGGAGTTCATCCTCATGGCCCGGCAGAGTATGGACACCATCACTGAGCTGATCGACACATTGCTCGACGTCGATCGTCTGGAAGCAGGCTATGAATTGGAGATGGCTGCCTGCAATATGGTGGACATCATTCAAAACGCCATTCGAGAAATTCATCCGCTGGCTGAGGATAAGGGGCAAGAGCTTTGCTGGGAACCGCCGGCGTCCGCTGTGCTGGTATACGCCAATCCCCATCGTCTGCGGCAGGTGATTGATAACCTGTTGAGCAACGCCATTAAATACACACCCAGGGGCGGGTGGATTTCCGTGAGCGTCGAGCAGGAAGAGGGGCATATCGTGACGCAGGTCGCCGATAATGGCATTGGCATCCCGCCGGCCGAACAACCGTATATCTTCGATAAATTCTACCGGGTGGAGTCAAAGGAGACGTTGAGTATCGTGGGCACCGGTCTGGGCCTCTCTATCGTCAAGACCATCATTGATAAACACGGTGGACGAATATGGGTGGAAAGCCGGCCCGGCGTCGGCAGTGTCTTTAGTTTCCTCCTGCCGGTCCTGAAAGAAAGTGATCAGTAGGTTCACCAGTGTGCTGATGTGTCGGTACAGTACGGCTTTCGTAGGTTTAGCGTAGGTTAATCGTCAAGCGCGATGCCGGGAGATGTGTTATTGTGGGGTTGAAGTTGAATGTGGTTCTTCTTCTTCTCCTCCTTTTGGTGAGAGTCGGGGTTGGCGACCCCGGCTCTCTTCCTTTTTTATGCGCCATCGGCGAGTGATTGAGGGTTGGACGTTGTATGATTGACTTCCCCTCCATTCCAGTGTAAGATAAAAACACTGAGAAAACGTATCTTCTTTACCCTGGTTTATTGGGATGATACGAGAACAAGGAGGAGAGACGTGGCCCATCACGCGCATACTCGTTCAACATCGCCAAGAAACGCATCGTTTAACGCCGCTCCTGTGGCAATTCGTCTAGTTGTCATCGTCGCTTGTATCGCCGCCATTGTCTCGATCAACGTCTCGATCAACCTGGGCGCGCGAGGCGACGCTCCCCCAACGCTGGTCGCGCCGGGAAATACATCCCCTCCTCCCGCGACCCCTGTTATACCGACCGTTGCTTCGACAGATCCCACCCTGGCGCCCGTGCTCTCGACGACCGAGGGGAGCGCGCCTGTCACGCCGCAAGCGACCATCGCCCCTTCCCTCGCCCCGCGCGTCGGCATTGTCGCCGGTCACTGGGGCAGCAATGATACAGGCGCGGTTTGCCCCGACGGCCTGCAAGAGGTCGAGATCAATTACGAGGTGGCCCAGCGGGTGGTCTATATCTTGCAGGCCCTGGGCTACGAAGCGGATCTGCTGGCGGAATACGACTCGCGCCTCAAGGGATATGAAGCCGACGCGCTGGTCTCCATCCACGCCGACTCGTGCGAACCTTTCCCCAATGCCACGCCGCCAGCCAGTGGATTTAAGGTCGCCAGTGTCAAGGATAGTATGGTACCGGAATTGGAAAGGGAATTGGTCCTTTGTCTGGCGCAAAGCTACGCCGCCCGGACAGGGATGTATTTCCACGAAAATAGCATCACCTACGATATGCTCTATTACCACAACTTCTACGAAATTCACAACGACACGCCCGGCGCCATCATCGAAACTGGCTTTATGCACGCAGATCGTGCCATTCTAACAGAGCGCTCCGACCTGGTCGCCCAGGGCATCGTCGACGGGATCGTGTGCTTCCTCGAAAGCGATTAGATGAGTGTCGAAAACTTCCTCCGATCCGGCGAGGCCGCCGCCCGAGCAGGCGCTCGCGCCCAAGCGCGCAGCCACTTCCGGGCCGCGTTGGCGCTCGCGCCGGGTAACGCGCCGGCTATGCTGTGGTTAGCGTGGCTCGACGACGACCCACGGGCCAGCCTGGCCTACGTGACCCGGGCCCAGAAATTGGCGCCCGGGGATCCCCGTGTGCAGGCCGCCCGGCGCTGGGTGGAGCGACGACAAAACGCAGTCTCCGATGACGGACCAGATCCCGAACAAGCGCCGGTGGGACGACGCCTCGCCCTTAAACGGATTGGCGTCTTTAGCATCTTAGGTTTGCTCATTCTGCTGCTCACCCTATCCCTCACTGTCTCGTGGCCTCGGGATCCGGCTGTCTCCATCGCGATGGCGCTGACAGACACGCCGAGCGCTACAGCGACCTCCTCGCCGGTCAGTGTTGTTTCGACGGAGACGCCCACGCTTATCCCCACTGTCACGAGAACTTCCACGCCTTCTCCGTTGCCCACCTATACCCCGTCTCCGACGCCTTCACTTACGCCGTCCCCCTCGCTTTCGTCCACGCCCCATTCGGGCATGACCTTGCCCACCGCCCCGTCGCTCCCGCCCAGTCTCACGCCAGCGCCGGCCTCTGTCGCCAGCAGCGGCGTGCGCTGGATCGACGTCGATCTGACCCACCAACTCCTGTCCGCCTACGAGGATCAAAAGTTGGTGCGTATCACGTCCATCTCCACCGGGCTACCCAACACGCCCACGCCGGCCGGTCAATTCCACATCTGGATCAAACTGCGCGCCGATACGATGAGCGGCCCGGGTTACCACCTGCCCAACGTGCCCTACGTGATGTACTTCCACGGCGGCTACGGGATCCACGGGACCTATTGGCACGCCAACTTCGGTCAACCGATGAGCCACGGTTGCGTCAATCTGCCGACCGAGGAGGCGGAATGGCTCTACAACTGGGCTGAAGTAGGCGACCTGGTCAACATCCACCACTGAGTTTCTCCCAGTGTCGGTGCGTCCTCGTAACGCGCCGTTTGGCAAAAAAAGCGCTCCGAGCTATAATGGAACCTGTCGAACAGTGTAAAGTCCACCAACACCTACCTCCCAACCTCCCAACCAATCTAAAAGGTCCCACATGATGTCAATGATCAATAACCGGCTTACTGAAAGCGATCTCGTTGCAGCTTTGCGCGAATACCTCCCGGCCTCCCTTGAGCGCCAATGCCTATCCGGCGACGCGATCAAGGATCCCCGTCCCTGTCTGCAACACCTGGACGCTCTCCTGAGAGCGATCTCGACTTACCTGCCGCGCCAGGTCGTCGCGCCGTTAATCGAGAACCCAGAGATGGGCCGGGTCAGGGGCGGGTTCAATTACGGGTCCGTGATGTTCGCCGACATATCTGGTTTCACCGCGATGTCGGAGACGCTCTCCCAATTGGGCAAGGAGGGGGCGGAAGAGGTGACGGCGATCATCAACCGCCTCTTCACCACGCTGTTGAGCGTGGCCGATCGTTACGGCGGCGACCTGCTCAAGTTTGGCGGCGACGCGCTGCTCCTCTTCTTCGGCGACGAGGCCCACGCCCTCAGCGCCTGCCGGGCCGCGCTGGATATGCAGGAGACAATGGCGCAATTCTCGGAGACTGCTACGTCCCAGGGCGTCTTTCGCCTACGGATGAGCGTCGGGGTGGGCACTGGCCCGCTCTTTATGGCCCACCTGGGCGCGTCGAGCGAGAACGTCTCGCAAGGTATGGAGTTCACCGTGATGGGCCAGGCGATGACCCAGATGGCCCAGGCGGAATCCCGGGCCTCGGCCGGCGAGATATTCATCGACGACCAGACCCGCGAGGCGCTCCAGGCGGCGAGCGGCGGAAAGGCGGCGCTTCAAGCCGTCGAGGATGCGCCGGCGGATAAAAAGGGCGCCAAAGATCGCTCCGTCCAATTGCATCAGTTGCTCGATTTGCCGGGCGACGCCGATGACCTTCCCGTCAGCCCGCTGGAAGATCCGTTGGCTCGCGCGCCGTCTCTTGCAGAGGACAATCCCCGGCCCTGGATTGAGGAAACGGTCCGGCGTATCCGAGCGCTCTCGCTGTTCCTGCCGCCTGGCCTGCTGGATAAAATCAAGCTGGAGCCAGAGCGCGTCGCCATTGGCGGCGAGTACCGCCCGGTGACCATCTTCTTCGCCAACTTCTACGGGATCAACGAGATCATCGAGACCCTGGGCGAGGCCCGCAGCGCCGAGATCACCGCCATCCTCAACGCCCACTTCGCCACGATGCGGGAGATCATCGCCCGGTACGGCGGCGTGGTCAACAAGGTCGATACCTACGCCGTGGGCCACCGCATCATGGCGCTCTTCGGCGCGCCCCGCGCCCACATCGACGATCCCGAGCGGGCCGTGCGGGCCGCGCTGGATATGCAAGCGGCGATGGATCGCTTCGCCGAGTTGGAGACCTCCTGCGGCGCTTTCTCTCTTAAACAGCGCATCGGCATCAACACCGGGCTGGTCTTCGCCGGCAACGTGGGATCGCTGGCCCGGCAGGAGTACTCGGTCATGGGGGACGAGGTCAACCTCGCCGCCCGCCTGATGGGCGCCGCCGCCGAGGAGCAGGTGCTCATCAGCCAGAGCACGGCCCGCCAATCGGCCGGCGTCTTCTTGCTCCAGGAACAAGCGCCGGTGCGCGTCAAGGGCAAGTCGAAACCGGTGGCTAATTACGACGCCGTCGGCGTCCAGGAACGGCGCGCCCCTGAACGGCGCCCGATCATCGGGCGGGACGCGGAATGGGCCGTGATCCACGCCCGCACCGACCAGGCCCTGGGGGGGGAGGCGCAGATTATCACCCTCGTCGGCAACGCCGGGCTGGGCAAGTCCCGCTTCCTGGAGGAGGTCGTCGCCCATTGGCGCGAGGAACACAGCGCGTTGAGCGTTGGCGCTTCCTGTCCTTCCTTCGGGCGTCACACGCCTTATCTGCCCTGGCTGGACGTCTTGCGCCTGTTTTTCGGCCTCAACCCGGCCGATACCACCCCGGTCAAGTTGGATAAAATTGAGGCCCTGTTACAGGAGGTCGACCCGACCTGGCGGGATTGGACGGTGCTGATGGGCCGTTTGTTGGGGTTGGACGTTGAGGAAACGGCGCTGATCCGCGCCCTCGACGCCCAGACCCGTCAGCGGATTATCTTCAACGTGGTGGGTGGGTTGGTGAAACACATCGCCGGCGAACAGCCTTTGTTGCTCGCCATCGACGATATTCAGTGGGCCGACGAGACCTCGGTCGAGCTGATCAATCACGTGGCTCAGCAGGTGACCGAGCGACCGTTCCTGCTGGCGCTGGCCCACCGCCCGGAGGAGTCGCTGGCGCTGGACGTCGCCGACCTGCCCCATCACATCGACCTGCGCCTGGAGGAGCTATCTGACGACGACAGCCTGCGCCTGCTGGATACGCTCCTGCCCACCACGCCCCAGATGCCCCAACAACTAAAAGCGTTGATCCTCAAGAACGCTCAGGGCAATCCGCTCTTCATCGAGGCCGTGGCCCACTCGTTGATCGAGAATTACCTCACGCTGGACGAGGAGAGCGGCGCCTACCACGCCCGGGCTGACCTGGCGACGGTCGAGGTGCCGGATTCGGTCAACCGGGTAATCATGAGCCGCATCGACCGGCTGGACGAGAGCAGCCGTAACGTGCTCAAGGTGGCCTCGGTCATTGGCCAGGAGTTCCGTTACTGGCTGCTCAGCGAGATCTACCCGCACCGCCGGGGGGAGGGGGAACTGCGCGAGCGCCTGGATCAGCTCTCTCGGCGGGAGATCTTGGAGGGCCCTCTTCCTGACTTACTGTACCTCTTCCGCCACATCCTGACCCGCGAGGTGGCCTACGAGAGCCTGCTCTACGCCGACCGCCGGCAGTTGCACCGGCACATTGGTCAGTCGATTGAACGCCAGCAGGCCCAGCGCCTGAATGAGTACTGGGAGGTGCTGGCCTATCACTTCGATCTGGCCGAGGACTGGGGGAAAGCGATGGGTTATCACCTCAAGGCGGGGCGCAAGGCGCAGGAGATGTACGCCAACGAGGACGCGGTGCA
>DAOTUC010000159.1:0-5918 GCA_034437315.1 Anaerolineae bacterium
CTGCTGAAATTGGGAATCCGGGTCAGCCGCCTCCGTTGGGACTGGCCCTAGCACAGAGGTGCTTTTCATCCAGCACAGGTAAACAACGAGTACATCTCAGTTGTGAATAAAATACGCGCGCTGAGTTGAGTACCGGGCGTAGACCACAATCTACGATTGCCCGTCAACACTTACTCCTCCATCAACAGGGGGCGGATCTTTCCTCGCACGGAACCCCACGAGAACCATAGCAGGTACGCCAGGCCAACGTAGGACAGAAGAAAACACACTTGCTCGGTCACGTATAGATAGGCGAACTCAGAGACACCGATCACGGTCACCATCACCGCCAATACTGCCGCACAGCCGATCACCACCCACCCGAAGAGAGGCACCAGCCAGACGGTCGCCAGGGCGAACGCGAACATAATCAGCGGAAGAAGAATGTCCAACTCCAAAGGATATGACGAGAGTGTAAACAGGGGCGCCACAGCCAGAGCCACCAAGACCGTCCTCAAAACGGCTTTGCCCAGAGGTTTCGCCCTCGGTTTCAGGGCAGTCGGCCTCGGCACGATCCTGCGCTCCACATACTCCGCCACATGGTCATAGTTCTCTGGCAGGCAGGCCAGCATCATCACCGAACGCCAACTGTTGCGCAGGGTGATCATCAGCTGAGGCCGATTCCGCTCTATCGCGGAGACCTCTTCCCAACTGACGAACTCTCTCGCGCGGGCTGCGGCCAGGCCGCCCAAAGCAGCCGCCTGAGGGCTGCGCCCCAGAACCGCCGCCAGCATCCCCAAGCGGTTGGCCGCTCTCGCCCGTCTATCCACCGACTCCCATAGCGCCCCTTGATCGTCCACGGTGAACCGGACCTGGAACCGGCCTCCGAAGAAGATGAGCATGATGAGCACCATAAGCACTCCCAGCCCCGCCGTCGCCAGGAACGATACCAGCAGCATTGGGGGTATACCCGAAAGCTCCCCGGTCAGGGCCAGAATGAAGGATAGCAGAAGAGCCATAAAAAGACCGGCGCTGACCACCACCAGGGCGGTCTGCCTCATCACCAGGGGATTGCTCAACAGGGAGATGCTCGTCTCCCAACTGATGCTCTCTCCTTGCAACTGAGCACTGCGCCGCTCATAGGACGAGGGTATTTCGCTCATAGTGCTCCTCCTTGTCGTCGCCGATTTAGACGACTGAGTGGATGTGTTCGACTGCAAAATTCCAGAGGGTCCACTTTCTTTTTGATGTGCAGATTTTGAAAGCAGGATGGGGTAAAAAACAACCCACCACACCGTTCTCGACGGCGGGCGGGCGCTTGCCTAATGATGAAGGGTATGCTATCATAAGTTTACCTGGGCGGCCCACCCGCCTTGGTCACAGCCTCGGGCTTCTATGTAAGCGCCAGGGCTTTTTCTATTGTAGCATAGCAATCAAGTGGATGCAAACAAAGATGACGGGGCAAGAGGCATTGGCGCTGGTTTGCCCCTGGCGAGTCGGCGGGATGTCTTTGATCGGCCAGCAAACGCCATATCATCTGGAAACAATTGGGTGCAGTTACTCCTAGTTACCACGGCAGAATTACTGCCTTTTTGCATAGCAAGTATGTACAAAAATTACCTGACCGCAGTAATCTAATACAAAAGAGCCGCCAAAAACGCTCATAAACGCAGTCATTTAAGCCTTTGACTCATTTTTGCAGCTTTAAGTTGGATGTTATAGCGATTTTTGCAACTTTCATAGGGCTGGTAACTGAGAGTATCTGTACCCATTCGTTTTCCGGGTCGTTAATATCATCTTGCTTTCTGGGTTGCGAGGGGGTGGTCCTTATCGGCCTGCGCGCTGGTGGAAACCCGTTAAATTCTAACGCGCGTCTTCCTTTGTGTTATCCGGCGTCCTCAGCAAGCGCAGCTTGGCAATGGAGCATCAAATCTATCAATTTAACTTGCTTAGATTGCTAGGTGTAGTACAATAATAAAAAGCGATGGCCCAACTTTGCCCGGCAAAACCTATGTGGGCATGAGAGGTTGTATGCGCGATCCCATCTCCGAATTTCTTCATTCACCTCGCACTTGTCTCCTTCTTGTCTCGCCGAATACTCAGAAGCTGGCGGACAAGATTGACGAGTTGTTGGTGCTATATGATTATCCTTGCCTGTCGATAGGACGAGCGCTTAGCGAAGCCTTGCTTTTTACGTTGCCCAAGCACCGGCTCCATACAGCCAATCAATGGGTCAGGCGCCAGGTCAGCGAGATGACGCCTGGTCCCATTCTAATCACGCGAATGACCCTGCTGTTCCATCCCTCTCTTGAGCTGGACCCCCTACGATTGATGCGCGATGTTAGCCGGAGGACCCGAATGATCGTTGCCTGGCCCGGTGATTACACGGATAATGTTCTGACCTATGCAACGCCTACACACAGCCACTACCGCACCTGGCGCAATCCTCAAATGGATATCGTCACGTTCGCTTGACGCCTGATTGAAAAGGAGCTCCCCATGCACTACCGCGACCTGGTCCAATTTGATCCTATCGAGACCATCATTCAACTGCGTGACGCAGATCAAGAGCAGGCTGCCCGTGACCTGATTCGCACTTACGTCATCTCTGACCGGATGGCAGATCAGCTCGTCAATGTAGTCATTCCTCAGCTTCAGTTCCTCAGACCGCGCGACAACAAAGGCGTGCTCATCGTCGGCAACTACGGCACCGGCAAATCCCACCTGATGGCCGTCGTCTCCGCGATTGCGGAACACGATCATCTCGTGGAGGCGTTGGATCATCCGGACGTGCAGGAGGCATCCGCGTCCATCGCCGGACGCTTCAAGGTCGCCCGCACGGAGATCGGTGGGGTGACCGGCAGCCTGCGCGATATTCTCCTTCGCGAAGTGGAGATCGCGCTGGAGGCCTGGGGGACGCCCTATACCTTTCCACCGGCTGACGAGATCACCAATAACAAGAACGCCCTCATCGAGGCGATGGGCGCTTTCCAGGAACGTTATCCTGAGCAGGGCCTTCTGCTGGTCGTCGATGAGTTGCTCGATTACCTGCGCACGCGCGAGGAGCGACAATTGATCCTCGACCTGGGTTTCTTGCGCGAATTGGGCGAGGTGGCTGCGCTGACGCCCTTTCGCTTCCTGGCCGGTTTGCAGGAGACGCTATTTGACAGTCCGCGCTTCGCTTTCGTCGCGCAACAGCTACGCCGTGTGCGCGACCGCTTCGAGCAAGTGCGCATCGTGCGTGAGGACATCGCCTACGTGGTCTCTCACCGATTGCTCCAGAAGAACGACGAGCAACTGGCCCGTATCACCGAGCACCTGCGCCCATTCACCCATCTATATGGCCAAATGGCCGAGCGGCTGGACGAGTTCGCCCAGCTTTTTCCCATCCATCCGGCCTACCTGGAGACCTTCGAGCGCGTCTCGGTAGCCGAGAAGCGGGAGGTCTTGAAGACCTTCAGCCAGGCGATGCGCGCATTGCTCGATGAGGCGGTGCCAACCGATCAACCCGGCCTGATTTCCTACGATCACTACTGGGACATTCTACGCGGCAATCCCAGCATGCGCGGCTTGCCCGACGTGGCCAAGGTGATCGAAAAGAGCAACGTGCTGGAGGGCCGCATCCGCAACGCTTACACCCGGCCCGGGCTGCGGCCGATCGCGCTGCGCATCGTTCACGCGCTGAGTGTGCATCGGCTGACCACTCACGACATCCGCGCGCCGCTGGGCGTCACGCCGGAGGAGTTGCGCGATGAACTGTGCCTCTTCCGTCCCTTGCCAGAACCATCGGCCGACTTCCTGCTCAGCCAGGTACAGGTGGCGCTGCGCGAGATCGAGCGCACCGTCACCGGCCAATACATCTCCTACAATGAGGCAAATGGACAGTACTACCTGGACATCGAGAAGGATATCGACTTCGAGGCCAAGATCCGGGAGCGGGGTGAGTTTATGGAGGAGGGTGATCTCAATCGCTACTTCTTCAATGGCTTGCGCCGCGCGCTCAATCTCAGCGAGACCACGTATTCGACCGGTCATCGTATCTGGCTCTACGAATTGCCGTGGATTGAGCGGGCGGATCAACGATCGCCGGTGGTGACCCGCCCTGGCTATCTCTTCTTTGGCGCCCCCGACGAACGAAGCACGGCCCAGCCGCCGCGCGATTTCTACGTCTACATCATGCCGCCCTTCATCAATCGTCAATGGCACGATGGACAACGCGCGGATGAGGTCATCTTCCAATTGAGCGGGCTGGACCAGACCTTCGAGGATCGGGTGCGCCTCTACGCTGGCGCTCGCGCGATGGCCCAGGAAGCCGCATCCCACCGGACGACCTACGCTGAAAAGGCGGATGAGTACCTGGGTAAGCTCCTGAGATGGCTACGCGACTATTTTCCCGATCACCTGCAGGTCACCTATCAGGGCGTGACTAATCCCGTCGGAACGGTGCTGTCCGGCGCACAAAGTTCTGCCAGCGAGACGATGGAGGAACTGATCCGCCTGATCGCTGCCCATCTGCTAGCTCCTGAGTTCGAGGAACGGTATCCCGATTATCCCGCCTTTGAGCGCTTGACCCGCCCCGTCACCGAATCGGCCCGCCCCACCGCCGCGATGGACGCGATCCGCTTCCTGGCCGGGCGTGGACGCACCAACCTGGCGATAGGCGTGTTGGATGGCCTGGCGCTATTGGACGATGAGGATCAAGTGCGCCCTTACCAATCCCGCTACGCCCGCCGCTATCTCGACCTGCTACAGGAGAAGCCGGAGAGTCAAGTCGTCAATCGTGGGGAATTGATCGAGCAGGTCTCCGGCGGCATCCAGCCAATCGAAAAGGACATCTTCTTCCAACTGGAACCGGAATGGGCCGTAGTGGTGCTTCTATCCCTGGTCTACCACGGGGACATCGTGCTCAACTTGGGCGGGCGTGAGACGCTGGACGCCGGTAACATTGAGCGCGCGGCCACGCGGGCAATGGTTGATCTGGTCGACTTCCGTTTCTACAAGCGGCCGCGCACGCTGCCGCTCAACCTGTGGGTGATGGTCTTCGAGGGGCTGGGGCTTCCTCCGGGCCGGGTGCGGGACGAAAACACCCGCCGGGATGCGGTGAGAGACCTCCAGCATGTCGTCGGCGAGGAGTTGGAACGGGTCGCCACACTCGAAGGGCGGCTCCAACAGGGCCTGCGCCTGTGGAATGAGGCGGTCTTCACCGACCGTTTCGATTACGAGGTTGAGAGCGGCGCGGTGGTGGGCAATCATCCCGATGTGTCTTTCTCCCGCACTGAGTTGCTGCCGCACCTGCGCGGTTACAAGCAGTTCCTGGAGGATTTGAATCGTTTCGACACAGTGGGTAAGCTGCGCAATCTGCGGATGACCGTGACCCAGGTACAGGAGGCGCTCGATCAACAAGCCGTGGTTGAGCGGGCCGGGCAGTTGCTCGATCTGGTCGGTCGCATCCAGCCGTTGACCGCTTACCTGGCCGAGGCCCAGGCCAACCTGCCCTCCGGTCCGGAATCGCCTCACGCTTGGTCAGAGCGGGCGACGGCGATGCGCAAATCGCTGGTCGACGACGTGCGTCGCTTCGGCGGCGGCGATGAAGGCGATGAGGCAATTGACCCCATGCACTTCAACGCCCTTTCGCGCCAGTTGGAGGCGCTCAAGGCGGATTACGTGGCCGCCTACGCCGAGCAGCACCGCCGATTGGTGCTCGGCCCCCAGGCGGACGACCGGCGCCAGCGGCTGTACAGCGATGCACGGCTGACCGCCCTCAACGCGCTGGCGGCCATCGACCTGCTCAGCGGGAGCGAGTTGGATGGCTGGAAGCAGCGGATGACGGGCCTGCCCGCCTGCCGCGAGTTCCACGAGAGCGCCATCGACGACACGCCGACCTGTCCCTTCTGCCACCTGCGACCGGCGCAGCGCCGGGACGTGCGAGCCAATCAGAC
>DAOTUC010000160.1:0-7066 GCA_034437315.1 Anaerolineae bacterium
ATCAGCCTGGAACGGTTGTTCCTCGATTGCGCCAGACTGCTGGGCGGAGAGGAGCAAGAGCGGCTCAAGGCCTTGTGGACGAATCCACAACTGGAGAACAGAGAGAAAGTGAGTCGTCTGCTTGAATCGCTGAGCGATGGGCGGTACGTGATCCTACTGGATAACCTGGAGGATCTGCTCGACGATCAAGGACAACTCACCGACGATGATGTGCGATTGTTCTTCAATCAGAGATTGATGGTTTCTCAGGGCGCGCAATTGGTGGTCACCTCGCGGGTGGCCTTGGCCTTCCTGCGCGAGGTGATGCGCTTCGACCGCCAGGTGAAGCTGCTGGAAGGACTCCCGATCGACGATGGCGTGGCCCTGCTGCGCGAACTGGACCCCAACGGGGACTACGGCTTGCGCGATGCAGCAGAGGAGCGGCTCGCCGAGGCCGTGGAAATGACCCACGGCGTGCCCCGCGCGCTGGAGGTGTTGGCTGGTATCCTGGCCAACGATCCCTTCGCCACGCTGGACGAGGTGTTGGGGACATTCTACGAGCAGGAGGATGTGGTGCAGGCCCTGATCGAGGAGAACTACAGACGGTTGGATCGGGACGCCTGGCGGGTGATCGAGGCGCTGGCCGTCTTCAGGAAGCCTGTGCCGCCGCTGGCCGTGGACTACCTGCTGGAGCCGTTCGCGCCGGGGCTGGACGTACCGGGCGTCGTGCAGCGCCTGACGCGCACCAATATCGTCAGCGTGGATCGCGCCGCCAAGACGGTGACACTCCATCCCATCGACCAGGACTACGCCTACAGTCAACTGCCTGAGGAGGATGAGGCAGAAGCCGACTACACCCGCCAGGCGTTGGAGCGCCGCGCAGCCGATTACTACGTCCAGTTGCGCACGCCGGAGGAGACGTGGGAGTCGATCGAGGACCTGGAGCCACAGTTGAATGAGTTTGAGCATCGTGTTCGTGCTGAGGATTATGATGAGGCTTGTCGGATGCTGGAACCAATTGACTTTAACTATCTGTATCTATGGGGACATTCTGCATCTCTAATTGAGATGCGAGAGAGACTTTTGGGACAATTATCGGATCCTAGTATGCAGACGACCAACCTGGGTCACTTGGGCAATGAGTATCGTGCCTTGGGGAAAATTGAACGCGCGTTTGATCTTTACAAACAGGCTGTAGCTATTTCCAGAGAAATAGGAGACCGTCATAACGAGTGCCGTCATCTTGGTAATATGGGACACCTGTATCGCTATCTTGGTGAGTTTGAAGAAGCCATCAAGTTGTACAAGCAAGCCCTGATTATCGCTCGTGAGATAGGTAACTGCCGGATCAGGGGCGTCAGGCTCGGTAATATAGGTGTCACCTATCGTGCTCTGGGAGATACTATCAAGGCAGTCAAGTTTCAAGAAGAAGCATTAACCATTGCCCGTGAAATTGATGATTCTAGAGGTGAGGGACTTCGATTGGGAAGTCTGGGGAACAATTATCTTGATCTGGGGAAGATTGATTTAGCCATTGAATGCTATGGGCGTTCCCTGGCTATTATCCGCGATATTAATGACCGCTGGGCAAAAGGAGCTCGGCTTGGCGGCTTGGGCAACGCCTATCTTGCTCTGGGAAAGGTCGAGCAAGCTATCGAATTATACAAAAGAGCTTTGATCATAGACCGGGAAACTGGAAACCGTAGAGAGGAAACCATTCGACTCGGCAGCCTGGGTAATGCCTACTATCGTCAAAAGCGAGCTAAGAAAGCTATCGAGTCCTATGAAGATGCTCTCACCATAATACGTGAAAGCACAATAGTCGATCATCGGGGGGAAAGCCATTGCTTGTTGGGAATCAGCAAGGCTCTACTAGATATCGGGGAACTATCTGAAGCCAAGTATCGCTGTACGGAAGCGTTAGCGAGGAACATACCCAAAGTTAGTTACCAAGCGGCACTGATATGGGGAATTGTACTTCTACACCAACATAATCCCGCCACTGATGATGCTTTTGCAAATGCCATTGATCGTTGTCACAATATGCTGGACAAGACAGCAAATCTGTACAAAGCGCGTTACACTCTCGCAACAGCATTGGTTGGCCAAGCCACCTGCGACACCCGCTGGGCCGACGAGAGCCAGCGCCCCGACCTCCTCGCCCCGGCACTGGAGGAATACCGCCGCGCACTGGAGATCACCGCTGCGCCTGGCGTCGTCCAGGACGCCATCCGTGATCTGGAATTGATCCAGGCTGCTGGCATAGAAGGCCTGGAGCCCGCCTTCGAGTTGCTGGAGAACGCCGAGTACGAGCCCAATTTGCCGGAAGACTTGCCTGACATCCTCGAGGTTGACCGTTACACAAGCGAGGAACAATGACACAACCTGGTGCTCCAGCAGCCTTAAAAGGCTACCGCCTTCAAGCTCTTTATACCCTTGGGCGCATCTTTGCCCCAGGCATAGATGGAACGCATCTATTCCAGCCTGAGGGCACGGAGGACCTCGATATTCTCGATCAAGATGGGGTAATTGTCGAAGCGATACAGATCAAGTCCTATTCGAGACTTACCTTATCAGATCTTGAACCGGGGGAAGGAAAACTCTTTTCTGCGTCGCGTAGTCAGCTTATTGGAAGGCGAGAATCCCCCGGTCGTCGAGCTGGTGAACTTCGGCGCTATTGGTCCTGAATTGAGGCAGGCATGGGATGGGGATGAGTTACATAGAGAACGGATTGTCGCTAAGTTGGTAGACAAAGGCTTCGAACGAGACAATGTTGAGAGGCTCTTTGAATCGATTGAACTGGTGTCTTTGGAAGAAGAGAAAGAGCACGAAGTGGTTCTTTCACAGATCCGCGATCTCTCAACGGGCATTGATCCAGCGAACGCTCTCAATTTGTTCGTCGCTTGGTACTACCGGCTCGCCGAGCGTCGCCAGGTTGTGAGTTGTGCAGATCTCATCGATAAAGTTAATGCCGTGGGCCGTTTCCTTGCCGAATGGTATCACTATTATAAACAGTGGTACGCGACCATCAAGCCACTTGAAGCATTCTCCATAGACGAGGAGCAGGTTTCACGACTCCGCGACGAGTTCTACGCTGGCGTTCGTGCGAGGTACGAGCATATTCTGGCTGACCTCGATTTCTCTCGTGAACATAAGATCGTGGAGATACACCAAGCGTTTCAGGAGATAAACGTGGTCATTCTGCACGCCGCTTCGGGGCAGGGCAAGAGCACTTTGGCCTACCGATATCTCCACGATATATATCCTGATAAGTGGCGCTTTGCTATCAAGCGTGTGCAAGATGTCGAGCACGCACTGAGCATCGCGCTGGCGCTCTCCGGATTCGCCAGCGCGGTGGAGGTGCCTATCGCTGTCTACCTCGATGTTCACCCTCGAGATACAGAGTGGCCCGAGTTGGTCAGGCAACTGGCAGATCAGCCGTTCTTGGAAATACTGATTACCATACGTGAGGAGGATTATCGTCGGGCCAACATCTCAGGTGCCGACTTTAATTTCGTTGAGGTCGGTTTAGATTTCGACCGAGCTGAAGCTGAGTTGATTTACGAGAGAGCTCGCAGCACAAGTGATCGCTGGGACTTCCTGGATTTCGACGCCGCCTGGCATGCCTTCGGGGGCGAAGGCCCACTGATGGAGTTTGTCTACTTGCTGACACAGACAGAGACGCTGCAGCAACGACTAGAGAGCCAGGTGCAGCGCATTGAAGATGAGGTGCGAAGGGGGGAAGCATCTCCCGACGAACGGCGGTTACTATCGCTGGTGGCGGTCGCCTCGGCCTATGGCGCACGATTACGAACCTATGATGTCATCGAGGCTCTGGAACTGTCAGCACCGAATCGTACACTGGAGCGGTTTGAGAAGGAGTACCTCTTGCGCCGCACGACCGGTGGAGTGTATCTCGAAGGACTGCATCCTATCCGTTCAGACATTCTCAGTCGCTTGCTGATCCAACCCGATGTCAATCCGTGGTTGGATATCATCGTTCAAGTGTTACCATTGATGCTTGAGAAAGACCTGGAGACTTTTATCCTCCAAGCCTTGGTGGATGAGGACCGTCAAAGTGATCACGATCGCTTTCTTCATCTGGTGATGGACTTGCAGCCGAGGACATGGTCAGGTATTGGCGGTGTTCTTCGGTCTCTGTTGTGGGTCGGTGCCCGGGAATACGTCGCGGACAACCGTGCGGTGCTGGATGCTGCGCACAGCGAACTGGGCCCAGGATGGTGGTTCGCTGTGGACTTCAACTTTGCTTCACCGGGGGAAAGCTCAGAATTGGGCGAGTGGTGGACGACCTTGGGGTCTCTGATTCCGCCAGAGCGGCAGGCGAAAATCAAAGCCATTAGAGAGAACCAAACACCCAAGAATGCACTCTTTCAACGACCTCAGGATTGGCTCCGCTCATTGAGCAAGCCATCGGTGCCTCCTTCCGGGCTTGAGACTTGGCGAGACGTTGCGGAAATCTTGTATTGGACTGCCCGGCTGGTTCCCGATAGTTCGCTTGTTGATTGGGTTACCCAAGATGAACTAGACGCTTCAGTAGCAGATCTACCTCTCACAATCCTGGCGGATCTGTCATTCGCGCTTCACTTGAGTGACGTGGAACGACATCAGGGATGGTTGGAAGCCCACGAAGATACTCTGCATCGGCGCTTGGCTAATCAACAGAATATCCTTGCGCTGGAGGAAATAGATAGAACACTCAAGATTCACTTCATTCCTTCGGGGGATGTGGAGGAAGACAAATCTGATCCATTGCATGCCGAAACAATGGCAAAAATCGATTTGATGCGCGGGTTGTTTCCAGGCTACGAGTGCTACGGGGCTCAGGGCTATGGGTTCAAGTTGGCAGTCATTGAGCTGCCACAAGGCGATAGCACTCGCAAAGATGGTGTTCCAGCAACTTATTTGCCCCCGAAATGGCTAATCCGGCTGAACAGTATGGTCGGTGGGATCGCACGGCTCCGGTATCGTCCTGATTCTTGGAATGCATACCTGGATGCGGTGATCGAAATTCGTGGGGCAATCGTCGACTGTCTGGACGAACTGAATCGTGGGTTGATGAAGTTCTATCAACGCACGAAAGCCATTAACGTAGGCTCGGAGTACATCGATCTGCAATCGTGGCAGCGCTGTGGAGTACAGTTGAGTGGAGTGTTGGATTTGCCCAAGTCTGCTGTAGATCCATGGGGCTTTGCTAGCGAAACTGCTGCTGATTCCTCGGTGCAAGTACTCACTCATAAGGGATACGTCCCGACCGCAATCGCGCTTCAGAAGTATAAGCCCTATCTCAATGCGCAGCGGGAGTATTTCGCGTCAGTCCGCAACTTCTTCAACCAGGCTCCGGCGGTCTGGGTCACCAACGCAGAATCTGGAAAGCTGCATCCCAACGATCCGAAGAGAAAGATGATTCTTGAAGCCCTGCAGGAGCAAGATATTAGAACTGATCCACATTTGCCCACCTATAATCTCTTTGAGGGTAAGACACAACTGCCAGTATATCAACGTCAGTTTAAGGCATTGTTCGAACAGTACCTCGGTGAGGATGAAACAACGACCTTGGAAAGACGAGAGAACGAGGTATTGGCAACGAGCTGGACATTGTGGTACTTCTACGCTTATGAGCCCTGGAAAGGGGCTTCCAGTCCTCAGTGGCAGGTGCCGCAATGGATGGACAGGGCTAGGCGGCAGGTGAAAGCACGCGTTCAGCAAGCCCTTGAGACAATCCGTACTTCCGAATGCAGAACTGTGCTTGTGGATTACGATCGACAGTGGCAGGACTCGCCGACATTGTGGGCCAAGCTTGAACTGAGTGACCCCACAAATCTTTACGCAACACTCGAAGCTTTCCCCAAAGCGCTACGTGATGCTCTGGAAGGCGTAGGGTTGGGGAGCCTGATCGACTACCTCATCCAAGAGGTTTGCCAGTACATTGTAATCATTCCTATCATTCGAGGACGCATGCTGGATAAGCTTATCTGGCCTTTTCGTACTCTCGCCATCTTGCAGGCGGAGAACGTGCAAGAAAAGCCCTGGGCCTATTTCCCCCAAGAGCTGACGGATGTCATCCGCGAGGAGTTGCACCTTGATATATGGGGCAAGCCAGGAATTCTCACAGCCAATCAGCTCTCTCGTTCTGTCGCAACACTGCGTCAATTGACCTCACAGATCAGCGAGTTTGAGGGAATGCCCGACCTCACTGAGCCGGGCGTGGAGAGGTTGCAGAGCTATGTCGTGGAAGAACTATCAGAGACGATGAGCACATCTCTCCAGACGTTTTTTGATGGGGGCGTGGAACTCCTTGAGCGATTCAACACATTACCTGAGAGTGAGCAACAGAAGAGGGACTATCTTAGCGCAGCGATTGAGGCCCTGACCGAGGTGTATGAATATGTTCGTCCCGGTGAGGGAGATGGCGTCTTCGAGCTCGACCTTGGGGAGATTGTGGCGTATGTTCAACGTCTTGAGGAAATCTATCCAGTGGTTGAGGAAGTTCGTCTATTGTGGATCGCGGATATATTTGAGCAGAAAGCGATAAGCCAAGGATGACGTGTTGTCTGATCCCAAGCTGAGAATTCTTAACTGACTATAGGAGCATAGACGATGACAAACTATATCCAATTCACGACCGAGGACGGCGCGACCATCCTTGTGGAAGCCGCCACTGAGCCAGACGCTTACCAGTCCGGTGTGGTACGGGCTGGACTAAAGGACAAGGCAGGAGAGACCATCGCCCAGGCCAAGGCCAGCTTCGAGGAGGGGCTGGAGGTGATCCGCCACAACGCCAAGGCCTTCATCAAGAAGATGCGCAATCTCCCCGACCCGCCCGACGAAGTGGAGGTCGCCTTCGGACTCCAGGCTACCGGCGAGGTGGGCAACTTCGCCGTCGCCAAAGTAGGTACCGAGGCCAGCTACACCGTCACGTTGACCTGGAAGCGGGAGAAGAGGGAAGACAAAAAAACCGAGTGATTCACACAAGAAAGGTCAAGCGGGAATAACGGCGTAGACACGTCGAGGAGGAGGTTTTTGTGGATCATTTCAAGCGTCGAATTTATCGCAGTCTGGGTGACAT
>DAOTUC010000161.1:0-4002 GCA_034437315.1 Anaerolineae bacterium
ATCCAGGCACGGTCGTGATGCCGGATAAGGTGGTGTGGGATTTGGGCGATATCGCGCCGGGCCAGAGCCATGTGTTGACCCTGGAAGTCAAGGTCCAGATCTGGGCGACTCAGCCCTTCACCAATACAGTTGTGGTGACCACCACGACGCCGGATGCCAACCCCGCCGATAATTATGCAGCAGAGATGACGTCCATCGCTCGGAAAATATACCTCCCGCTTGTCTTGAGAAACACTAACTAGGTTGATTAGCTGGATCGTTCCGGCGCGATGAAAATCGCGCCGGAACGATCTCTGTGAGGGAAGATCGTATGAAAAAGCATAAGATCACCGTTTGCTTACTCGTGGTCGCCTCGTTGCTATCATTTTTTATGGGGTATGCTTCGCCGATCATCCGCGCTCAACAATCCAACCGCGTCGGCCTCGTCGTGCGCTTTGGAGATGGGACGCTTGATACCAGGTGCATCTCCTTCACCGAAGACCAGATCAGCGGTTACGAGGTGTTGCAACGCTCCGGGCTAAACGTCGTCGCTTCCTTCGATTCCGGTATGGGGGCCGCGGTTTGCAAGATCAAGAACGAGGGCTGCCCACAGGAGAGTTGCCTGACCTGTCAGGCACCCAAGTATTGGTCCTATTGGCACCTTTCCGGCGGCGCCTGGACCTACGGGAACGTGGGCGCCAGCAGTTACACCGTCGGCGACGGGGACGTGGAGGGATGGAGCTGGGGGACGGGCGATCCACCGGACCTCGTCCCGTTCGACCAGATCTGCGCGCCGCCGCCCACCGACACCCCGCTCCCCACCGATACGCCCATCCCGCCTACAGACACCCCCATCCGCCCGACAGATACTCCCCTCCCGCCAACCGCTACTCCGCTCCCGCCGACCAACACGCCAGCGCCGGAGTCGCCCGAAGCCTGGTTCCGGCTGGATCAAAACCCCATCTCCGCCGGAGCCTGCACGATGTTGCGCTGGGATACGTCCCACGCCGTGGAAGTCTTTTTGGAGGATGAGCCGGTGGACGCCAACGGCAGCCGCCAGGTCTGCCCCGCTGCGCCGCAGGTCTACCGTTTGCGCGTCGTCGGAGAGGAGCAGGAGGACACCTACGAATTGACGTTGGGCGTCAACGGCTCGTCGACCGCCGCCTCCGCAGCCCCCTCCTCGACGCCGTCGCCTACGTCTACGCCGCTTGCCGACGCGCCATCGCCGACGTCAGCCGCATCCCCCTCGTCGACCGACACAGCGTTGGCTGCGGAGGCGATCACACCGTCGCCGCCGGGCGAACACTTGACCGCCGACGCCGCCTCGGAGAACGAGGGCGCTGCGAACACCTCGCCCACGACCGTGGAGGAGCATAACACAGCGACCGAATCCACCGCCACGCCGGTATCGGTTGCGGATTTGTTCCCCGCATTCACACCCACACCCACGCCCGCCTCGGTCGCCGAGGCGCCGTCGGCGGCCCCTATCAGTGACGCCTCCGCACCGTCGATGGCCGAGGATGACCTAGCATCCCCCTTCACGTTGATTGGCTACGTCGCCTTCAGCCTCATCGCGGGGGGGCTGCTGGGATGGCTGGCTCTCACCACGTTCGGACGGAAGTAGTGAACGGACGGCGCATCGTCAGCGGGGCCATTTACGCGCTCAGCGGCGCTATTGGCGTGCTGGCCTTCATCTATCCGTTCTTCGGGCCGCTGACCGGCAGTTCCGATAGTTACGGGCGGGGAGCGGACGCCCCTTTGACGACGGCGGCGCTGGTCGGGCTGTCCGTCGTCGCGCTGCTGGTGGAATTGCAGGGGCAGACGCTCAGCGCCAAGACAGTCGCCATGCTGGGTGTGTTGGTGGCGTTTACCAGCGTGCTCCGTTTCATTGAGGTCGCCATCCCCATGCCGGGCGGCTTTTCGCCCATCTTCGCGCCCATCATCGTCGCCGGTTACGTCTTCGGCGGGCGTTTCGGTTTCCTGATGGGCGTGTTCACCCTGCTTGCCTCGGCGCTGATCACCGGCGGCGTGGGGCCGTGGCTGCCCTACCAGATGTTCACCGCCGGCTGGGCTGGCTTGACCGCTGGCTGGCTGGGATGGGCGAACGGGTGTGTGAACGAATCCCGTTTTACGTTTGTTGCCTCACGCCTTGACGTGCCCATCCTTTGCATATTTGGTTTCATCTGGGGATTATTGTACGGCCTCATCATCAACCTCTACTTCTGGCCATTCGCCGCGGGGCCGGCCGGGCAGGCCTGGGAACCGGGCATTGGCCTGTCCCAGGTATTGGCCCGTTACGGCGCGTTTTACCTGACGACCTCGCTGGCCTGGGACATGGCGCGGGCGCTGGGTAACGTCGCGCTGATCTTGTTCATAGGCCCGCCGATGATAAAAGCCCTGGACCGTTTCCGGCGGCGCTTTTATTTCGAGGTCCAGGGAGACGCTCGTGTTTGACGCGCGCGTGTGGCTCCTCTGGGCGTTGACCATGCTGGTCGCGGCCTCATCTACCCGCAACCCGCTATATCTCGTCATTATGTTGTTGCTCGCGCTGCTCGTGGGCGCCAACAGCGAGACCTCACAGGGCCGCCGGGCATTGCTCTCGCCGTTACGCTTCGCTGCTGTGGCGATGATGCTGTCGGCGTTGTTCAACGGGCTGACCGCGCACGTGGGCGACACGGCGCTCCTCCGCTTGCCCGATTGGCTGCCGCTCATGGGGGGTAAAATCACATTGGAGGCGCTCGTCTTTGGCGCGATCAATGGCCTGGCGCTGACGGTCATCTTCAGCGGATTCACCGTCTTCAACCAGGCCACGCCGGTGCGCGACCTGGTCCGACTCGCGCCGCGCGCTTTCCACGAGGCCGGCGTCGTGCTCTCCATCGCCCTCACCTTCGTCCCGCAGACGACGCGCAGCCTGAAGCGCATCCGCGAGGCCCAGGCGGTGCGGGGCCATCGCGTGCAGGGGCTGCGGGATTGGTTACCCATCGTGACGCCGCTCCTGGTGAGCGGTTTGGAGCGCTCAATGGGATTGGCGGAGGCGATGGTCGCCCGGGGGTACGGGGCGCTCTCCGACGAGGAAAACTCGCTCCTCACCCAGGGGCTGATCGGGCTGGGACTGCTGACGTTGTTGGTCGGCTGGTTGGCCTATCTGTTCTGGCCTGCGATCCGCCTGATAGCCGGCGGGGCGATGCTCTGCGGCGGTGGGCTCATCGTCGGCGCGACCTGGTTGGCCGGCCGCTCGGTCACCCACACCGTTTACCGGGCGCGGCGTTGGACGAGGGCGGATACGTTCGCTGCGCTCGGTTGCGCGCTCGCGTTGGCGACGGCGCTGACCCGGCGCGGGGCGCTCTACTACTCCCCCTATCCGCGCTTGACCCTGCCGGCCTTCGATCCGCTCGTGGGGCTGGGATTGCTGGGTTTGCTGGCGCCGGCGATTGTGGCGCAGCAGTCAGCGCAACCCAGGAACGTACAGCAATGATTCATTTCGATCAGTTCACCTACACGTATCCCGGCGCTTCCGGGCCGGCGCTCTCCGACGTGACTTTGACGATTGACGACGGCGCCTTCGTTCTCGTCGCGGGCGCCTCTGGCGCGGGCAAATCGACTCTGTTGCGCTCCCTCAACGGGCTGGCTCCCCACTTCACCGGGGGGCGCGTGGAGGGCCGCCTCTCGGTCGCCGGGCGCGATCCCGTCGCCAAAGGCCCCCAGGCGCTGAGTCGCGTCGTCGGATTCGTCTTCCAGGATCCGGAAGCCCAGTTTGTGCTGGACCGGGTCGAGGACGAGATCGCCTTCGCCCTGGAAAATGGCGCCGTCCCGCCCGCCGAGATGCGCGCGCGGGTCGAGGAGGCGCTGCGGCTTTTGGACCTGGCTCGCCTGCGCGACCGCCCGCTGGAGACGCTCTCCGGCGGGGAGAAACAGCGGGTCGCCATCGCGGCGGCGCTGGTCTTCCGCCCCCGCGTCCTCGTGCTCGACGAGCCGACGTCGCAACTCGACCCCCAATCGGCCGACGACGTGTTGCAAGCGCTG
>DAOTUC010000162.1:0-10778 GCA_034437315.1 Anaerolineae bacterium
CCCTAAAGGTTTTGCTCAAGGCCGCGCAAACAACGTTTTTGCCTTAAACAATGACCTTTTTCCATCAAAACCAGCGCAAAAACCTTTAGGGTCTATGATGGGCCATGCGAAATCCTGAAGACCCAATAACGTCAAAGCTTTATCGCCCTCGTCGGCGCTGTCGACCTGCTGAATCTGGCGCGCCGAGGTCAACAATGCGCCCAGGCTATCCCTCAACCGCCCAGGAGGGGCCACGATGAGAGCTGACTTGGACGCATCTTTTTTTGTCGACATATAAAAACCCCTCTACAGGCTGGTTGACCGATCTATGATAAGTATAACACATTTACAACCAGCGCGCATCGGCGTAATGTTGTATTTTTTATGCGACAAAAGTAGGATTTATTCGTTTGGATTTTATACGACAAATGTCTTAGATATACGACAAATGACGTAGACAGTGTCTTGAATAATTGCTCTAGCCGCCGTCCCGGGGGCGCTAATCGGCCCGATGGCGGGCTCTGAGCGAATTTTTAAGGGTCTATCCTCGCAGAAGAAGCGGAGGTCCGCCCGCAGGCGTCGTCGTCATCATCATCATCATCGATCAAGCGAGGCGAGCCCTTCACGGAGGGCGTATAGGGCGGCCTGGGTGCGATTTGCCAGGTGGAGCTTATCAAGGATGTTACTGACGTGCGTGCGCACGGTCCGTTCACTGATGGACAGTATGTCGCTAATCTCCTGATTCGAGATTCCCTGGGCGACCAGTTTCAAAATTTCGACTTCACGCGTCGTCAGCGGTTCGGCGGCCGCGGGCAGATCGGAAGGCTGGTTAATCTCGTGGATCAGCTTGCGGGCGATGCTGGGATGGAGTGAGGATTCGCCCTGGTAGACCTGGCGAACAGCGCTGAGCAATTCCTGTGGGGATGAGTCCTTCAAGAGATAGCCTAAAGCGCCGGATTTGATCGCCGGGAAGACCTTATCGTCATCGGCGAAACTGGTGAGAACCAGGATACGGGCGTTGGGGTTCTGCTCCTTTATCTCGGCGATGGCCTCCAGGCCGCCTTTGTGGGGCATGACCAGATCCAGCAGAATGACGTCAGGCGAAAGGTCTTGGGTCAACGCCACAGCTTCACAACCGTCGGCCGCCTCTCCAACGACGGTCATCCCCGGTTCAGACGCGATCAATCCGCGCAATCCCTCTCGCACCACAGCGTGATCGTCAGCGATCAAAATACGAATTGTCTCACTCATCAGTCCTCCAATCACCAGGCGCCAGATCCATCCCCATCTCCATCCGCACCCGCGTCCCCTGCCCCGGCGACGATTCAATCGTCAGATCGCCCCCCAATTGCTCGGCCCGTTCCCGCATATTGCTCAACCCCATGCCGCCGGCGTCGGCGACAGCCTGAAGATCAAAGCCCCGTCCATCGTCAGCGACGTCCAGGATCACGCGCTGCTCCCTCCCATCAGCGCAAGGCCGGATGGCGATTTGGACGGTCACCGTCGTGGCATGGGCGTGCTTCAGGCTGTTATTCAACGCCTCCTGCGCGATGCGATAGAACGCCTTCTCGACACGTTCTGGCAGCGCGCCCTGGGCGTGTCCGTCGTCCTTGATCAGGAGACGCGCGTCCACGCCGGCCCGCTTCTCGACGGCGTCCAGGCGACGTTGCAGCGCGCCGATCAACCCCTCCTTTTCGAGAGCGGGAAGGCGCAGTTTGTAGACCAACAGGCGCATCTCCTTGAGCGCTTGCTGGGTCGTCTCGCCCAGGCGTTCCAGATAATGGCTGGCTTGCGCGATGTCGCCCGCTTTGGCCAACCGTTTGCCTGTCTCCGCCATGAGCGTCGCGCCGTAAAGCGATTGCGTCACCGCGTCGTGGAGCTCCCGCGAGAGTCGCTCCCTTTCCTCCAGGATCGCGGCGTGCTGCGCTTGACGGCGCAGACGGGCGTTTTCCACCGCGACGCCAATGTGATCGGCGACGGAGGCCAAAAGCGCCATCTCCTCCACGTTGAGCGGATGGGCGGGCGATTTCAGAAGGATGCTGAGCACACCAAGCGCCCGGCCGCTGCCTCGTATCGGCAGGCCAATGTAGACGTAGCGATCCGCCAGGCTGGCGATCCACCGCTCAGATGCGGTGGTCGTGGTGTCTGATATGACGAGCGGCCGGCTGCGTTCGAAAACTTGCCCAATCAATCCCTCTCCCGCCGGCACGGCGTCGACTTGCGGCAAGAGCGACGGCGGCCCGCCTTCAGCGATAGCCAGGCGCAAGAGCGACGCCGCCGGCGGTTGACCGGCGGGCTGTTGGGGGTCTGGGAGCAGGTGGATCAGGCCGAAATCATTCTGGATAGCGGACAGGACACGTTTGAGCACCCGTTCCAACACCTCGTGCAGGTCAAGCGATTCGCTGGCAATGGCAGTGACATCGTAGAGAGCGGCCAACTCGCGCGTCCGGTCGGCCACACGCTGCTCCAGCTTATCCATCAGCCTTACCTTCTCCACGGCGGTCGCCAGTTGGTGGGCGAAAGTGAGCAACAGCCGCTGGTCATCCTTGGTAAAGGCGTGAGGGCGAGCGCTGGCGGCGTTGATCACGCCGATGAGTCGATCGCCGGCCTGCATCGGCGCGCATAACTTGGTGCGCATAGGGGGCGCGTCCCCGGTCTGTTTAGCGTCCTCCTCCGTGACGTGCCGCAATCGGCCATCAAGCGCCGTCAACCCGATAATCCCCTGCCCCAGCGCAAAGGTTTCAGGAGAAGCGGCTTCACAGGCCTGGTAAGAGGGATGGGCATATAGGGTATCCGCCTGCTCATCCAACAGAAAGACGCCGAAACAATCGGCATCCATCACCCTATCGACAATCTGGGTGGCTTTTTCGATCAGTGAGTCCTCATCGCTCGCCTCGGCGCCGGCCGTGGCGACCGCGTGGAGCACGACCAGTTCTTCCAATTGGCGATGCAGCGCTTGTTCCGCCCGTTTCCGTTCGGTGATATCTCGGGCGATACCCTCCAGGGCGATCAGGCGGCCGGTCTCGTCGAAGATCGGCACGTTGCGTTGCTCGGTCCAAATGATCTCGCCGCCCTTACAGATCCAACGCAGGACAACGGTTGACCCGGCGACGTCAAGGGTTTGCTGGGCCTGGAGCAGCGGGCGGTCGTCGGGGTGGACGAGTTTGAAACCCAGTTCAGGATCGGCGTAATGCTCTTCGGGCGTGTAACCGGTGATGTCGGTGACGGCGGAATTGACGTATTCGAAACCCGGCGTCGGCCAGAGGCGGTAGCGATAGATAATGTCGGGCACATTATCGGCCATTCGATGGAAGCGGGCCTCGCTTTCCTGTAAAGCCTCCTCCGCCTGCTGGCTTCTGGTCTGCGCGTTGAGCAATTTGCGATAGCGGTTAAGCCGGGTGGTCGTGCGCACCCGGGCCAAAAGCTCGGTCTGGTCGATGGGCTTGGAGACAAAATCATCCGCCCCGGCCTCGAAGCCCTGGAGACGAGAGCGCCGGTCGCCCAACGAGGTGACGAGGATGATGGGCGCCTCGGCCAAAAACGAGGATGCGCGCAACGCCTGGCAGACCTCGAAACCGCTCATATCCGGCAACATCACGTCGAGCAGGATAAGATCGGGGATCAGGTCACGGGCCTTTTGCAAAGCCTCGGCCCCGGTGTAAGCCCCGACTGTATGGTAACCTTCGGCTGCAAGGAGATCCATCAACCCTTGACAGATCGCCCTTTCATCATCCACGATTAGAATGACGCTCTGTGCACATTCGTCTGCCATACGATCCATAAGCCACCATCTTTATTATCACCCACATTCATCTCGCCAAGAGTCCCAAGAGACTCGACCCCAGTATACCACATTTAGCGCTTACTTTTGGGTTACAGTTTCATTTCTGGATAATAACACCTTTCAATTTTCATTTTCCTTCCAAACAGCCTCTCAGCGGCCTCGGAGCGCTTCTTGCAAGCCATCTCCCACCAAATTGGTCGCCAGCACCGTCAACGTCAGGGCCAGGCCGGGAAAAGCGCTGACCCACGGAGCGTTTCGCAGATAGGCGCGCCCCTCGGACAACATCGCGCCCCACTCCGGGACGCCGGGCCTGACCCCCAGGCCGAGGAAGTTGAGAGCGGCGCTGTTGAGCAAAACCCAACCCATTTGTGTGGCGGCGAAGGCGATCAGCGGGGCTATGGCGTTAGGGAGAATGTGACGGAACAGGATGTGCCATTCGCTCCCGCCCAACGCCCGCGCGGCGTCGACGTAAGGCCGGACGCGCACTTCTAACACAGCGCTCCGCGCGATTCGGGCGTAGGCCGGGGCCGCCGACAAGCCCACGGCCAGAGCGACCGAGACGGCGCTCCGTCCCAGAAGCGCCAGGAACGCCATCGCCATCAAGAGCGCCGGGAAAGCGAGCAAAGCGTCCACCAACCGCATGAGGAGCACGTCGACCGGGTCGCCGAGGATGCCGGACGCCAACCCCAGGGGCAACCCCAGGCCAACCGATACGGTCAAGCCGATCACGCCTATCCCCAGGGTCCAGCGCCCGCCCCACAGGACGCGCGTCAACACGTCCCGCCCCAGAATATCGGCCCCCAGCGGCGCGCCTGCCCCGGGCGGGTAGAACGAGCGATCGGCGCGCGTTTCGAGCGGCCCGACGGTGATCAGCGACGGCGCACAAAGCGCAACCAGGACGGCGACTGTCAACCAGGCGATAGCCGCCAACGCGACCGGTTGTCGCCACAGGCGGCGGGGCTTCGGTCTCGCCCACTTGATCATCCGGCGCTCTCCCGGATACGGGGGTCCAACCAGGCCTGGGCGACGTCGGCCAGGAAATTGACCAACACGTAGGCCAACGCGCCGCACACGACGACGCCGCGCACGACGGGCAAATCCTGCCAGGAAATCGCCTCGATAGCTAGTTTTCCCAGTCCCCGGCGGGAGAAAACCGACTCGGTGACCACCGCGCCGCCCAGCAGAAAGCCGAATTGGAGCGCGATGACAGTCAGCGTGGAGGGCAAGGCGGAGCGGAGGACGTGGACGATGATCACCCGCCAGCCCGGCAGGCCGCGCGACCGGGCGGCTAACACGAACGGTTCGTCCAGGGTTTCGACGACGCGGGCGCGAATCAACCGGGCGATGGAACCGGACAGCGCGAAACCTAACACGGTCGCCGGCAGCACCATGTGCCGGAGAGCGCCCTCTCCGGAGGCGGGCAGCCATCCCAGGTGCAGCGAGAACAGCAGGATCGCCAAAATCCCCGACCAAGCGGTCGGCATAGAGAGGCCGGCGACCGCGATGCTCGTCACGACCAGGTCGAGCCAGGTGTGGCGGCCGATGGCGGCCAATATGCCCAGTGTCATACCCAGGAAGACGCCGACCGCCATCGCTGATATGGCTAACGTGAATGTGGGCGGGATTTGCTCCCCGATCATCTGGCTCACCGGTCGCCCGTGGAGCCAGGATCGGCCCAGGTCGCCTCGCGCCAGATCGGCGACGTAACGGGCGTATTGTATGGGAAACGGGTCGTCCAGCCCCAGATCAGCCCGTCTTGCGGCGATTTCCTCGGCGGTCGCGCCCGAAGCGGCCAAGAGGGTCTGGGCCGGATCGCCCGGCGTCAGTTTCATCGCGATGAAGGCCAACGTCGTCGCCAACCAGAGGACGAAAATGGCTTGCAACAGACGCAACCCGATGTATCTCGCCATCTCAATTCATTCTGTTGTCAGGTCAATCAGCCAGGGAAACCAGCCGCGAGCGTCGAAACGCAATCCCTGCACCCGCTGATTGACGCCGTTCAGGTTAACGTAATCACGGATGGGAATGATGAGCGCCTCTTCCATCACCCGGATCTGTGCTTGACTGTAGAGCGCCTCTCGCGCCTCCCTTTCGACCGCCTCGGCCCCTGTTTCGAGCCAGCGGTTCAGCTCCGGATCGTCTATCCGGGACCAATTGAACGTGGCCTGCGAGTGGAAGAAGTCGCTCAAGATGTCCGGGTCGCTGCCGGAGAGATTGAAGGGGATCAAGTGATGGTCACCCTCGCCGCCTACCTGCATCGCCTCCGGATAGCTCACAATCTGGCTGTTGACGTCGATGCCCAGATCAGCCCATTGGGCGGACAACAACTGGCCGACTTCCGACATGTGGCCCCAACTCATCAGATAGACGTCCAGGCGCAGCGGTTGACCATCCCGATCTCGAACGCCGTCGCCGTCGGTGTCGACCCAGCCCGTCTCCTCCAGCAGCGCGGCGGCGCGATCGGGTTGATAGGGGTAATAGTCCCGCACCGCCGGTTCGTAACCGAAGGTGTTAGCCGCCAACGGGCCATAGGCGACGGGCGAGGTATCTTTGAATATGGCGGAGACAATGGCCTCGCGATCGGCGGCGTAGATCAACGCCTGGCGCACGCGGATGTCGTCCAGGGGCGGGCGTTGCGTGTTCATAAACATCATCAAGGATACGCCAGGGATGGCTATTTTCTCGACCCTGAAATCGGCGCTTTCCTCCAGACGGGCGACGTCCTGGGGTGGTATCTCGCCCATCACGTCCGCCTCTCCCGTCTCCAGGGCGGGGGAGCGGACGGCGGGATCGGTGAAGAAACGGAACTCGATCTCGTCGACCTGGGCCGTTTCGTGTTGGTAGACGGCGGGCCCCCAGGCATAATCGGGGTTGCGCCGGAGGAGCAGGTGGTCGCCCGGCGCGTACTCGGCGAACACGTAAGGCCCTGTGCCGACCTGGTGCAATTGATACTCGTCCCCCCACTTTTCGACGGCTGCGGGAGAGGCTATCCCCAGGTAGACCTGGCTGAGTGCGTCGAGGAACGGCGCGAAAGGCTCGGTCAGGTGGAGTTGAACCGTGTACTCATCAAGCGCCTCCGCGTGACTGTAGGGGCCCAACATAAAGCGCGCCTTCTGCGATTCGAGGGCCGGGTCGGTGATACGGGCCAGGTTGAAGCTGACCGCCTCGGCGTTGAACGGTGTGTCATCGTGGAACGTGACGTCCCGCCGCAGATGGAACGTATACACCCGCCCATCATCCGAGATATCCCAGCGCTCCGCCAGGCCGGGGACGAACTCGCCGGTCTGCGGATCCTGGTAGACCAGGGTGTCGTAGACAGACGTCAACGGGATGCCCAGTTCGGAAGAGGCGTTGAGGTGAGGATCAATGCCCGACGGGCTTAACGTCAACCCATAAACGATACGGGAGCTCTCGACCTGGGGACGACATCCGGCCGTCAAGGTCATCGACGAGACCAAAATAACGACCAGAATCAGTATAACCTTTAAATGTTTCACAGACATCTCCTTTGATGGTTGGGGAAGTAAGCGCTCATCTGCCCTGAATAGGCCTGCTCGAACGTGCAGACCCAACTAAAGTGGGATTATAGCATACACAATCGGGTTGACAAATCCCCCTCTCAACGTTAAAATTGCCGTCTGTATGCAGACTAAAACTTTGGATCGCGATCGCTTGAGCGTATTGGTAGCCGTTTTGTTGTTAGGCAGCGTGCTCTTTCGTTTCATTGAGCTGCCAAACCAAACGTGGCGCTTGCAACTTTTCGGATCCCCGCTGGAAATCCACCTGACCGGCGCGTGGTTGCTGACCTTGATGATGGTCGCCCTGGTCTGCACCGGCGCCAATTTGATCCTGCGCGATCATCCCCACCTGATAGAACATCCGGAGCGCCCCATTTACATCTCCTGGATTTTGCCCGCTTTGGTGACCGGCCTGTCCGCCTATCTATTGGAACAACTTGTAACGGGGCCGATCTGGATCGCGGGCTTATTGACCGCCGCCGTGCTCATCAGCCTCACCATTTCCGCCGAATACGTCGCCGTCTCCCCCAAATCCCCCAGTTATCCCACGACGCGGCTGGCGCTCAACATGTTGGCCTACGTGCTGGCCTTTATACTTTTCACGATGATTTACCAGACCCGTTCCCGCAGCATCATCACGGCGACGTTGATGATGCTGATAGCCGGCGTGCTGTCCCTTGATCTGTTGAGCGTGGCGGATACGCCTTTCCACCGCGTCATCCTGTTCTCCGGGGTGATCAGCCTGATAATCGGCGAATGTACGTGGGCGCTCAACTATTGGCAGATCAGCGCCTTCGTCGCCGGTTTATTCTTGATTCTCGTCTTTTATGTCGCCGTGAACATCGCCCATCAACATTTCCTGGAGCGCTTGAGTTGGCGGGTCGTTCTGGAGTTCTCGCTCGTCGCCATCGTCGTTCTGATCGTCGTGTTGCTCCGGGCGTCTTGAAGCAAAACCATACGCCGGTCGCCTGAGAAAGAGGAGCAACGTTGGAATCGCGTGCTTCTGTAAGGAGGAGAGAAATTCTATGCAAACCAAGATAAGTTTGACCGAAGTCGAAATTCCGCAGCGCATTGGGCGATTGAAAGAGTTAGCCCACAACTTCTGGTGGAGCTGGCACCGTGAGGCGCGGGACCTGTTCAAGTTATTGGATTACACCCTGTGGCGCAGCACCGGGCACAACCCTGTCCAAATGCTCCAACAGGTCAAGGCCGAGCGCCTGAAGGCGGCGGCCTCCGATCCGCTCTTCTTGCGGTTATACGACGCGGTGATGATGACGCTAGACGCCGATATAAAAAACGGACATCTCTGGTTTCCCAGCGAGTACCCGGCGTTGTGCGACGCGCCCATCGCCTACTTCTCGGCCGAGTTCGGCCTGCATCGCTCGCTGCCCATCTATTCCGGCGGCCTGGGCGTCCTGGCGGGCGATCATTGCAAGGAGGCCAGCGACCTGGGCATCCCCTTCGTCGCCGTGGGATTCCTCTACGAGATGGGCTACTTCCGCCAGCGGCTCACAGCCGACGGCTGGCAAGAGGCTATCTACCCACGCTTCAAGCCAACCCAGGTCGCCATTCGGGAGATTTGCCAGACGGGAGATCAGGAGGATTATCTCTACGTATCGGTCCCGGTGGGCGAACGCACCGTGCACGTTCAAGTTTGGCACGTCCAGGTGGGACGGACGGAACTTTACCTGATGGATGCTGACAACGAGAAAAACGCCGCCTGGGATCGGGAACTGACCGCGCGTCTATACGGCGGCGACCAGGATATGCGCATCCAGCAGGAGATTGTGCTGGGCATCGGCGGCGTCAACGTGCTGCGAGCCATGGATATCGCCCCGGCCGTCTATCACCTGAACGAAGGGCATTCGGCCTTCCTGCTGTTGGAGCGTCTGCGGCTGTTGATGGAATCGGGCAAATCGTTGGAGGAGGCGCAGCAGATTGTGAAGGCGACGACGCTGTTCACGACCCACACGCCTGTCCCGGCCGGGCACGACGTTTTCCCCTTCCACCTGATTGATAAATACCTCAGCCACCATTGGACCAACTTAGGCCTCAGCCGCGAGGACTTTCTGAACCTGGGCAATTACGAGGGCGGCTTCAATATGACCGTTTTAGCGTTACGGATGTCCGGGCAGTGCAACGGCGTCAGCAAGCTACACGGCGAGGTCTCACGGAAAATGTTCCAATCGGTCTGGCCCGACGTTCCAGCGGACGAGACGCCCATCGACCACATCACCAACGGCATTCACGCGCCGGCCTGGGTCGGCGGGGCGATGAACCGGCTATATCGCAAGTACCTGGGCCCGGATTGGATCGAGCGACACGATGAAACGGCGCTGTGGGAGCGCATTCACGAGACGCCCGACGGTGAGTTGTGGGAAGCGCACTGTCACCTGAAGGGCAAACTGTTCAGCATGATTCGAGAGCGAGCCAGGCGGCGGCGGGTCGAGGATCGGCTGGACGCTGAACAGGTGCTCTGCGCGGGCACCTTTCTCGATCCCGACGCGCTCACGGTCGGGTTTGCCCGCCGTTTCGCGACCTACAAGCGGGCGACGCTCATTTTCCACGACCTGGAGCGCTTGAGAGCGCTGTTGTTAGACCCCTACCGTCCGGTGCAGTTCATCTTCGCCGGCAAGGCGCACCCGGCCGACGAGGGGGGCAAACAACTCATCCAACACGTGTACAACGCGGCCAAGGATCCGGGGTTTGGGGGCCGAATCGCATTCATCGAGGATTACGACCTTCAGGTGGCGCGCTACCTGGTACAGGGCGTCGACGTGTGGCTCAACACCCCCCGCCGGCCCTACGAGGCCAGCGGCACCAGCGGGCAGAAGACGGCGCTCAACGGCATCCCCAATCTGAGCGTCCTGGATGGCTGGTGGGCCGAGGGATATAACGGGGCGAACGGATGGGCGATCAAATCAGACGAGCGACACGACGATTGGGGCGCGCAGCACGCGGCTGACGCCTACGCCCTTTATGATTTGCTGGAACAGGAAGTGACGTCTCTGTTCTACCGGCGCGACGCCGACGACGTCCCCCGGGGATGGGTGCAGGTGATGAAAGAGGCGATTCGGACCGCGGCGCCCATCTTCTGCACGCGCCGTATGGTCAAGGAGTATACCACGCGCTATTACGTCCCGGCGGCCAGGCGCGCGGCCGAACTGTTGGAGTGAAAAAAGTGCACGACGACTACAAGAACACTATACGTATCTTATTCGATAACAACCTGGGGCAATGGAACTACCGCGCTGTCCCCACCTACACATAATTTGGGGAACTTGTTTCTTTCGCTGATCCCTAGCAGGCTGTCGGAGCGAAAAACGCTGCCCCTAAATCTCGACGTTTTCGAGGCAAAAATGGGGCACGAAGCCTCAATTTAGGCCAGAAACTGCACCTGAGAATGGGCTTTTTTCGTAAAATAAGCTCTCTCCGACAGACTGCTAGAGAGCCAATTAAGGAGAAAAAAGAATTGTATGCTTTAGAAGATGCTTGTC
>DAOTUC010000163.1:0-13561 GCA_034437315.1 Anaerolineae bacterium
CATTCCCGCTCTGCTGGGTCGGGCGCATCCCATCGTTCCCCAAGTCCCCGACGACGGCGGCAACCACGCTGGCGTCGTCATCGACTACGGCGACGGGACCTACGAGACCGCCTGCGTCGCCTTCAGCGAACCCAGCATCACCGGGCACGAGCTGATGACCCGCACTGGGATCCCATACGAGACGACTAGTTCCGCTTGGGGGGATATGCTGACCGCCATCCGGGAAGTGAGTGCAACGGGCACGTTCTACTGGTCCTACTGGTATCGAGACCCCGTCACTGGCACTTGGCAGTTCTACCCCGTCGGGTTCAACGATTCCACCATCACAGATGGCGACGTGGATGGCTGGCACATCGTGGACTGGAACATCTGGCCCTCGCCTTCGCCCGGCATCAACCTCCCCTTGGGGGCTATCTGTGGGCTCCAGGCCTTTGCACCGGTTTATCTAGGGCCTGACCCAGATCGCATGGTCGCCGCTCCAATGCGCGCGATGTGGGGCAACAGCATAGATGTCGTGGTTCCCTTCGGCAGCGATCTGGACGAGGATGGCAGCGTCGAATTGGCGTGGCGCGAGGAAGGCGCGACGAGCTGGACCACGATGGACATTAGTGGTCACCGTGCGGACGGTTACTTCACCGCCACGTTACCCCTCACCCGGCCGGTGTCATATGAGTTCCAGGCCACGTTCAAGGACCCAGATGGCGTACAGTTCGGCTCCCAGACGTCGGGGACGGCGCTGACGCCGCCGGTCACCCTGGAACCCTATGCCATCTACCTGCCGCTCGTCGTCCGAAACAGTTGAGATTCCTAAGTCATTCGCCTGGACCTCTCCGATCTCTCGCTAATCTCAGAGGTCCAGGCAGCATCCAGCGGGCGTGTGTCCTGCTGATCTTGCTGTTCACGTTGTCGCCCCTCGACGCCAATGGAGTAAGCGGTCACACTGCTGACCCTTCGTATGTTGGCCTGGTGATTGATAAGGGCGACGGCACCACAGTGACAAGCTGTGTGACGTTTAGCGAGGCGGAGATCAACGGCCTCCAGGTGTTGGAGCGGTCCGGCCTGGAGATCGTGACCAATCAGGGGGCCGTCTGCGCTATCGCAGGGAGGGGATGTCCGGCCAGCAACTGTTGGTGTCAGTGCCAGGGAACGCCGTGCATCTACTGGTCCTATTGGCACTGGCTCAATGGGGACTGGCATTATTCCCAGGAGGGAGCAGCAGGATACCAAGTTCACGACGGGGATGTCGAGGGGTGGCGCTGGGGGGAGGGCTCGATGCCCCAACCCACCGTCTCGTTTGAGCAAATCTGCTACCCATTCCGCGTTTATCTACCCATCGTTTTGAACCAGGGGGCTTGAATGCAACGGGGATGTTTCAATGAGAGTGATGAATCATAAAAAGTGGCTGATCTGTCTGGTCGGGCTGTTGATCGCCATTAGCCCCCTTGCTGGCGCAGGATTGGCCCGCGCCCAGCAACCGAATCAGGTCGGGCTGGTCGTGCAACACGGCGACGGCCGGCTGATCACGCGCTGCGTCAAGTTCGATGAGTCGCAGATCAGCGGCTACGAGATGTTGACGCGTTCCGGGCTGGAGGTTGTCGCTAACTTTGATTGGGGTATGGGCGCGGCTATCTGCGCGATAGACGGCGAGGGCTGCCCGGCCAACAACTGCTTCTGTCAGTGCCAGGGAAGCCCATGCATCTACTGGGCTTACCATCACCTGGTCGACGGCCAGTGGGTGTACTCCAATCTGGGCGCCAGCAACTATAACGTCCGTCACGGCGACGTGGAGGGCTGGGCCTGGGGCGCGGGTGCGATGGAGGGCGGAGGCGCGCAGCCACCCGTGATCCCCTTTGATCAAATTTGCGTCCCGCCGGCGACCGAGACGCCGGTTCCGACCGACACCCCCACCCCCGCACCCCCGACCGCCACGCCCATACCTGCGACGGCGACCGCCACACCTCCGCAGGACACCGCCACGCCCATACCGGCGACGGCGACCGCCACACCTCCGCTGGACACCGCCACGCCCTCGCCGCCAGAGGTCTGGTTCCGGCTCGATCAGAACCCGGTCCCCGCCAGCGCTTGCACCACCGTGCGCTGGGATACCTCGCGCGCCCAGGCGGTATACCTGGACGGTGAGAGCGTCGCACCCAACGGCCAACAGGAAGTCTGTCCCACTGTACCGCAGACATACCGGCTGCGAGTCGTGGGCGCTGATGAGACCGAGACGACCTATGAACTCGTATTAGGCGTCACCGACGTCACGCTCTCCCCTCCCGCCTCGACGACGCTCGCGCCCACCGTCGCCGCTCCTTCGCCCACGGTGCATGCGGTGAGTGCAAGCCTATCGTCATCCCCATCCCCATCACCGACCATGCGGACCGAGCCTCAGGACGAGGCCGCGTCCCTCACATCCACGCCCACCTCGCCGACTACCACACGGGCGACGCCACTGCCGACGCAGGCAGCTCCCTCACCCACCTCGGCCCGCGTGGCCCAGGCGGAGCCTGCACCCATCGCCACGGACCTGCCGGCGGCGTCTGACGACGACTCGTCGTCCTTCGTCCCACTGGGCTATGTCGCTTTCGCTCTCGTCGTGGCAGCATTGCTGGGCTGGCTCGTCGTGGCGATACGTCGCCGAAGGTAGACGAGCGTGCGCCGTATCCTTAGTGGGATGATCTATGGGCTGAGTGGGGCCATCGGCATACTGGCCTTTCTGTACCCTTTCTTCGTGCCGGTGACGACCAGGACGGCCCACGGTATGGCTCACAGCCAGGACGCGCCGCTGGTGACGGCGGCGTTGGTCGGCCTCTCGGTCATCGCGCTGATCGTAGAGCTCCAAGGACGGGCCGTCAGCGCCAAGACGGTCGCTATGTTAGGCGTGTTAGTCGCCATCACCAGCGTGCTGCGCTTCATCGAAGTCACCATTCCGATGCCGGGCGGCTTTTCGCCGATCTTTGCCCCCATCATCCTGGCCGGCTACGTCTTTGGCAGTCGTTTTGGCTTTTTGATGGGCGCGTTGACCCTCCTCGTCTCGGGCCTGGTCACCGGCGGCGTGGGGCCGTGGCTGCCCTACCAGATGTTCACCGCGGGCTGGGCGGGCCTGATGGCCGGGTGGCTGGGGCGAATGAGCGAATTAGCGAATCAGCGAATCGGCGAGAGAGCGAATAGACGAAGGGATGAATCGCGTTTTACGTCTGACGTTTTACGCCACACGCGACAAGTAACCCGTCTGGAGGTCCTGGTGCTCTGTGTTTTCGGCTTTATCTGGGGCCTGCTGTACGGCGCGATTATGAACATCTGGTTCTGGCCCTTTGCCGTGGGACCTGCAGAACAGACCTGGTCGCCAGGCACTGGCCTGGGCGAGACCCTGGCCCGGTATGCGACGTTCTATCTGGTCACCTCCCTGACGTGGGATATGGCGCGCGCGGTGGGCAACGGGGCTTTGATCCTGCTCCTGGGCGCGCCGGTGGTGCGGGCGCTGGCCCGTTTCCGGCGACGTTTCCATTTCGAGGTGCACGAGAGCGATGCTTGACGCCCGGGCCTGGTTCGTTTGGGTGCTGACGACGCTGATCGCCGTCTCGTCGGTCCGCAATCCGCTCTACGTTGTCCTGCTGGCGCTGGTCACCAGCGTGATCGGGCTGGTCTGCCGCCCGGCCGACGAGCAGGTCGACGGCCGATGGATGATCCTTTCACCGCTCCGCTTTGCGACCATCGCCCTCCCGCTCTCGGCCCTGTTCAACGGACTGACCATTCACGTCGGCGACACGCCACTGCTGCGCCTGCCGGACTGGCTGCCCCTGCTGGGCGGGCCGGTCACGCTGGAGGCGCTCGTCTTTGGGGTTCAGAACGGCCTCGCGCTGACCGTCATTTTCGCCGGTTTTGCGGTCTTCAACCAGGTGACGCCCGTGCGCGACCTGGTGCAGCTCACGCCCCGCGCCTTTCACGAGGTCGGGGTGGTTATCTCTATCGCCCTCACGTTTGTGCCCCAGACGGCCCGCAGCCTGAACCGCATCCGCCAGGCCCAGGCTGTGCGCGGTCACCGGGTGCGGGGCCTGCGCGATTGGCCGCCCATCGTCGTGCCGCTGCTGGTCAGTGGACTGGAGCGTTCGATGGGCCTGGCCGAGGCGATGGTCGCCCGGGGCTATGGGGCCGTGTCCGACCGGGCGCAGCCACTGCGCACGTCCGGAGGGCTGGCGGTGGGGCTGCTGATGCTGCTGGGTGGCTGGCTGACGTTCTTGTTCTGCCCGGCGTGGCGCGAGGCGGGCCTCGGGTTGATGATTGGAGGCGGGGCGCTCATCGCCGGCGTGTTGTGGCTCGCCGGGCGGACGGTCCGCCACACGGTCTACCGCCCCCGCCGCTGGACGGTCCGCGACACCCTGGTGGTGGGGGGGTGCGGGCTGGCGCTGGCGGCAGTGTCGCTTCCATCACCGCTGGGCCAGGACACGCTGTATTACTCGCCCTACCCACGGCTGACGCTCCCGGTCTTTGACCCGCTGGTCGGGTTGGGACTTTTGGGGCTGTTGATGCCAGCGGTGGTCAGTACAGGAGCGGAGAGGCCGCTTCACCCTCCGCCAGCGGGTATGGAAACTGTGATGGAGGTCAATGAACGATGATCCAATTTGACCGTGTGACGTACACGTATCCTGGCACATCCCGGCCGGCGCTGTCTGACGTGACGCTGGAGATTGCGGAGGGAGAGTTTGTTCTCGTGGTCGGACCTTCGGGAGCAGGCAAGTCCACCCTGTTGCGCTGTCTCAATGGCCTGGCGCCGCACTTTAGCGGCGGCGTGGTGAGTGGACAGGTCGCTGTCGCCGGGCACGACCCGGTGACCGAAGGTCCCCAATCCCTCAGCCGTGTCGTTGGATTCGTTTTTCAGGATCCGGAGGCCCAGTTCGTCCTGGACCGAGTCGAAGACGAGATCGCCCTGGCGTTGGAGAACAGCGCCGTCCCGCCCGCCGAGATGCGGGTGCGCGTCGAGGAGGTTTTGCACCTGCTGAATCTGGCCCCGCTGCGCGACCGTCCATTGGAGACGCTTTCTGGCGGTGAGAAACAGCGCGTCGCCATCGCTGCAGCCCTGGCGTTCCGCCCGCGGGTGCTGGCGCTCGACGAGCCGACTTCGCAGCTCGATCCCCAGTCGGCGGAGGAAGTGCTCAACGCGCTGACGCGGCTCAACGTGGACATGGGGCTGACTGTTATCCTGGCCGAGCACCGGCTGGAGCGGGTGTTGTCCTATGCCGATCGATTGGTCTACCTGCCGGGCGACTCCGGTCAGGTGCTGGATGGCCCGCCCCGGCAGGTCTTGCGGCAGATGGATCAGACGCCGCCGCTGGTGACGTTGGGCAAGGCGCTGGGTTGGGAACCGCTGCCGCTCACAATCAAGGAGGGCCGCGCATTTGCCAGGGAGGCGCCCTCCCCATTGGAACCGCCTCCCGCTCGTTCTCGGTCGGGCGCAGATGTGGAATCGCTGCTTCGTGTAGAGAAGCTCTCGTTTGCGTACGACGGCGCACCCACGCTATCCGACGTCTCGCTCACCGTCAATCAGGGCGAGTTGGTGGCGCTGATGGGCCGCAATGGTTCCGGCAAGACGACGCTGCTCAAATGCATCGTCGGACTGTTGCGGCCTCGGCGAGGCCAGATCACGTTAGCAGGCGAGTCGCTCGTTGGGCAGGAGACGGCGCGGATATGTCAGCAGGTCGGTTATCTGCCCCAGGCGCCGGACGACCTCCTGTTCGCCGACACCGTGGCCGAGGAATTGGCGGTCACGTTGCGCTATCACGGCCTCTTGGATCGCCCCCCGGTCCCGCCGGGGCATCTATTGGAGCGGCTGGGGTTGGGGGACGTGAAAGCGGCATACCCCAGGGATCTGAGTGTGGGCCAGCGGCAGCGGGTTGCGCTGGGGGCGGTGACCGTCACGCGCCCCCGGTTATTGCTGTTGGACGAGCCGACCCGGGGTCTGGACTATTTTACCAAACGAGCGTTGGTGCAATTGCTGCGAGAGTGGCAGGCCGAGGCAGTCGGTATGTTGCTGGTGACCCACGACGTCGAGTTGGCCGCCCAGGCGGCCAACCGCGTCGTGATCCTCAGCCAGGGCGAGGTCATCGCCGACGATGCGCCGGAGGTGCTGACCGTCTCGCCGCTTTTCGCGCCCCAGATAGCGCGGCTCTTTCCCGGCAGCGGCTGGCTCGTCGTCGAGGATGCGCTATCTGGGTTGGGTAAAGAATAGTAGCCGCGATCAAAGGAGTGATGTGAGCAATGGAAAACGGAAACGACAGAACGGTTGAACTCGAGTATGGTCAAAAAACCTTTATGGTGGTTGGTGGGAGGGAAAAAAACACCAGGATGCTGATCGAGGACGGCAATCCGGTTGTTTTCGAATCCCTGTGGCATGCTGGCCCATTGGTTCACGATCTGCAGGCGTTACGGAACGATTATGTCTGTTGAGGGGGAAAATTTCTCATAGCAAGTACACTTTTCGTCTATTCGCGCAGCAATTCACGTGGCACCACCTTTCTTACATGCACTTGCAGACAGCGAGTTGGCAAGACATAGATAAAGGGGAACCAACAATGACAAGACAGGATCGAATTGGTCTGGTCCAGGTCTACACTGGAGATGGGAAAGGGAAGACAACGGCGGCTTTGGGGTTAGCTTTGCGAGCAGCTGGCAACGGAGTGCGCACCTATATCGGCCAGTTTCTCAAAGGCCGACGGTATAGCGAGATGGAGAGCATCCAGCGATTGACGCCTTACGTCACTCTGGAGCAGTACGGCCTCAACGACTGGGTTCACGTGGACAGCGCCACACCAGACCAGCGCGCGGCTTCCCAGGAGGGACTGAGCCAGATCCGCCAGGCGCTCACCAGCGGAGAATACGACATCGTCATTGCCGATGAGGTCAACATCACCCTGTACTTTAGCCTCTTGACCCAAGAGCAAGTCATCCAACTGATAGATGCCAGGTCGCCACACGTCGAGTTGGTGCTGACCGGCCGCCGAGCGCCTGACGCGATCATTGAGCGGGCCGACCTGGTGACCGAGATGCGGGAAGTGCGCCATCCTTATCAGCAGGGCATAACGGCTCGCCCTGGCATTGAGTTCTAATCACGAGGAACAGGCTCCTGGTTCCCTGGAAATCCGTTCCCAACGGCTCTGCCAGCAGAACCAGCGGCGCTGCACATTGTATGTCCCATCCACTGGCCAACCCCGTCCTTCAACTTATCATCTTTGGCCTGGCCGCAGCAATAGACCTCCTCCTGGGCGATCCACCGAACCGCTACCATCCGGTCGCCTGGATGGGATCGTTCATCGGGTGGGGCGAGCGGCGCGCGCCAGCGATGGGACGAGCGAACCGTTTCGTCTACGGCGCGGCTCTGGTGTTGGCGGGCGCTGCGGCGTTCACTCTGCCGGTCACCCTGCTGACCATCGCGGCCCGGCGTCTGGGACCGGTCGTCTACGTCGCGATCTCGGCCCCGCTGCTCAAGAGCGCCTTCACCCACTCGGGGTTGATCCGCGCAGCAGGGATGGTGCAGCGGGCGTTGCAGGCCGGAGACCTGGTCGAAGCGCGCCGCCTGGTGTCGTGGCATCTGGTCAGCCGTGACACGTCTGCGTTGAGCGCCGAGCTGGTCGCCGCCGCGGCCGTGGAAAGTGTGGCCGAGAACGTCACCGATGGGACCGTCGCTCCGCTCTTTTACTTTTTGCTGTTCGGCCTACCCGGCGCGTGGGCCTATCGCTTTTGCAATACCTGTGATTCGATGTTGGGCTACCGCGACCCGGAGTACGAATACCTGGGCAAGTTTGCTGCCCGGCTCGACGACCTGCTGAATTGGGCTCCGGCCCGCTTGACCGGGCTGCTGATGACTTGCGCCGCGTGGCTGGCGCGGGAGGACGCGCCCAATGCCTGGCGCACGATGTGGAGGCAGCACCGGCGCACCGCCAGCCCCAACGCCGGTTGGGCGATGTGCGCTATGGCCGGGGCGCTGAACGTGACCCTGGAAAAGGTCGGGCGCTATCGGCTGGAAGGCGGCGCAGCGCCACTGTCGGCAGATACCATCCAGCGAGCCGGGCGAGTGGCGAACCTGACCGCTGTCTTGTTTAGCCTCGCTTTCAGTGGTGTCCTGCTGGTCTTGTTCTGGATGAGAAGGTTGCTCCATGGTTTCTAAAGTCCCTCCCCGTCCCGAGGTCGCGGCGCTCCAACCCGACGTCCACGGCGGTCTCGACTACAAGGAGCTGGCCCGTCTCGGTCTCGCGCCCGACGACCTGCTCGATTTCAGCGTCAACGGTAACCCGTTCGGGCCGCCGCCGGAGGTCCACGCGATACGGGATGATCTGGCCATCACGCGCTACCCCGACCGGGCGTGCCTGGCGCTGCGGGCGGCGCTGACTGGGCATCATCGGTGCGCGATGGAACAGGTTTGGGTCGGGAACGGGGCCGCCGAGCTGATCTGGCTGTTGGCGCTCGCCTACCTGCGGCCCGGCGACGGGACGCTGATCGTGTCTCCCACCTTTGGAGAGTACGCCGTCGCCAGCCGTTTGATGGGCGCGCGTGTGCAGATTTGCTCGACCCGTCCGCAGGATGATTTCCGCCCGGACGTAGATGCCCTCGTCGCCCAGATGGAGGCGCTGCGCCCGCGCCTGACGTTTCTCTGCAATCCCAACAACCCGACCGGGACCTACCTGGACTGCGCTGCCGTGGAAGCGCTTCTGGCGGCCAACCCGTCCGGCCTGCTGGTCCTGGACGAAGCCTACGTCGCTTTTGTGTGGGATGCCTGGGACTCGACGCCGCTCCTGGAGACGGGCCAGGTGGTGGCGCTGCGCTCGATGACCAAGGACTGCGCCATCGCAGGGTTGCGGCTCGGTTATGCGCTGGCGGCCCCGGAGATCGTGGCGGCCGTGCGCCGCGTCCAACCGCCGTGGAGTGTCAACGCCGTCGCTCAAGCAGCCGGGGTGGCGGCTCTGCGTGAGGGCGCGCAAGACTTTGTCCAGAGCACGGTGGCACAGACGTTGTCCGCCAAAGAGATGCTCGTCCGGGATTTAACGGCGCTGGGGCTGCGCCTCTACCCCTCAGCGACGCACTTTTTCCTGGTCGAGGTGGGGGATGCGCCCGCGACGCGGGCCAGCCTGATGGCCCACGGGATGTCGGTGCGCGACTGCACCTCTTTCGGGCTGCCCACCTGCGTGCGCGTCGCCGCTCGCCGTCCGGTCGAGAACCAACAGTTGGTTGCCGCCTGGAAAAAGATACTGAACCAAGGGATGTGATGCACAGAGAGGCGCAGGCCGTGGACATGCCAACAGCAAATACACCATTCGTCTGTTCCTGGAGTGGGGGCAAGGATTCCTGCCTGGTCTTCCATCGCGCCAGCAGCGCCGGGGCCAGGCCGGCGGCGCTGCTGACCACCCTGGACGAGGACAGCGAACGCTCCAGGTCCCACGGCCTGCCGGTGGACGTCCTGCGCGCCCAGGCGGCCGCCTTGAGGATTCCGTTGATCACGCGAGCAGCGTCGTGGGACGAGTATGAGCCGACGTTCATCGCCGCCTTGCGTAAGCTGGAGCAAACCGGGATCAAAGCAGGTGTGTTCGGGGACATAGACCTGGAGGAACACCGGCAGTGGGAGGAAAAAGTCTGCGCTGCAGCCTGCATCACGGCCCATCTCCCGCTGTGGCAAACACCGAGAAAAGCATTGCTCGACGAATTCCTGGCCTTGGGATTCCGAGCGATGGTGATCGCGACAAAAGATGATCCGCTGGGGCGCCGGTATCTCGGCCGAACGTTGGACGCCGGATTGATTCGGGAGTTCGAGCGCGTGGGGATTGACCTGTGCGGCGAGGCCGGCGAATACCACACCGTCGTCACAGCCGGCCCGATCTTTGCCCATCCGCTGGCGCTGAGGGCGGGGCAAGGCACCCTGCACTCAGGATAATTGGTTTTTGAACGTGCAGATCGGCGCTCCGGCACAATGACGCCGTTTTATTTGGGAGGTGACGTGTCTTTACTCGAACAGACTATCCAAGCCATCCGTCCGCTGGACGCCGCCGCGATGGAGGCGGCGCGCGCGCGCCAGAACCGCTTGACCAAGCCACCCGGCAGCCTGGGACGCCTGGAAGCGCTCTTTATCCAGGTTGCCGGCATCACCGGCCAGGCCCGCCCGGTGATCGGGCACAAAGCGGTCATCACCTGCGCCGGGGACCACGGCGTGACGGCGCAGGGCGTCAGCGCCTACCCCCAGGAGGTCACTGCCCAGATGGTGGCCAATTTCCTCAACGGCGGGGCGGCCATCAACGTGCTGGCGCGACACGTGGGCGCGCGCGTGATCGTCGTGGATGTCGGTGTGGCCGCCGATCTGGCGCCTCAGCCCGGGCTGGCGGTCAAAAAGGTCGCCCACGGCACGGCCGACATGACCCAGGGGCCGGCGATGAGTCAGGGGGGAGCGATCCAGGCGATTGAGGCCGGCATTGAGGTGCTGGAGGAGGAACTGGGCCGCGGGCTGAATATCGTCGCTACCGGCGACATGGGCATCGGCAACACGACGCCGTCCAGTGCCATCGTCTCCGCCATCACCGGCCGCCCTGTCGCCGAAGTGACCGGTCGGGGCACCGGCATCAACGACGAGCAGCTGGCGCGCAAAGTCGCCGTCATCGAGAAGGCGCTGCGCGTCAACCGGCCTGACCCCCACGACGCGCTGGACGTGTTGCGCAAGGTCGGCGGGTTCGAGATCGGCGCCATCGCGGGCGTCATCCTGGGCGCGGCGGCGCACCGCGTCCCGGTCGTGGTGGATGGGTTCATCTCCACCGCCGGGGCCTTGATCGCGGACGGTTTGGCGTCGCTGGCCCGGGATTATATGATCGCCGCCCACGCCTCTGTCGAGATCGGTCACCGAGCGATGTGGGAACACCTGGAACTCAGTCCGTGCCTCGATTTTGACCTGCGGTTGGGGGAGGGGACCGGGGCGGCGCTCGTCATCAGCATCGTGGAGGCCGCTTGTAAGGTGCTGGACGAGATGGCGACCTTTGAAAGCGCCGGCGTTTCCAAGGAGATATGACCTCGCCATGTTCAGAACTCTGCTGGTTGCTCTACAATTCCTGACGGTCATCCCGGTGCGCGTCTCCGGCGAGATCAAAGCGCCCACGATGGGCCGGGCGATGGCCTGGTTCCCCGTCGTCGGGCTGATGCTGGGCGCTCTCCTAGCCCTGGCTGATGCTGCGGGCCAAGCCCTGTTCCCACCGATGGTGAACGCGGCCCTGCTCCTGACGATCTGGGTGGCGCTCACCGGCGCGCTGCACCTGGACGGCTTTCTCGACTGCTGCGACGGCCTGCTGGCGACCGGGTCGCCGGAGCGGCGGCTGGAGATCCTCCGGGACACCCACGTGGGCGCTTTCGCCATCGTTGGGGCTGTCTGTTTGCTGCTGATCAAGTTCGCCGTGCTGGTGGAGCTCCCCGCCCCTCAGCGGACACCCGCCCTGTTGACCATCCCGCCGCTGACCCGGGCCGCCATGGTCTACGCCGCCTGGACCTATCCCTACGCCCGTCCCGGCCCGGGGCTGGGACAGCTCTTCCGCCGGGGACTGACCTGGCGGCGCGCGCTGATGACCGGCGCAGTCGCGGTGGGCGCTGCGGGCCTGGCACTGGGCCGTACCGGCCTGGGAGTCGCCCTGTGGGTCTGGCTGATGACGGTGGGCATAGTGGCGCTGGTTCGCCGTCGCATCCCCGGCCTCACCGGCGACGTCTATGGCGCGATCAACGAGCTGACCGAGGTCGGGGCCTTGCTGTTCGTGCTGCTGGTGGATGGGTTACCGTGAAACCCAATCTACCGTTCCGTCTTGGTTCGACCTCTTACGTCTACCCGGCCGAAATCCTGCCCAACGTGCGCCGGCTGGCGCCGCTGGTGGACGACGTGGAGCTGGTGCTATTCGAGGTGGACGAGCAGAGCAACCTGCCGTCGCCGGATGTGGTCGAGGAGCTGGGCCGACTGGCCGAGGCCCACGACCTGACCTACACCGTCCACCTGCCGCTGGACCTGCGTCTGGCCTCCGGCGACGCCTGGCGGCATCCCTCGATGGAAAAGGCTCGCCGCGTCGTCCGCGCCACCCGGCCACTCCGCCCGTGGGCCTACGTGGTCCACCTGGACGGGAGCGAGATCAAGAACCAGGGGGCCGTTAGCCCCACGGCGCTGGCCCATTGGCGCGACCAGGCGGCCCGCTCGCTGGAGATGATCGCCCAAGAGGCCAGAGCGCCGCACCTGTTGGCCATCGAGAACCTGGAGAACTACCATCCAGACGCCTTTCTTCCCCTGCTCGACCGGCTGCCCGTCAGCCTGTGCGCCGATGTGGGCCATTTCCTCAAGGTAGGGCAGCCGCCTCTGCCTTACCTGCGAGCGCACGAGGAGCGCATTCGGGTGATCCACCTGCACGGCTGCCGCGACGGGCGCGACCATTGCGGGCTGAGCCTCATCGCCGATAGCCTGCTGGCCGACCTGCGCGATTGGCTGGCGGCGGCCCGCTACCGGGGCGTCCTGACACTGGAGGTATTCACCGAGCGCCACTTTTTCCCCGGTCGGGAATTGGTTCTGGCCTGGATGCAAGGGAGGAGCCAAGAGAAAATATGAGCCGAGAACTGACCCTGTTGTTGGGCGGCGCTCGCAGCGGCAAGAGCCGTCAGGCGGAAAAGCTGGCCTCCCAGTTCGAGCGGGTGCTGTACGTCGCCACCGCCCAGGCGCGGGATGACGAGATGGCGGCCCGTATCGCGGTCCACCGGCAAGCGCGACCGCCTACCTGGCGCACGGTCGAAGCGCCAATGGGCGTGGGGCCAGCCATCCGCGCCGCGCTGGCCGACGCGCCGGCCGACGCCGTCCTGCTCGACTGCGTGACGCTGTGGATTTCGAACCTGACCCTGCACGAGCTGGGAGACAAGGCCGCGGGCGATTTCGAGGCGCTGGACCGAGGGGACGAGATCGCGGCCCAGGAACGGGCCACGGCAGAGATTGATGATCTACTCGCCGTCTTTCACGCCAGCCACGTCCCGTGGTTCGTGGTCAGCAACGAGGTAGGATGGGGATTGGTGCCACCCTATCCACTGGGCCGAATCTACCGGGACCTGCTGGGCTGGGCGAACCAGCGGCTGGCGGCTGAGGCTGACGCCGTCTACCTGATGATCGCCGGGCTGCCGCTGGACGTCAAGGCGGGCGGGCTTTAGAGAAATACGTTAAATAATTTTCGAGGGGCGCATACAAATCTTGGGGGAGTGCTAATGGATCATGCTGTCAAGCACCCTTTTAACAGCATTCATTGCACTTTCAGGCTATAAATCACAGAGTTTTGTGTACTGGTGCTTTTTTTGGACCCTTCTTCCCAGGTTGTTATGGCCCTTTCGTGCCCATCAGTATGCGCCTAACTCCTGATGGCAAGGGTTTTGATAGCCCTATGACAAGGGCTGAGAGGCTTCTTGATAAGTGTCCCTATGCGCTAGCAGGAACAGTCAAATCGAAAAGGTCATCGAAGCGCTCGTTGACCCAAGCCAACCGGAGGTAAAGCAGGTGATCGAATCCATCGTCGCTCCAGCGCATGCC
>DAOTUC010000164.1:0-4911 GCA_034437315.1 Anaerolineae bacterium
ACACGTTGCCCAGACATAGGGTTGATTTTAGCATAAACTGGTAAATTGGTAAATTGCTAGGCTGGTATATCGGTTCGTAGTGCGCGCGCTTTTACGGCGATAAATCGCCTACTACAAACTTGACCTCAAATGAAATGAAACGCGCCCATATGAAATGTATTAGAATCACCCATCAGCTATTGACTTGCACCCTACTTACTGCTATAATAAAAACGATGTAAATCTGATAAATTAAGGAGAATAAAATGAACACCCAAACCTTTACGGTACCGAATATCACGTGCAATCACTGTGTGATGACCATCAAACGGGAACTGGGAGACCTGGAAGGCGTCGGCGGCGTGGAGGCTGACGCCAAGACGAAAAAGGTCACCGTCGAGTGGGGAGATCCAAGCAACCTGGAGGAAATCAAAGCCCTGTTGACCGAGATCAACTACCCATCCGCCGTATCTTCTCAATAAACCGGGGGCTTGTTCGTAGTAGGCGCTTCAGCGCCCCCAAAAGCGCACTACGAACAGATTCACCCCAAGTTATTGAAAAGATACCACCCGCCTAATCGCCCAATCACCCAAGGAGGTTGCCATGGCTGAAGAACGAGCGAATCTATCGATCACCAAAATGCATTGCGCCAACTGCGCCTTCACCGTCGAGCGCAGTCTCAAGAAGGTGGACGGGATCGCCGATGCGTCGGTCAATTTCGCCACCGAACAGGCGTCGGTGGCCTTCGAACCGGGGATGCTCAAACCGGTCGACCTGGTCAAACGGGTTGAGGATGCCGGCTACGGCGTCGTGACGGCCAAGGTAGAACTGCCCATCACCGGGATGACGTGCGCCAATTGTGCCGCCACCATCGAGCGGACGCTGAACAGGAAAGTGCCGGGCGTCGTCGAGGCCAGCGCCAACTTTGCCACCGAGCGGGCCACGGTCGAGTACATCCCCGGCGTCACGTCTGTCTCGGCGATGATCAAGGCCATTGAGGAGGCCGGATATGGCGTCGTCAAGGCTGCCGCCGACGCTGAAAAACCGCTGGAAGACGTGGAGGCCCAGGCCCGCGAGGCGGAAATCGCCGACCAGACCCGCAAATTCTGGGTCGGCGTCGCCTTTGCGCTGCCGCTCTTCCTTTTCAGTATGGCCCGCGATTTCGGGCTTGTGGGCGCGTGGGCGCACGCCCCGTGGGTCAACTGGCTCTTCCTCTTCCTAGCGACCCCGGTCCAGTTCTATACTGGCTGGGATTACTACGTCGGCTCCTATCACGCCCTGCGCAACCGCACCGCCAACATGGACATCCTGGTGGCGATGGGCTCGTCCGCCGCCTATCTCTACAGCCTGGCGCTGCTCCTCTTCCCGACGTTGAGCGGACACGTCTATTTCGAGACCTCGGCCGTCATCATCACCCTGATCAAGCTGGGCAAGCTGTTGGAGGCGCGAGCCAAGGGACAGACCAGCGAGTCGATCCGCAAGCTGATCGGCCTGCGTCCCAAGACCGCCCGCGTGATCCGCACCCAGGAGGAAATGGACGTGCCGGTCGAGGACGTGCGCGTCGGCGACGTCGTCGTCGTGCGCCCGGGCGAGCGCGCGCCGGTGGACGGCGTCGTCGTCGAGGGGCGTTCGTCGGTCGACGAGAGCATGCTCACCGGCGAACCGCTCCCGGTCGACAAACGGCCCGGCGACGAGATCATCGGGGCCACGATCAACAACCAGGGCTTGCTCAAATTCGAGGCCACGCGCGTCGGCGCCGAGACCGCCCTCGCGCAGATCATCCGGCTGGTGCAGGAGGCCCAGGGCAGCAAAGCGCCCATCCAACGCCTGGCGGATCAGGTCGCCAGCGTCTTCGTCCCGGCGGTGCTGGTGATCGCCGCGCTTACCTTCGTCGCCTGGTGGGCCATCGGCGGCGATTTCACCACGGCGATGATTCGCCTGGTCGCCGTGCTCGTCATCGCTTGCCCGTGCGCGCTGGGCCTGGCGACGCCGACCGCCATCATCGTCGGCGCCGGCAAGGGCGCGGAAAACGGCATCCTGTTCAAGAACAGCGCCGCCCTGGAGACCGCCCATCGCTTGCAAGTGATCGTGCTGGATAAGACCGGCACGCTGACCCAGGGGCAACCGGCCGTCACCGACGTGCTCGTCGCCCCACAAAACGATGGCGGCGCCGAGCGATTGCTCATGTTGGCCGCATCGGTCGAGCGCGGGTCCGAGCATCCGCTGGGTCAGGCCGTGGTCGACGAGGCGGAATCCCGCGACCTAACCCTGATGGATCCGGAGGGTTTCGAGGCGGTCGCCGGGCACGGCGTCCGGGCGCGCGTAGACGGGAGCGACGTTCTGATCGGCAAGCCGTTGTGGATCGAGGCGGAGGGGGTCGCGCTGGATGTGCTGTCGGGCGACATTGATCGGCTGCAAAACGAGGCCAAGACGGTCGTCGTCGTGGCGGTCAATGGGACGGCTATGGGCCTGCTGGGCATCGCCGACACGCTGAAGGAGGGATCGACAGAGGCCCTGGATCACATGCGCCAATTGGGATTGGAGACGGTTATGCTGACGGGGGATAACCAACGCACTGCAGAGGCCATCGCCGCCCAGGTGGGCATCGACCAGGTCGTCGCCGAGGTGCTGCCGGTCGACAAGGCCGCGCAAGTCAAACGGCTACAGGGAGAAGGCCGGCTGGTGGGTATGGTGGGGGACGGGATCAACGACGCGCCGGCGCTGGCCCAGGCCGACGTGGGCGTCGCCCTCGGCACCGGCGCCGACGTGGCGATGGAGACCGCCGACGTGACGTTGATGCGCGGGGATCTGCGCGTCGTTCCCCAGGCCCTGGCGCTCAGCCGGGCGACGATGCGGACGATCAAGCAAAACCTGTTCTGGGCCTTCTTCTACAACGTCGTCCTCATCCCGGTCGCCGCCGGCGCGCTGGCGATCCTGCCCTGGGGCTGGATCCCGGACATCCTGCGCCAACTCCACCCGGTGCTGGCGGCCTTCGCGATGGCCTTCAGTTCGATCACCGTCATCGGGAACAGCCTGCGGCTCCGCAGATGGGCGGGCGCGTAGGCCTACTTTTTTACGGTACGATCACGCCAAAAAATAGATCAGCACCTGCAATATGCTGCTGACGCCCGTAAACAGGAAATAGACGCCGAATAGATGCGGCCTTTCCCGTCGCCGCGTCCAACGCCACGTCGCCAGCGCCGCCGCCAACGCGCCGGCAGCTGGCGCGCCCCACCGCACGAGCGGGCCGCTCGCTTCCACGACCAACCGAGGCGGCGCGGCGAACGTGAGCAAGACCTCCAGCGCCAGCACGACGAACAGGGCGACGTAAGAGCGTCGACTATGCACTGTCTCCTCGCTGGTGAACACGTGATACAAAACCAACACCAGCAATGGCGCCACGGCCCACACAAGCAGCGCCGCTACCAGCGCGATGATCAAGGTGGACGCTTTAAAAAGATAACTGAATACCGTGTCCACAATATCGGCCAGCGTCCAGGCGTTATAATGCTTCACCACGTCCGGCGCTGTGCTGGCATAGGCCACCTGGTACCGCCCAAACTCCGCCGTTTCCAACCAGGCCAGGTGGCGCTGCCCAGCCTCGTCCAGGGCTAACACGGGCGACAGAGAAGCGGACGGGGAAGCTGTGACAACCGCCTCGCCATTTCCCGATCCCACATTCAACACAGCGATTTGTGACCGCTCGATGCCCATCACCTCCGCGTCCGACACGCTCTCACTCATCGCCAACCACAAAGCGCCGCCCGGATTGGACGCCGCGTACAGGTCTACCGGACTTCTGCCCTTCCCCAAGGTCAGCGGCGCCGTCACGGCCTGTTCCGGCGCGTCGAGCGGGAAGACGGCGTATTCACTCCAGGATCCGCCATATTTGAAGTCATGCCCGGCCCAGAGCACATACACGGTCTCCCCATCCAACCCAATCACCGGGTCGTCCATCCCTTGCCCTGTGCGCAAGATCACCTGCCCCACCGCCGCCGGCCCGCGCAACGACCCATCCACCGGATTTAGCACGGCGTATTGGATCTCCCACGCGCGGGTTCGCAGCGCTTGCCGCCACGCCAGGTGCAGATTCCCTTGCTCGTCGACCTGGACAGCCGGAATGCCTGCATCGGGCGCCGCCAGCGCTGGCCCGGAGAGCAGCGCTCCATCCTCACTCAACGTCGCCCATTGGACGCCCTGTTCATCCGCCCACACCGCATAATAACGTCGATCTGCGCCGGCGACCAGCCTGGGATTTTCCTCAATCGGCGCGTCCGAGATCGCTTGAGGGGCGTTCAAGGGCGCGCCATCCGCGCTCAATAACATGTAGTACAAAGCGGCGTCGGGACGCTCTCCCTCTCGCCACAACAGATGTAAGCGACCGTCCGCCCCCACCTCCAGCTGGGGATCGCGCGGCTGAACGGCCCCTAGCGCCAACACCTCGTCGTGGACGACCTCGCCATCCGCATCAATGCGCGCCATCTGGAGTTGTTCATCTGAGTTCTGCCAGACGAGCACACAACCTCGCTCACCCAACGGACGCAGGGCCGCCGCCCGTCGCACCGACGTATCGCCCACGATCCGCCCACGGCTCCAGGCCTCCGACGCATGTGGAATCATCCGCGTCTGAGCCGAGGTCCAGACCGCCAGCAAGACGACGAGCAGCGCGACGCCGACGGTGATCAACCATTTCTGATATGTTCTCATACCACCTCTCCACAACTAACCGGCCTATGCTCATCGGCTTTTAGCGCCCATACCCGTGAACGAGTGTCAAACGAGCGCCCTGCCGGGGGCTAAACCCAATACCCGTGAATGAGTGTCGACTCAATCACCTTATGGGTAGTAGGCCAACCCCCGTTGGCCATTTCTGTGCTAAAACTGCCCAACAGGGGTTGGGCTCCTACCCAGGAATATATTTCATTCACGGGT
>DAOTUC010000165.1:0-4066 GCA_034437315.1 Anaerolineae bacterium
CAATGAGCGGCGGTCCAGGCCAGCGCTGCGTAACGCCATCTCCGAAGCATGCCAGGCGCTTTCCAGGTCGCCGAAGTAATCCAACAGCGCCCGCAATCGTGTGGGCCCGATGCCTCGCACGACGTTAAAGCCGATCCAATAGCGCAGGTCTTGTATCCGCTCTGTCACGTCATCCCCCTTCCACTAGGTTTCGTCCGGGTCTGTCAGCGTGCCGGGCAATGGACGAACGACCATGTGTTTCGTCTGCGGGTCAAACGCAATCACGACATTCTGAATGGCTGGCAGGAGGACTTCCCCCCGAGGGCCGTGTACCACGTACACGTCGTTGGCTCCAGTTTCTATGACCTCTACCACACATCCTAACAGCTCTCCCGTTTCTGTCTCGACTTGCGCCCCGATAAGCTGGAAAAGATAAAATTCTCCCTCCTCCAACGGCGCTGCCTCTTCGGCCGGAATCTGCACCCACATATCGCGCAGTTGTTCGGCGGCGTTCCGATCTGGGCATCCTGTCAATTTCAGCAGGGCGATGTCCTTATGGAAGCGCGCCGATTCTACGGCGTAGCGCTCGACTACGTCCGGGGAATGGGGATGGGCCAGGTAGAAAACGGTGTGTTGGATCAGCCGTTCGGGGTAGGCAGTGATAATCTCAACGCGGATTTCCCCTCTTATCCCGTGAGGTTTGAGCACTCTACCGACCAACAAATAGCGGGGCTCAGGCGCCTGTGCGCTCTCTGAGCCCCACTCGTCGGCGTTATTATTTTTTGCCGAAGCATCCATCTGGGGGCCTAGACAACCTCAAGGGTGACTCGCTTGCCTTGTTTGGCAGCGATTGTGCGAACGAGCGTGCGCATCGCGTTCACCGTGCGGCCACCTTTACCGATCACGCGCCCCATGTCCTCAGGGCCAACCCGTAACTCCAGAATTACTGAGTTTTCCCCCTCAATTTCGGAAACCAATACTTGGGATGGATCGTTCACCAACGACTTGGCTATAAATTCGATCAGGTCTTTCATCGAAGCTTGAGTATTCATCGTGTTCCTCCCTTTAGAAATAGACGTAGGCGCTGGTTAACGCTTGGAAGATGACGCAGTGGGGGATATGACTAACGTGGTTGAGAAACCCGATGTCACTGCGTTGGCAGATGAATTAGGCGGCTGGCTCTTCTGCTTCTTCTCCCTCTCCCTCAATGCCAGTCTCCTCGTTTTCCTCATCGTCGGAAGGCTCGGCGTCTTCAGCCTCCTCTTCAGACTTCTCCTCATCTTCAGCGGCGTCAATGGTCTCTTCGATCTTTTCTTCAACTTCTTCATCCTCTGTGGGCTCAGGCTCTTGAGGCGGGGTTTCCTCCGCCAGGGCGTCTGCCTCGGCGGCCGCTGGGGCTTCCGCTTCGGCGGCCGCTTCTTCCAGCAGGTCCGCGAGATTCTCGCCCTGCTTCAATCGCTCGAACCGGCTCCAGGTTCCCTGTTTGACCAATAAACGTTGGACGGCGCGTGTAGGTTGTGCGCCTACGTCTAACCAATACAATGCGCGATCTTCTTGAATCGTCGCCGTCTCCGGCTCGGTCCGTGGATTATAAAAGCCGATCACCTCAATGAAGCGTCCATCCCGTGGTGAACGGGAATCAGCAACCACCACCCTGAAACTCGGTTGCTTTTTTGCGCCTACACGGCGCAGTCGAATCTTAACCATACTCCTCCTGTAAACTTAAAAATTAAAAACTACTCTTCTTCTCAATTTGAAGCGATGTGTTTATCCAAACAGCCGCATAATGCCTTGCATACCTCGCTTCCCTTTGCTGATTTGTTTCATCAGGTCCTTCATCTGGCGGAACTGTTTCAGTAGCGCGTTGACCTCCTGGACGGTCGTGCCGCTGCCCCGAGCGATGCGTTTCTTGCGGCTGCTGTTGATGATGCGCGGGTTGCGGCGTTCTGCGGGCGTCATCGAAAGGATGATGGCCTCAATGCGCTTGAACTGCTGATCTGTCGCCTCTGGCGAGATGTCCTGTGTCAGTCGATTGAGGCCGGGCACCATATCCAATATCTGATTTAACGGCCCCATCTTCCGGATTTGCTGGAACTGCTCCAGGAAATCTTCCAGGTCGAAAGAGGCCTCGCGTATTTTCTGCTCCATACGCTGGGCCTGTTCCTGGTCGAAGGTCGCCTCGGCCCGCTCGATGAGGGTTAGCACGTCTCCCATACCCAGGATGCGAGAGGCTAACCGGTCGGGATGAAAGACTTCCAGCGCGTCCGCTTTTTCGCCGGTACCCAGGAATTTGATCGGCACGTCGGTGACGGCCCGCATGCTGATGGCGGCGCCGCCTCGCGCGTCTCCATCGACCTTGGTCAGGATCAACCCGGTCAACTCGATGCGCTCGTGAAAGCCCTCGGCGACGTTTACCGCCTGTTGGCCCGTCATCGCGTCCGCCACGAGGAGCGTCTCGTTCGGATCGACCGCTTTTTTGATGGCTTCTAGCTCTCCCATCATCTGCGGGTCGATTTGGAGCCGGCCGGCGGTGTCGAGAATGACGGTGTCGTATCCGCGCTTTCTGGCCTCGCGGACGCCGTTGGCGCAAATTTGGGGCGGCGGCGATTGCTGACTTTCCGTGTACACGGGCAGATCTAACTGGCGACCCAACACTTCCAACTGGGTGATCGCTGCCGGGCGGTACGTATCTCCCGCCACCATCAACGGCAAATGACCGCCTTCCTTGAGGTGTCGCGATAATTTGGCCACGGTGGTCGTCTTGCCCGATCCCTGGAGACCGACCAGCATCACGATGTGGGGTGGGGGGCCGGAAAGCGTCAGTCTGCCCGGATCGCCCAGTGTCTCAATCAGTTCCTGGTGGACGATTTTCACGACTTGTTGGGCGGGGCTTAGGCTCTTGGTGATTTCCGCGCCGATGGCCTGTTCGCGCACACGCGTGATGAAATCTTTGACGACTTTGTAATGTACGTCGGCTTCCAACAAGGCCAGCCGGATCTCGCGCAGGACTTCGTTGACGTCATCGTCGCTCAACGTGCCGCGATTGCCCAGACGTTTGAAGACGGCTTGTAATTTTTCGGTGAGATTCTCGAACATCAGTTGTTGCTTTCAGATATCAAATCAGCCAACATGCTGGCGATTGTAATGGAAAAGCGCCGTTTCGTCAAGTTTTCTACTGATTCTGTTATTGCTCTGAATTTCATCTGGATCTGTTACGGCTTTTGCTTGCGATCGCTTATTTTGCCTCTAATGACCTGAGCGTTTGCAATCTCTCGCAGGTTGTATGGATTAAGCGTTCAGGGGATTGAACTATGGGACACAGATCGACATAGATTGCACAAATTTTTTCCGTCGAGCGCCAAGTAAGGCCTGCTTGATGGCCTCAATCTGTGTGAATCTGTGAAAATCTGTGTCCAATGTTTCCCTGTCCTGAACGGTTACGCATGGATCATTGGGTCAGAAGGCGACTACCCGTTCAGCGCCCGCGCCAATAACTGGGCTAACTGTTCCTCGTCGAGCGGCTTGAGCATCCATCCAGCCAGGCCCTGGGCTTGCAGCGCCTCCAGTTCGCTTTCCATCGGGTGACCGCTCAACATCACCACCGGCAGGTCCAGGCCACGCTGCTGCACGGCGTGGAATAACGCCTGTCCTCCCAGCTCCGGCATCACCAGGTCGCTCAGCACCAACGCGATCTCGTCCGCGCGCTGCTCCAACACCGCCAGCGCCTCACGGCCATTGGCTGCCTGGATGACCCGATAATTCAGTCGTTCCAGGGTGTCGGCTAGCGCTTTTCGCAAGGCGGTATTGTCCTCCACCACCAGCACCGTCTCTCCCTGCCCCCGGATGGAATTCTGCCTGTCGAGGACTGGTTCTGGAGACGGCTGTACTTGCAAGGCCGGCAGGTGGATGGTGAACGTCGTCCCTCGTCCCACCTGCGTGCTCAAATCAACGTGTCCTGCGTGCTGTTTCACGATCCCATACACCTGGGACAGTCCCAACCCCGTTCCCTGGCCCACTTCTTTGGTGGTAAAGAAAGGCTCAAACATGTGGGGCAGCGCCTCCGGCGGAATCCCGCTCCCGCTGTCCG
>DAOTUC010000166.1:0-8204 GCA_034437315.1 Anaerolineae bacterium
AAGGCCGGACGCACCCAATCGGGGCAGCGGGCGACCCTCTCGCACACCGGCTCGCTGGCCGGGGCGGACGCCGTCTACGACGCGGCGCTCAAGCAGTGCGGCGCCATCCGCGTCCACACCATCGAAGAGATGTTCGACCTGGCCAAGGGTTTCGTCCACGCGCCGCACATGCGGGGGTGGAAAGTGGGCATCGTGACCAATTCTGGTGGGCCGGGCGTTCTGGCCGCCGACCGGGCCGAGGAGGTCGGCCTGGACGTGGCCGAGCCCAGCCCCGCGACCCGGGAGAAACTGGCCGCGTTCCTCCCGCCCTACTGCGCCCTCAAGAACCCCATCGACCTGACGGTGGAGGGGAACGAGGACGGTTACCGCAAGACGCTGCTGGCCATCGCCGGCGAATACGATGCCATTCTGACCCTGGACATCGCGCCGCCCTATCTCGATTCGGTTCCCCTCGCGCGGGGCATCTGCGACGCGGCGGAGCAGACCGAGACGCCCATCGTGGCCGCGTTCTTGCCCCGGGCGGTCGTGGCGGACGCTATCGACTACCTGAAGGCGCACGGCATGGCGAACTTCGCCACCGGCGAGCGGGCGGTGTCCGCCCTGGCGCGGATGGCGGATTATGGCGAGTCGGCGAAGGGCAACCGCGCGACCACGGTCGCGCGGTTGCGGATAAAAAGCATCCAGCGGCGATTCAGCGAGGGGAAAGCGGGGGAAGTTTCGGAGGAACGTTTACCGACGCTGGAACCGGAGGCGATGGCCTGGCTGCGGGAGAATGGCATCCCGACGCCCCCGTTCCGCTTTGCCGCTGCGAGCGAGGAGGCGGTGCAGGGCTGCCGCGAGATCGGTTACCCGGTGGTGATGAAGGTCGTCTCGCCCCAGATCCTGCACAAGTCGGACGTCGGCGGCGTGATCGTGGGCATCAGGGATGACCAACAGGCCCGCGCCGCGTTCGAGAAAATCGAAGCAGCCGCCCGGGGCCGGGACTTCCGGGGCGTCGTCATCTATCCTCTGATCCGGGACGCCCAGGAGGTGCTCCTGGGGTTATCCCGCGATCCCCAGTTTGGCCCGGTGGTGGCCTTTGGCCTGGGCGGCATCTACACCGAGGTCTGGCGCGACGTCGCCCTGCGCGTGGCGCCGATCGACCGGGCCGAGGCCTGGCGGATGATCCGGGAGATCAAATCCTTCCCGCTGCTCCAGGGCGTCCGGGGCCAGCCGCCCCGCGACCTGGACGCCTTAGTCGACGTATTGGTCAAATTTTCCCAGCTCCCCTTCCGCTACCCCCAGATTGGCGAGGTGGATCTGAACCCGGTCTTCCTGCTGGCCGACGGGCTGGTGGTCGGAGATGTGCGGGTGATTGGGCGCTAGGCCGTTATGCGGGTGACTGGTCTAGCAGCTGCTATTCACGGGGTTGGCGTCGGGGTGGGGGGCACGTAATCTTCCTCCGCCTGCGGGGGCAGTGGTGAAAGGGCGAAACCGAAATAGGCCTCAATCACCTGCCGCGCCAGGGGAGCCGCTACCGTAGATCCCTCGCCTCCGTTCTCCACGATCACGGCGACGGCGATTTCGGGAACGTCGGCCGGGGCGTAAGCGGCGAACCAGGAGTGCGGTTCTACATCCATGCCGCCCGCCTCGGCGGTGCCGGTTTTGCCCGCGACGGAGATGGGCATACCCATAAAGCGATGGACGGCGGTGCCCAGATACTGGGTGGTCACGCCTCGCAACGCCTCCTGGATGACCGCCAGATTTTCGGCGCTGACCGGCAACGAACCGACCGCCTCTGGTTGCGTCGTCTGTTCCGGGAACGTCTCCCCGGCGGCGCCGATCCGCTCGACCACGTAGGGCCGGTAGAGCGTCCCCCCGTTGGCCACGGCGGCCATCATCCGCGCCGCCTGTAACGGCGTTGCGGTCAGGTTGCCCTGCCCAATCGCCAGGTTGACCGTGTCGCCCACCCACCAGTTCTCGCCCCGGACTTCCGTCTTCCAGGTTAGATCCGGTACCAGCCCGCCATCCTCGTTGACGCCTTGGAGACCGGTCGGCGCGCCGAGGCCAAAGCCTTTGGCGTAATCGGGCAAAATATCCTGCCCCAGGCTGTCCAGCATCTTACCGACTTCGTAGAACACAACGTTGCAAGATGCGGTCAGACCATCCTTGAGGTTGATGTCGCCATGGCCGTCCTCTTTCCAACAGGATTTGCGCGCCTCTGCGCCCAGGCCGTCCCAATAACCGGGGCAGTGGAAAAAGGTCTCCTCGGGGATCAAACCCGCGGCCTCTAATCCGGCGGAGATCGTGACAATTTTGAAAACTGATCCCATTGGATAGGCGCCGTTAGTCGCTCGGTTGAAGAGCGGACGTTTGGGATCGGCCAGGATCTGGGAGCGCCCTATCGCGCCGGCCGGCCCGACGAAGACGTTGGGATCGAAACCGGGCCCGCTGGCCAGGGCTCGAACGGCCCCGGTTTGGACGTCGAGCACGACGATGGCGCCCCGCCGCCCACCGATAATCTTTTGCACCTGCGCCTGGAAGGCCCGATCGAAGGTGACGTAAATGGGGCGGCTGGGGGTCGCTCCTCGCTCGGCCACGATCGTGATCTCGCCGCCGGCCGCGTCGACGACCGCCAGCGTTCCCCCGTGAACGCCGGCCAGGATATCCTCTCCCCAGGCCTCCAAACCGGCCCCGCCCACCCATTCGTCGCCCCGGTAACCGCGGGCGCGGTATTCGTCCAGCCGCTCGGCCGGCACCGGGGAGACCCAGCCGACGACGTGAGGCGCGACGCCTCTCTCCCCGGACTGGGGATAAAGGCGGCCGCTCTTTTCCTCACGGTAGACGCCGGGAATTGAGAGCGCGTCGTTATGGTCCACGCTGACCTGGGCCGGGATGTCGGCGATGGGGATGCGCCATTCGGCCGGCGCAGCGACGTATTGCCCCCGAATCTCGTCCGGGGACAGCCCTGTGACCGACGTCAACGCAGCCAACAACGCCTCCTCGTCCTCAATCTGAGCGGGGATCACGCCCACGGTCACGATCGTGTCCTGGGCCGCCAGCGCCAATCCGGCCCGGTCGTAGACGTTGGCCCGCGCGGGGATGGTGTATTGCATCCGAAAATAGTTCCCCCCGGCCAACTGGGGCCAGATCAACCCGGCGTCCCATTCCACCAACCAGCGTTCCCCGTGCAGGCTGAGCGACATCACCGTATCGGTCACCAGGGAACCAACGAGGGCGGTATCCAGGGCGATCTGGAAGGAGACGTAGGCATTGTCTGTTTCTTCCAGGACGGATTGGAGGCGGGTGGTGACGGTCAACACGCCGGCGGTCGAGAGCGCGCCTTGGTAGCGCTGGGTGAATTGGGCGAGGTCAGCGGTCGAGCGGCTCTCGGGCGAGAGGTAGAGGTACATCGCGGGGTAATTTCGCGCAGCCCAGGCGTTCAGGAAAGCGGCGGCGGTCGCGTCGGCCGAGGGCGGGACCGGCGTGACGGTCGGGGCCGCTGTGGGCGCTTCCGTGGGCGCGATGGTGTGTGGAGGTGTGGTGGGCGTCGCTGTCAACGACGGCGCGCAGGCGGACAGGATGAGCAGCGCTCCGATCAGGAAGCGGTAGACTGTGCTATGGTTTAGGCGCATTTTCCATCGCTCATTTTTCATCGCTCGTTTCTCATCGCGCATATTTGATCGCGCATTTCTTTTGACTCAATCCAGGATTTTCCCATACGCCGAGCAGACCTGGCCTGTGTGGGCCTGGCAGGCCGCGGGTGTATCTCGATTTGCCTGTACGTCCCACGCGCGTAACGCGCGGACGACGTGGCAGAGCGGCAGCCCCATCACGTTGGCGTAACAGCCGCGCCAGGCGGCCACGGGTTGGAAATCTGGATGTTGAATCGCGTAGGCGCCGGCCTTATCCAGCGGGTCCCCGCTCGCCACGTAGGCGGCTAATTCGCGGTCGGTGTAGGGCCGCATCGTGACCTGGGTTTCGACCACGTCGGTCAGCAAACGGTCGGTCTGTCCGTCGCGCAACGTGATGGCGCTGTAGACGAGGTGACGGGGATCGGCGCCGGTTTCGCTCGCTCGCAAACGACGCAGCATCTCGGTCGCTTCGGCGGCGTCGCGCGGCTTCCCCAGGACCTCGCCCTCCAGGGCCACGACGGTGTCACAGGCGATGATGATGCCGCCGGCGTTGACCCTCGTTCTGTTATTTTCGCCATTTACCGCCTGCGCCTTGGCTTGACTGAGCCGAGCGGCCAGATGGATTGGCGCTTCCCCGGCGCGCGGCGTCTCGTCAACGTCGGCGGTCGTCACGTCGAAGGGAAGGCCCAACAGGGTCAATAATTCGCGCCGCCGTGGAGATCGGGAGGCTAACAATAGAGTTGGTGTATTCATACGGGATATTTTAGCACACGCGGGGCAGTTGTAAAGAAGGCGACTGTATGTTATCATCCAGTTTATGAAGCTTCAACACGTGCGTCAGGAGAAACATAACGCCGCCCGTCAGCGGCTCTACCGGCAGGCTATCGTCATCGCCCTGATCGGCAACCTGTTGCTGGCGGTGATGAAGGGGGTTATCGCGTGGTTGTCGGGCAGCAGCGCGGTGTTTTCCGATGCGGCTAACTCTGTCTCCGACGTATTGTACAGCCTGTTGATGGCGGGCGGTCTCTACCTGGCTCAGCAGCCGGCCGACGAAAGTCACCCCCAGGGTCACAGCCGTTTCGAGCCGCTGGTCAGCCTGCTGATCGCGGCGGCGATGACGGCGGCCGGCCTGGCGGCGATTTGGGAGGCGATCCAACGCTTCTTCTCCGGCGCGTCGCCGATTCAGACCGGATGGCCGAGCGTCGTGCTGGTGAGCAGCGGATTGATCAAGATCGTCATGTACGGGGTCGTCAAGCGGATCGGCGACCAGGCGCACAGCCCGGCTATCGCAGCGAGCGCGCGCGACAATCTATCCGACGTACTGACCTCGGCTGCCGCGCTCGCCGGCGTGTGGGGCGCGCGGCTGGCGCATCCGTTGGCCGATCCCATCGCCGGCGTCATGGTCGCTCTGTGGATCTTCCGCTCGACCTGGGAGATTTTGTGCGAAAATCTCGGCTATCTCACCGGACGCAGGGCCGACCCGGCGCTCGTCGAGCGGATCGCCGAGACCGCCTCGCAGACGCCGGGGGTGCTGGGCGTCCACCAGGTCATCGCCGACCACGTCGGCCCCCAGGTGCGGGTCGATATGCACATTGACGTTGACGGCGAACTCTCGCTCTACCAGGCGCACGAGATCGCCGATCAGGTGCAGGCGGATGTGGAGGCGCTCTCCTCTGTGGACCTCGTTTTCGTCCACCTGGAACCATCTGAAGCGCTCAACCAGGCGCAAGACCAGGCGGGTGAGGCGAGCAGGTTAGGGCAATTTCACGACCGATAGAAACAGGCCTAATTTCTGAATGGCCTCGGAAAACTGTTGATAATCGACCGGCTTGGTCACGTACACGTTGCAGCCCAACTGGTAACAGCGCGCTACCTCCCGCGCATCGTCGGTCGTCGTCAGGACGATCACCGGTATACGGCGCGTTCTATCATCCGCCTTGATGCGTTCTAGCACCTGGTACCCATCCAACACCGGCATGTTCAGATCCAGGAGGATTAACAAAGGTAACGTATATCTCGCCGTCTCGTATTTCCCGCTTCCATACAGATAGTCGATCGCCTGTTGACCATCGCCCAACGTCACAATATCGTTAGCGACGTTCGAGCGGCGCAGGTTTTTCTCGATCAGACGCGCGTGTCCGGGGTCGTCCTCGACTAATAGAATGGTCACCTCTTGTGCTTGTGATCTCGCTTCTTCCTTTCGTAATACGTTGATCTCCTCCAAGTTTTTACCCTTTCGCAAGATATCTGGCAATCGTAAAAGTAAATTCTGCGCCTGCCCCGATTTCGGATTCACACCATAATCGACCCTCGTGACGCCGGACCAGGGTTTGGGCGTAGACCAGTCCCATCCCTTCTCCTGGGGTCTCGTGTTTGCCCGCGCGCCGGAAAGGCGCAAAAATCTTGTGCATATCTTCTTGTGCGATACCCCGCCCGTTGTCGCGGACGTGAAAGATATATTCCTCTGGCGCGCTCTCGCCTGTGATCTCAATCCGCCCTGTTCGATCTGGATCCAGATAGTTCAGCGCGTTGCTCAGAAGGTGGCGCAGAATTAACGTCAACGCCTCCCGGTCGGCGATCACGCGGGGCAATGGATGCACGATGACCTCGACGTCCCGCCTGACCGACGGATGGCCCAACGTTCGCAGAACGGTATGGGCGATTTCTTCCACGTCCACCCATTCCAAATTGAACTCGCAACGGCTCAGCTGAGCGAGCTTGAGCAGCGCGTCGCTCAACCGGCCCATCTCCGTCACCGAGCGCTCGATAAATCCCAGGGCCTCCGTCACGTCCGCCCGCACGTCACGGACGCCCTCTTGCTGTTCGGGCGTCAAGCGGGGGTGTAGATCGGCGATGAGGGCGTCAAGCGCGCTGAAAGCGTGTCGTATCTCTCCGGTGAAGCCCTGCAAATTGACGAGCGGGGAGCGCAGTTGGTGGGAGGCCAGGTAGGTCAGGCGTTCCAATTCCACGTTACGGGATTCGAGCTCCATTGAGCGCCGGCGCAGGGTATCGATCAGCCGCGCGTTGTCGATGGCGATTGCGGCCGAGCGGGCCAACATCTCCATCAGCGCCAGATTTTCATCGTCGAAGCGGCCTACCTCGGCGTCTAGAACCTGGAGCACGCCGATAGGCTGGTTTTTGACCTCCAGCGGTGTGCACAGGATGGAGCGAATCGCCAGGCCCACGGTGTTTTTTACCTCGTCGTAATGCCGCTTATCCTTCAGCACATCCGCCACGATCAGGCTTTCACGGGAGCTAAAGACCCATCCGGCGATGCCCGATCCTGGGGCCAAGCGCCATCCACGCACAACGTCCGCCTTGGGGCCGGTTGCCTGACGACAAACCAGCTCATTGGTCACCGGATCGGCCAGCCAGACAGAACAGGCCATCACATTCAACAGCCTGCGGACCTCCTCCAGAACGATGGACAGAACCTCGTCCAGATCGGAGGAGGCATTGATGACGCGAGTGGCCCGTTTCAGCAAGGCCAGCTCGCGATTGCGGCGGCGCAATTTCTGCGCCGCTTGTTCGTATAAATGGGTCTCGTCTACCGGTATTTCGTCTGCCAACATTCACTCCATCATCGCTCAGGTTGACGCTTCATCTGCTGAATCTGGCCCGGTCGGCAGCGTGAACCAGAACAGGCTCCCTTCTCCCAGGGCGCTTTCGATGCCCACCTGTCCGCCCAGCTTTTTGACGATGCGTCGCACGATGGACAGGCCTAATCCATGCCCTTTGGTGCGCATCCGGTCGAGCCGGGTGAAGGGCTTGAAGAGCCGCGCTTGCTCCTCCGTGCTCAGGCCGTCGCCGTTATCCCGCACCCAGAAGCGTGCGCAGGCGGCGGCGCACTTCTGATCCGCGCCCAACGTCACGACTGGCGGTTCGCCGCCATATTTGACGCCATTGCTGATGTAGTTCAGCCACACTTCCTCAATCCACGGGCCATATCCCCACGCCGAAGGCCACGTTTCCGGCAACTTGATCTCGGCTTGTTTCCCCTCAATGAAGTAGTCCAGACGTTCCAGTGCGCAATGTACAATGGCGGGCATATCCAGGTGCGCCATTTTAATGTTGCTCGCCTTACGCAAGAGGGCGAAAAGGAGTAATGCGTCGATGACGTTGCTCATCTTCTGTCCGGTGTCCGCGATCTGCTGGAGATATTTGGTCAATTCTTGATCGCTGAACTCGGCCGGGTTTTCCGCCAGCACACGGGCGTAGCCCACGATCTGCCCCAGCGAGCCCTTGAGGTCGTGCGCCACTGTGTGGGCGAAGGCGTCCAGTTCCTCGTTACTGGCTTCCAATTCGGCGGCGTATTTGATCAACGCCTCTTCCGCCTGGCGTTTCTCCTCCAGCAGGCGTTTCTGATCCAACGCCCGCTCAATGACGGTGGGCAGCAAGTCCAGGTAGCCGCCATCCACATCTTTAACGATGTAGTCGCTGGCCCCGCGCTTCATCGCTTCCACGGCGATCTGCTCGCTGCCGTTGCCGGTGATCATAATGATGGGCGGCGGCTTTTCCTCCTGGGTGGTCAGAATTTGGATGACGTCCAATCCACTACAACCTGGCATCTCGTGATCCACCGCCACCAGG
>DAOTUC010000167.1:0-10137 GCA_034437315.1 Anaerolineae bacterium
ATCATAGACCCTAAAGGTTTTTGCGCTGGTTTTGATGGAAAAAGGTCATTGTTTAAGGCAAAAACGTTGTTTGCGCGGCCTTGAGCAAAACCTTTAGGGTCTCGCCATGCGAAATCCCAGAGAACCGAAGTATCTTCTCAGTGCTCTGGCGAGATTCCGAGGAGGCAATTGATGGAAACTGTGTTGATGACCCTGCCCGCTCATTTCGATGGCGACCGAATTCGTCTTGACGTGGAGGTCACGCTAAAACCTGATACGCGCCTGCTGGTGACGGTTCTGGATGAGATGGTGCCGGATGAGGCATTCGTATGGCAGGCGATGAAACTGTCGGAAAGGGCGTTTGCCCGCGTGTGGGACAACGAAGAGGATGCCGTTTATGACAGCCTATGATCAGGGTGACGTGCTGCTCGTCCCGTTCCCTTTCACCGACCAAAGTGGGTTAAAACAACGCCCGGCCATAGTGCTCAGTTGCCGCTCGTACAACCAGGCTCGCGATGATGTGATCCTGGCCCCAGTTACGAGCCAGGTATCATCCGTTCCCGACGAGGTGACGCTTACCGATTGGTCAGGCGCCGGATTGATAAAGCCCAGCGTCGTCAAGCCGCTCCTTTCCTCCTTCGAAGGTCGCCTGGTGCGGCGCAAGTTGGGTGCGCTGTCGGCGCCCGATTTGGCGCAGGTGCGCGCCCTCTTTGCCAGGATCCTCGACTTGCCGTAAGCGTCATCCGTTTCAACCAGCTCCACGCCCGACCGATCCGCCGCCATCCCGGCGGATCGGTTTCCACGCTGCGATTTCCAAGCCCCCCTAGCAGCGGCGTGGCCCTCACCCAAGTGCCCGATTCCCGCTACGCCTGGACTGCGCCGGACTTGTTGCAGGGGCAAGGCGGCGTGATCACCATCACCGGTGTACTCACCAAACCGCTGGCGGCGGGAACTATTCCCAACACCGTCACCCTGGCCGTCTCCGGCACAGTACAAACGGCTAACGCCGATTTGACGGTAGAGAACGTGGCCCCGGTAGCCGCCGCGGGCACCGACTAGCAGGTAAGCATAGATGAAGTTGTGACCCTGAACGGCAGCGGGACGGATGACAACGGCGACACGTTCATCTACGGCTGGACGCAGACCGGCGGCGCGGCGGTGACGTTGAGCAGCGCCAGCGCGCCGGCCCCCACGTTCACCGCGCCGTCTACAGCGGGCGTGCTCACGTTCACGCTCACGGTCACCGATACCGGCAGCCTGACCGATACGGATGAAGTGGTGGTGACGGTAGAGGAAGCATACGTCCTGACCGTTGATAAAGCAGGCTCCGGCGAGGGTTCGGTGGTGGCAACAGTTGGCGATGGCACAGTGTTACTACCAGGCACGTTGCAAGATCTGCCATCCGGCAGCGTGGTCACGCTTACCGCGACCGCGGCTCCAACCTCAACCTTTATCAACTGGGGCGGCGACGTCGCCGGGACCGCCAAACTCATCACGATCACGATGGATGCCAACAAGTCGGTAACCGCCACCTTCTACGCTAACGCCGACCTGGCGGCGAGCCAACAGATCAGGGCGACGTTCAGTGGATACAAGATCATCATCGTGGCGCGCAACCTCGGCCCGCAGCCTGCGCCAGGCGCTGTCGTCTCCGATACCTTCCCCTCCAACCTGACCGACATCACGTGGACGTGCGAGGCGGCGGGCGGGGCGAGCTGTGCCGCCAGCGGCGCCGGGCAGGTGCTGACCGAGACGCTGATCAGCTTCCCGGCCGGCGGCGTGGTCACGTACACTGTCACCGCCAGCGAATCGAGTAATGAGATTCAGTACAACACGGTGACCATCACCCCGCCTGAGGATATCTTCGACCCAAATCCGGACAACAACAGCGATAGCGCCCCGTTGAGCTACCGTCTCATCCTGCCCATCATCTACAAGAACGCCACTCCGTGACAGGTCGCAAGTAAAGAGGATGGGCAAGCGATAGGTCGTTATATCAGGTCAGCCTGAGTCACAGGGCCAGGTTTCTTTTCAGAAACTTGGCCCGCTTTAGTTTGTCCGCTCACGCGCTTCGCGCTTTGTGTTTTCATTGGGTTGCGACCAAAGTGACACACATGGGCGACATCCTGGAGAGCCTGAACGTCGAAAACCGCGTCCCGGCTATCGCTTGTTTCCAACGGCGTCGCAAGTGAAACGACCGCCGGAGCGCTGCCCCTGGGATTTGTCCCGCGCGCGAATCTGTGCTACACTCGTTCTCGGGAGGTGGAGTATGCAGAAACTACCGATTGGCATTTCGTCCTTCGAGGTGATGCGCACGCGCGGCTTCGTCTACGTGGACAAGACCGAAGGCATCCACCAGCTCGTCACGGAGGGTATCTATTACTTTCTGGCGCGACCGAGGCGTTTTGGCAAGAGCCTGCTCGTTTCCACGCTGCGCTGCCTGTTCGAGGGCAAGCGGGAGTTGTTCGAGGGGCTGTGGATCGCGGAAGGGGGCCGCTGGGAGTGGACGCCCCATCCGGTGGTGGTGATTGACTTTAATCAAATGAGCCTGGATACGCCCGAGAACCTGAAACTGAGCCTAAAGAGGGAATTGGATACGATTGGGCGCGTGTCTCAGCTAGAGTTGGAAGAACCGTTACTGGAAGGGCGTTTCAAGGAACTCGTGCTGGCGCTGTATCAAAAGACGCAGCGCTCGGTGGTGGTGTTGATCGACGAATATGACAAGCCGTTGATCGAGCACCTGGGCCAGGGGCCGGCTGGGATGGACGTGGCGCGGGCGAATCGCGACATCCTGCGCGCTTTCTTTGGCGTCCTGAAAGGGGCCGATGTGACGGACGTGACACGCTTTGTCCTGCTGACGGGCGTCTCGCGCTTTAGCCGTGTCTCGGTCTTTTCCGCGTTGAATAACCTGTATGACATCACGATGAGCACGCAGTATGCCGCACTGTTGGGCTACACGCAGGCCGAGTTGGCGGACTGTTTCCAGGCCCACATTGAGCATATGGCGACCGAAACCGGACGGACGCCAGATCAGGTCGTGGACGCATTGGCGCGCTACTATGACGGCTATCGCTTTTCCAGCCGGAATATCAGGGTCTACAATCCCTTCTCGACGCTTTATGCGCTCAGAGAGATGGCGTTGGGCAGCTACTGGTTCGAGACCGGCACGCCAACGTTTCTCGTCAATTTGCTACGCGAACAGCGGTACGCCTTGCCCGAGTTGGAGGGGTTGCAAACTGACCCATCGGTCTTTGGCGCTTTCGATCTGGAGCGTCTTTCGCCTGAGGCGTTGCTTTTCCAGACGGGTTACCTGACGATTACCCAGGTAGAGGAGTATATTTATACGCTTGGTTATCCTAACCAGGAGGTCAAGAGCTCGTTTTCCAAATCGCTGTTGTTGATGACTCAGGGAGTCGCGCCGACCGTTAATTCCCACGTCCTGCAGCTCGCGCAACACCTGCAAGCAGGCGACCTGGAAGCGTTCTTCATCGCGATGACGGCCATCTTTGCCTCGATTCCCTACGACATCGAGACGAAACGGGATGAAGCCTATTTCCACACCCTCTTTTACTTGATGATGTCCGCCACCGGCGGCGCGGCGCACAGCAGTGTGTTGACCAGTCGCGGGCGGATTGACGTGCTGATGTCCCTGCCGGAGCACATCTACATCTTCGAATTCAAGTGCGACCAGAGCGCGGCGGCGGCGCTGGCGCAAATTCGGGAACAGGGCTACGCTGAGCCGTATCGCGGGCAGGGTAAGCCGGTCACGCTGGTGGGCGTCAATTTCAGCACCGAACAGCGCAACGTGGCGGAATGGGCCGCCGAGCCGGACGCGGCCTGATCTGAGCGCATATAATTGTTGGGGGAGAACCAACTTGATGGCCTCGCCGCTGCCGCGCGGAGCGTTGAAACTTGAAACGCTGCGCTGACACTCGAAACCTCTTGGAAACAGGTTGGAATGCCGCTTTTTAGTGCGTTTTAACGCACTTTGGGGGCATTAGCCGGTGATTTCAATCATCGGCATAGCGGCAGAAAACGTGACTCCTCCAAGTTTTGTATACGCCCCAACCAACCTGGTCGAACACGTCGTTATTTCAGGTCGTCGTCTTCTTTCTCGCTTCGTTTATCAGGGCGCGCCACGCCGGCGTCTGGCGCAGATTTGCCAGTGGGTCGTCCTCCGCCGCGCGGGTCCAATCCCGCCATCCATCGTCGAGCGCCCGGTACAGGCGCTCGAAAGCGGCCTCATTTTCTCCCAACTGCGCCCAGGCGCAAGCGGCCCGGTAGTGAAGCCACCCATCCGGCAGATCGGGGTAGATGTCGGAATTGAGAAAATCGTCCGTTTGCTGTTCCTGCATAACGAGCGCCTGCTCGTAATAGGTCGTCGCCTCTTCGTACTGCGCCCATTGGAAGCAGAAATTCGTCTTGACCAGCAAATTGTCGAATTGGTTGTACCAGGCGTGGTAGACCGGGTGTTCAACCGTCTGCACGAACCCGACCTTGCGGGCGGTCGCGGCCGAGGCCAGATTGTTGCTCCAGCAGTGCCAACCGATCTGCTCCGCGCCTCGTGAAAGGCAGTGGTCCACAGCGGCGGCTGTCGTCAGGGTCGCGAGGCCCTGTCTCCGGTGGTTCTCGTCGGTGTGGATGCCGATCTCATACGCCTTGCCCTTTTCAGCGACGTAATCGCCGATGCACCAACTGGCGATCACGTCGCCGTGGAGCAGGCAAAAGCCCACACCGCGAGCCTCGAAATTCTCGATCGACTGCCAAGAGTTCGTCACCCAGCGCTGGATATGATTTATATTCTTCAGCTCTGTCCGGGCCAGGAACTCCCCGTCCACGCGCACCATATCGAAACCCTCCGGGATGCGCGCGCGCCAGTCGGCGATGGTCAACTGCTCCAGGGCGAAATGTTTGCGCCGGTGCTTTAACGCGCCGATTCCGCTCAGGATGACGTCCAGCGCCTCCTCCCAAACATCCGGCGCATAGTTCAGCGTGAAATCGACCAGGTGGGGGATCGCTCGCGCCTCCGGATAAATCGCCTCCAAAATCCAGGCGTTCAGCGCCCGATTGAACCCGTCGTCGTCGTCGCTCCCGCCCAGGTAAAACCCACCCTCGACCTGATCCCAGACGAAAGCGGCCTGTGGATCGTCGACGTCGTTCACCGCGACCCGTGCGGGTGAGTTTCCCTCCAGGGCGGAGAAGATGGCCAGGTGATAGCACAGGTCCCGGAAAAGGGGGCGCGCTATCCCGTATTGGGATGCTTCAAGTTGGTAGATCGTCATAAAATCATCACAAGTCAAGCGGTGAATCGAGCGGATTGGCGTCCGCTCCCTCCGTCGTCACGGTGAGAACGGGGGTGGGAGAAGGAATCGCTTCCGGCGTGGGCTGATCTGTCCCTGGCGGGGCCGTTTCGTCCGCCCCAGGCGTCGCGCTCGGTTGATCCAGCCCGTCCAACCACGAGGGGGGCGTGGGGGTGTCCGTGGGGCGAGAGTCCAGGATCGGGCCAAGGCGGAGTAGAGACGTGCGGGCGCCCAGGAAGTAGGAGGAAAGCGTGCAGAAGGCGCACACCAGGCTCCAGATGGAGAACATGATGACGATAGAGCGCAGGAGGGATGGCGGGATCGAAAAAGCGGGAGCCGCCGAGGGCTGTTTCGTCAACCTGACGCCGCAGTATGGGCATAGCAGCGCGTCGTCTGGAATCGCGCGACGACAACTTGGACAATTTGTCATGAAGGAAAATGTATCCCTTTATTTCATCACGCCCACTTGGACGTCGCGGAAGCGGGCCGGGGCGGCCCCATGTCCGGTGTGTGCCACCTGACCGGGTTGCCCTTTGCCGCAGTTAGGCGTCCCCCAAACGTGCCAATGTTCGGCGTTGCAGATCGCGTCACAATTCCCCCAGAAATGGGGTGTGATGTCGGTATAGGTGCCGTTCTTGAGCATGCGGCCCAGTTTGCCGTTTTTGATCTCGTAGGCCAGTTCGACGCCGAACTGGAAATTGAGTCGTTTGTCGTCAATCGACCAGCTCTTGTTGGTGAGCATGTAGACCCCGTCGTCGGTGTCGGCGATCAGGTCGTCCAGCGTCCACTCGCCGGGCTGGAGGCTGACGTTGGTCATTCGAATCAGAGGGATACGATTCCAGCCGTCGGCCCGCATCGCGCCGTTGCTGCGGGCGGGGGCGTTGGGATGGATGCGCCGCAACTGGGTCGCTGTCTCCCGCGAGGTCAGATAACCGACGAACAGGCCGTCTTTGACGATATCGGTCGATTGGGCGGGCACGCCCTCGTCGTCGTAACCGAAGGAGCCCAAGCCTGTGGGCGTCACCGAGTCGGCGGTGATGTGCACGATGTCCGAACCGTAGCGGAACGCGCGGTACTTTTCCGGCGTGAGAAAGCTGGACCCGGCATAGGCGGCCTCTGTGCCAAACACCCGATCCAACTCGATAGGGTGCCCGCACGATTCGTGAATTTGCAGGGCCAATTGCGGCCCGTCCAGGATGAGGGTGGTGATTTTGCCGGGGCACTGAGGCGCGCTCAGGAGCGCTACGGCCTCCTCGCCCATCTGGCGGGCGTTGCCGACCAGGTCCCACTGCTGGATAAATTCGTAACCGGCCGTTCCCTGGTGTCGTCCGAAGGAATTGGGATAGGAGCGTTGTTGCATCTCTCCTTCGCCCACAGCCATCGCGACCAGACCCAGGCCGCTTTCGACGATCTCTTGCTCGATGTGGCTGCCCTCCGTGCTGGCGAAGGTCTTCTGCTCGCGGATGAAGGCCAGGCTCGACCGGGCGACCGCCACGCCTTTGACGGCTCGGGCCTCGCGATCGGCGTCCAACAGCAAGGAGACCTTGTCGTTCAACGGTACGGCGAACGGGTCGATCTCGACCGGGGTTTTGTAGGTATCGACGTGCACTTCGGGCGGGCCCAGGTCCACGTCGTCGATCTTGGTCAGCGCGCTGGCCTTGGCGATCTGGACGGCCAACGCAGCGACGCGGTCAACCTCGTCGGGCGTGAGAAGGTGGCTGCTGGCGAAGCCCCAGGCGCCGTCGGCGATCACGCGCACGCCAAAGCCCGATGTGCTATCCAGCGCCAATTCCTGCACGACGCCGTTCTTCACGCCGATGGTCTGCGTCTCGCGATTTACAATTCTCATATCCGCATACGTCGCGCCCTTGGTCTGGGCCAGATTTAAAGCGCGGTCTGTCAGTTCTCGCATCATTATCCTCCCTCTAAAACTCGGTTGCGCCCGTGAACTGGAATTCGTGAATCTTGGCCGCCGGTACGCAACGGGAAAAGCCGCCCCAGCCCGACTTGACCAATTTCAGTTCAGGGCCTAACATCTCGGCGTTGGCGAAAGCCTCCAGGATGCTCTGGGTAAAACGCAGGTTCTTGAGCGGCTGTGTGATCTGTCCGTTCTCAATCAGGAATGTGCCATCGCGCGTCATGCCGGTGAGGACCGTCTTGACCGGATGAACTGGGTTGGTGTAGTGAAAGCGCGTCACCCAGATGCCGCGCTCGGTGGAGGCGAGCATCTCTTCCTTGGAAGCCTGGCCCGGCGCCATAAACAGGTTCAAGGGTAATGGGCCCATACTGTTGGGCGCGGGCAGGCTATGACCGGTCGATTCCTTTCCTTCCTCGCGACCGGCGGTGAAGGAATCGTAGACCACGCCTTTGGCGACGCCGTTCTCGATCAACGATACGCGCTGCTTGGGCGTACCCTCGTAATCGAACGGGTACATCAAGCCGCGCGGGTCAAGGCCATCGTCCCAGATGCTGATCCGTTCGCCCGTGACCTGTTCGCCGAAGCGCCCGCACATAAAGCTGCGCCCTTCCTGGACGGGCAGCGCTCCAAGGCCAATGTAGCCCAGCGTGAACAACATATCGGCCACGGCCTCTTCTTCCAGGATGACGGTGTATGCGCCGGGGGCGATGTCGATCGGTCGTCGGCTGCGAAGCGCCTTGTCCACAGCCGTCTGCCCCACCGCCTGGGGATCGATCTCGGATACGTCCATCGACGTCTTCGAGCTATAGCCCGAACTGTCGGCCCCCATGATGACGGTCACGATGTGGGCCAGGGTGTTGGCGTGGTAGGCCGACACGCCCAACGAGTTGGCGACCATCAGTTCCTGCACGGTGGTCGAGAAGGCGCCGGCCGCCTCCAGGTCGTTCGCGCGCGACATCGCGCATATCTCGGCCGCGCCCTGGGCCCGCTCTTCCGGTGTGCAAGCGGCGGTCGCCTCGGTGTAGGCGTCCACCTCCTGCACCGGTTGCGGCTCGGGGAGGGAGCGGAAATCCGGGTTTTCCTGCTGGAAGCGGGCCGCTGTCTCGGCCGACTCGACGACTCGCTGGAGCGCCTCGTCGCTCACGTCGTTGCCCGAAGCGACGCCTATCTTGGCGTGCGGCGCTTTGCCGAACACGACCCGCACTCGCACCGAGATGTCGGTCTCGGAGACGTTCTGGTGAATCGTGTTGGACGCGAAGCGGGTCAGCTGTTCATCGTTGCTCAGGATCAGCGCTTCCGTTTGATCGGCGCTGGAGAGGGCCAACACCCGCTCGGCGATCTCGTTCAACCTCTCTTTATGAACTAACATACCGTTTTCCTTTCTGAATACGGGCGTTTTCCAGATGACCACTTTCCGATCAGTGGAAAACGCCTGGCGAGTAATAGGGCCTATCCTGTGAAGGGCGACAGCCGCTCGGCGTCATCCTTCGAAGATCGTCACCGAAATGCCCTCGTCGGTCTCTGAAATGCTTAGGTTGATGGTCTGTCCGTCTTTCACGTATTCCAATATCGCGCTGCCCTCGCTGATGAAGGATTCACCGGTGTCCTCCCAACCCTCTTCCGGCATACGCTGTTGGTAAAAATCGAGCACATCGTCGAAGGAACTGGCTGATTGGTAAGACAACATCCCGCTTATTGAGAAGATGTTCGTCGCATCGGACATCATAGGATATTGCGCTTCGTCCCCCTCACAACTGGCGGGCGGCTCGATGTTGATCGGCTTATTGACGTCGTACACCTCGTACACCCATTCCATACGCCCTTCCTCGTGGGTGGCTGGATTTTGGCCTTCGGCTTCCATCGTGTACTTGACGACGTAATCGCCATCGACGGCGATCCATAACTCGCCGCGCGCTTTGCTCAGGCTCAGTTCGGGCCAATCTACAGCATACTCGTCGAACACGTAGTGACGGCACGTGACGCCGTTCACTTCCTCGTCCGGGCGAACGCGGCGCGCGCCTTCAAGCTGGCCCATTACGTCGTCCAGATCGAAGATCTCCAAATCCTGGTCGTCTTCTTCATCTTCCGTCTCGTGACTGATACACTCTCCCTCGCCCAAGATCATATAGTGTCGATTGCCGATCTGAATGGTCTCGAATCCTTCTTCGAGGTCCACCCCCATCTCACCGCCTTTCAGGACGATGTGTTGAGCGAACGGATCGCGCACGTAGGCCATCTCCATGGTGAGTGACCATTGGCCCATTTCCCCTTCCGATTCGCCATCGAAGGTCATATCGAAGCGGCTGCGGTAGCTATCCAGCTGTTGCAGTCCCTTGGTGACGCCCGATAGGTCGATGACCTCTTCCTCTTCCTCTTTTTCTTCCTCAATCGCCTCCTCAGTCGGGGGCTCCTCGGCCGGTTCTTCTGGAGCAACTTTGGTCGCCGCGGCCTCTTCATCATCCATCGGCGCTTCCGTGGGAACAACCTCCTTGTCCTCACGCGACCCAATGAGTCCCCCAATGTTGCATCCCAGCGTCGAAGAGACGAGCAGCACGAGCACCAACACGTAACCTAATCGCTTAACACGCATTTAACGCCTCCATATTGTATTTGTTGAGGCGGCGGACCTGCCGCCGCATCTAGGGCAAGCACTTCGTTGGTTGATACCTTATTTGAGTGGTGCGGCGACTCTTGCGCGCCGAAATCGTTTCGCTTAGTTCGTTTTTGTCCTAAAGAGAGTTTTCAATAATCGCGCCAGCCACCGTCCCGAGGACAGGCCTCTGAGCGAATTTTTTAATAGTCTCTAAATCTAACTGGAGTTTTCCAATGGATCGTTATTAGAATTCGGAAGTCTCAAAAAGCGCATTGTGCAGCGGATTTTGACACTACAGAAAATCAATGTTGTCTCTGAGATACTCGGCTGAAGACTTCCGAATTCTT